>CAZFKZ010000003.1:38214-96192 GCA_964519035.1 uncultured Rhodobacterales bacterium | reverse complement strand
AGTACTAATTATTTATCTCTTGCCATAAGTAAAAAAAACTTAATTATTTGCAATAAAACCTTAAATATTGAAAATGATTTACCCGAGATTATCATTCCTGCCATAAGTAATTTATTGAAAGATAATTCAATTTCAATAAATGAATTATCAACAATTGCTGTAGGTTGTGGTCCCGGGAGCTTTACAGGTATTCGTGTAGTTATTGCTTTAGCAAAAGGTATATTAAATTCAAACTATAATTTGCAAAGTTTAGGAGTGAACGGATTAGCTGCTTTAACTATGTCAGTGTTAGAAGAAGCAATAAGTTATAATGTTGAATATATTATATCTATGATTGACACAAAAAGAGGTGATAACTTTATTCAACTATTTAAAGTTAACTATAATGATGATAAATCCTTTCCATTTTTTCCATTGAATGAAATAGAAGTCTTAGATTTAAAAAATATAAATGATTATTTAATTAAAAATAAACTCGAAGATAAATGCATTTTATTTGTAGGGCATAGATCTAGTGAAATAAATAGCAATATAATTACTAGAAAAATTTCTAAAAATACATTTCAAAAACCTGATGCAATTTGGATTTCTAAATTAGCGTCATATTTGACTAATAAATTCGAAAATAAAAACTATATAGGTTTTATTTTTAAAGAAGTTGAGCCTATTTATATACGAACAGCAGAAATTAATAATTAGATCTCATATGTACCAAATTAGTGATGTAAATAAAAGTGACTATAAAGAAATATTACAAATAGAAAAACAACTTTTTGAATATCCTTGGAATATAAAAGATTTATCAAAGTTTGCAGAACTAGAATATTTTAGAATTTGGAAAATTGAGCTAAATGAAATCATAGGTTATGTTTTATTTTTTGATATTAAAAATGAAATAGAGATCATTAAAATAGGTGTTACTAAAGACCATCAAAGAAAAAATTGTGGATCTTTTTTTATAAATAAAATGAAAAAGAAAGGTGCTCAAAACATTTTTTTAGAAGTTTCGAGTGCAAATATGGAGGCTATTAATTTTTACTATAAAAATGGTTTTAAAAAAACAGGCATTAGAAAAAGTTATTATCAGGTTAAAGACGAAACCAGAATTGATGCCCTAACACTTTGTTTAAAGATTGAATAAATACCTCACATGTCATAAGACATAAATCGTAAAATAAAAATTAATATGTAAAAATGAATTACTTTAGGCCATATCATCATAATGTAACTTTACCAATTTTGGAGCATGGAAACTTTTTAATAAAATTAGTTGAAAATAAATCCGAGCTTAAAAGTGCACAGTCACTTAGATATTCTGTATTTTATAAAGAAAGAAATGCTAAACCATCTTTATCAAAAAAAATACTAAAACTAGATTACGATAGTATAGATCATTTTGCACATCATTTAATAGTTATAGATAAAACGAGAAAAAAATCTAGCAATCAAATCGTTGGTACTTATAGATTATTAAAAGGTGATTTAGCGAGACAGTTTGGAGGTTTTTATACATCTTCTGAATTTGATTTAACAAACATCATTAAAACATACAGGGATAAACAAATACTTGAATTAGGAAGATCATGTATTCATAAGGATTATAGAAACAGAAATATAATGAATTTAATTTGGAAAGTCATAGCTCGATATATAAATTTATATGATATTAAAATTTTATTTGGTTGTGCAAGTTTTCCTGGAATTGATGTATTCAAGTTTTCTGAACAATTATTTTTCTTAAGAGATAACTTTTCCTTACCAAATGATTTGTTAGTCAAAAGTTTAGATAAAAATATATATTCAATTGATAAATTTAAGATTAAAAAGTTAGATATGTTAAATACGTTTTTAAAGCTACCTCCTTTAATAAAAGGTTATTTAAGAGTGGGTGGTAAAGTAAGCGATAGTTATTTTGTAGATCATCAATTTAACACTATTGATTTGTGTATTGCTGTTAAAACAGAAAATATAGCTTATAAGTATAAAAAAAAGTATTTAAATCATGATGCTTGAAAGTAAAAAATACTTTAACCCAATGCTCCAACCCTCAATAATTGAAAGACTTTCTTTTGTATTAAAGTTAGTTGTTTTTTTAATTTTAGTATCTCCACTGATAATAATATCCTTTTTTGGAAGAGGAATTTTGCCTCTTATAGATAAGTGGTTCCCTTTAATTTTTCATAAATTGTTAATCTGGCTTTTATCAGTGAAAATTAAGCACGAAGGAAATAAAAAAAAATCAAAGGAATGCAATCTTTTTGTGTGTAATCATATTTCTTATCTTGATATACCTATTTTAGGATCTTCAATACCTGTAAGATTTGTAGCTAAGTCAGAAGTTAAAGATTGGCCGATTTTTGGGTTTTTATCTAAACTTGCTAATACAGTTTATATTAAAAGAGTAAAATCTGATACCTTATTACAAAAATTTTTTTTGTTGGATTTGCTATCTGTAGGAGAAAAATTATTAATTTTTCCTGAAGCCACTACATCTGATGGGAATAGGGTATTACCATTTAAATCAAGTGTATTTTCAGCTTTAGAAAATCAAAATTTTATAATTCAACCATTAGTTATAATCTATACAAAGATAAATGGAGTACCAATAAATAGATGGTTGATGCCAGTCATAGCTTGGTATGGTGATATGGAATTAAATCCTCATTTAGCAATCCTAAAAGACATAAAATTTATAACTGCTAAAATCATATATTTAGATTGTATAAATACAAATGACTTTGCTGATAGGAAAGAGTTAAGTATGTATTTAGAAAAAAAAATTAATTCTGTATATTCCAATTATTAAAACGAAAATAACTTGCAGTATAAACCATATATATGGCAGTAAGAAGTTCATCAATTAAAAGTATTAGCTATATGAAAAAATTATATATAAAAACACACGGATGTCAGATGAATATGTATGATTCTGAAAAAATGATCGATCTACTTAAGCCATTAGGGTATGAAATTATTTATAATGGAGACGATGCTGACCTTATAGTAATTAATACCTGTCATATTCGAGAAAAAGCTGTTGAAAAAACATATTCGGAACTTGGTCGTTACAGAGATCAAGCAAAATTAAGAAAAGAACAAACAGGAAAAAAGACAATTATAGCAGTCGCTGGATGCGTTGCTCAAGCTGAAGGTGAAGCAATTATGAAACGCTCTCCATGGGTAGATATAGTTGTTGGGCCGCAATCTTATCAAAGTTTACCAGATTTAATTTCAAAGGTTGATCCAGTTGAAAAAAATAAACTAATAAAAATTGACTTTCCAATTGTGCCTAAGTTTGATGAATTAAAGTCAAAAATATCTGAAAGAGGTCCATCCGCTTTTTTAACTATTCAAGAAGGTTGTGATAAATTTTGTTCTTTTTGTGTTGTTCCTTATACTCGAGGATCAGAATATTCTAGATCCATAGAATCTATCATTCAAGAAGCTAAAAGTTTAATAGATAGTGGAGTAAAAGAAATCACATTATTAGGACAAAATGTTAATGCTTGGAGTTCTAGATGGAAAGATGGCAAAATTTGGGGATTAGGAAAATTAATCCAAGAACTTGCTAAAATTAAAGAACTTCAATTTATAAGATATACTACCTCTCATCCATTAGATATGGATATTGAATTAATAGAGGCCCATAGAGACATAGATAAACTTATGCCTTACCTTCATTTACCTGTTCAATCGGGTTCTGACAACATTCTTAGGTCAATGAATAGAAAACATAAAGTAAGAGATTATCTTCAAATAATAGAAAAAGTTAGGTATCATATACCTAATATAGCTATATCGGGTGATTTTATAATAGGGTTTCCTGGTGAAACTGATAATGATCATAATGAGACCATTAGACTTATTAAAAAAATCAATTTTTCTCAAGCTTATTCTTTTAAGTACTCTATTCGACCTGGAACTCCTGCAGCAACATTACCGAATCAAGTTGATGAAAAGACAAAGAAATTAAGATTACACGAAGTTCAAAATATTTTAAGAGAGCAGCAATTTGACTTTAACAAAAATTCGGTTAATTCTAATATTAAAGTTTTAGTTTTAAAGAATGGGAAAAAATTAAATCAGTTTCTAGGCAGATCTCCCTTTAATCAGTCGGTGTACTTTAACCATGAAAAAAAAGAATTAATTGGTTCAATTATAAACGTAAAAGTAACAGACGCTCATCAAAATAGTATTAGTGGTCAAATTATATAAATTTAGTAAATAAACTTTGAAAGAAAATTTAATTTTAGATTCAACGAATAATAATAAAGAAATCACTATTGAGTTTCCAAACAACTCTTTGATATCAATTATGTTAGGTAACTATAGTATTAACTTAAGTAGATTAGAACAGTTAACAGAAGCTAATATACAAACCTTTGGAAACCAATTTAAAATTTCAGGTAAAGATGAACATGTGAAATTAGCAAAAGCAATTTTAACAAATGTTTATGATAGTATCTCAAAAGAAAGAGGTAAAAATATTATATGTGAATTTTCGAGATTTGAAACTGAACTAAGAATGTTAAAAACAGATAGTAATTTTCATGAAACTACCAAAACAAAATCTTCTTTTAATTCTTACAAAATTGATACATGGAAAAAAACAATCATACCCAAGAGTATAGGTCAGAAGGCTTATTTTGATGCCTTAAATAATTATGAGTTAGTTTTTGGCCTTGGACCTGCTGGGACTGGTAAATCATATTTAGCAGTAGCAAAAGGTATTGATATGTTAAAAAAGGGGTTGGTTGATAAAATAATTTTAGCAAGGCCTGCAGTTGAAGCTGGAGAAAGATTGGGTTTTTTACCCGGAGATATGAAAGAAAAAATAGATCCATACTTAAGACCTATATATGATGCTTTATATGAAATGATGCCTTCTGATAGAGTAGAAAAAAAAATTGAATCTGGTGAAATAGAAATTGCTCCTTTAGCCTTTATGCGTGGAAGAACATTTACAAACTCGTTTGTAATTATTGATGAGGCACAAAATACAACATCGGTACAAATGAAGATGGTTTTAACAAGAATAGGTGAAGGCTCTAGAATGGTAATCAATGGGGACTTAAGTCAAATTGATCTACCTTTAGGACAAAAGTCTGGTTTAAAACAGGCACAAGAGATACTTAATAATATTAAATCTATAAAAATAATTGAATTAGGCACTAGTGATATTATAAGGCATCCAATAGTTGCTGAAATAATAAAAGCATATGATAATTCTTGATATGATTAATAGTTTAAAAATTTTAAATGATTAAAACAAAAAAAAAATTTAAGAATTGGGAAACAAATGAATACTTAATAGAATCTATAATTGATGATATTTTATGGGAAAAAATTATTGATAACAAATTTGAAAATAAAATTAATTCAATTATTCAGAATATTATTCAATTAACAAAAAATACAAAGCTTTCTAAAAAATTCTCGATTTCAGTTCTTTTTACTGGTGATAATAAAATCACAAATCTAAATAATAATTTTCGAAATATTAATTCTGCTACTAATGTACTCTCATTTCCATTTATAGAAGAACATGAAGAGATAATAAGTATAAAATTTTTAGGTGACATTGTTATCTCTTGCGATACCTTAGTTAAAGAAGCAAAGAAAGATAAGATAAAAATATCTGATCATTTGATACATTTATTTGTTCATAGTTTTTTGCATTTATTAGGTTATGATCATGACAATTGCCTCGATGCAGAAATTATGGAAACATTAGAAATTAAAATTCTTAAAAATTTGGATATTAAAAACCCCTACGCAAACTATTAAAATAATAATTAGGAATAAAGTTGGAAAAAAAATCATTAGCAAAGTTTAATTTCTCTAAATTTTTTTTAAAAAAAGAAATACAAAAAAAGAATGAGTTAGATAAAGAGTTAGAACAATTTGTTGCTAAAAGAATAAATGCAGACGATTTAAATGGAAAAAACTTAAGTCACGAAAATGAGTTATTAAAAAACTTAGCTGGATTAAGAGGTATAACAGCTTCAGATGTAATGGTTCCAAGAATAGATATTACTTCAGTGGCTATGTCGGATGATTTTAATGAAATAGTAAGGCAGTTAATAGCAGCAAATCATAGTAGAGTTCCAGTAAGAGGAGAGAGTTTAGATGAAATTATTGGTATTATTCATATAAAAGACGTCTTAGCTAACTTATACTTGAAAGAAAAAAAGGATATAAAATCACTTTTAAAAGAACCTATTTTTATTTCTCCATCTATAAGTTTATTAGATTTATTACATGAAATGAGAATTAAAAGGCGTCATTTAGCACTTGTTGTAGATGAATATGGTGGGATAGATGGTTTAGTTACTATTGAAGATTTAGTTGAAGAGTTGGTAGGAGAAATAGAAGATGAACATGATTCATTAACAGAATGCCGTTTAGATAGGATGCCTGATGGGTCTGTAATAGTAGAGGCAAAAATCACTTTAGATTTGTTAGAAGATTTTTTAATAGCAATTTCAGAATCTGAACTAAATGAAGAAATTGACACATTAGGAGGTTTCATAATTAATATTGTTGGAAGAGTTCCTGTAATTGGAGAAGTCGTTAGGCACTCGACATCTGGTTTAGAATTTGAAATTTTAGACGCTGACCCAAGAAGAATAGTATTGGTAAGAATTAAGGGTTTAAAAGAAACATCAAATATTAAAGAAAATAACCGTTAACTATTTACATGGAAAAATTATATAACTTCAACTTTCCTCTATATTTAACTTTATATCTTCTTGGTGGAGCGGCAACCTTTTCATTGCCCCCATTTTCTATAGTGCCCTCAATTTTTATATTAGGTTTTGGTATTTATATAGTTAGTAAACTTAAAGCTTTTAAAAAAATTTTTTTTGCAGGATTCTCTTTAGGCTTTGGTTGGTTTTCATTCGGCTTGTATTGGATTGGTTCAGCTTTTTTGGTGAATGATACTTATGAGATTTATTTTATGCCATTAGGTGTTTTGGTGCTTCCAAGCATATTAGCTTTATTTTGGGCAACAGCTTTTCTGGTTGCAAAATTTATTGGAAATAAATTAGGAAGCTCCACTTTAACAATTATAGTTGTTTTGTCTTTATCAGAGTATATGAGATGTAATATTTTTACAGGTTTTCCTTGGTTAATGCCTTCTATGATTCTTAGCTCAAGTGAAAATCTTATTCAAATATTTTCATTTATAGGTAGTTACACCTCAAATTTATTAGTCTTTATTGTGTGTGTATTTCCTTTTATCTCATATAAAAATATTAAAAATAAATATTTAATCATATTACCAATTTGTATTCCTATATTTATTTTACTATTTGCCTCTTTTTATAGATCTAATAATAGAGAAAATTTGAAAATTCAAAATCAACCACTAATCACAATTGTGCAACCAAATATCAAACAAAAGGCTAAATGGGATATTTTAAAGAGAACTAGTCATATTGAAACTTTAGTAAAATTATCAACTCAAAAATCGATAGAATATATCAACACTAATAGGATTATAATTTGGCCTGAAACTAGTTTTGAAGGAGTGATTCCTAAAGATTTAGACTTAATATCAAATATTACTAATGATATAATAAATAACACTAATACATCATTAATTATTGGAACACTTAGTTTTGAAAATAAAAATTTGTTCAACTCACTTATTTATATTAATTCACTGGGTAATTTAGAATATAAATATGACAAAATCCACTTAGTTCCTTTTGGAGAATACATTCCTTTTATAAGTTTTATTAAGAGTTTTGGGTTTATGAAAAATAAAAGAGATTTTTCAAGTGGGATAATGAATAAAAATTTCAAAATTTCAAATATTGGTGATGTGCTGCCTTTAATTTGTTATGAGGTTTTGTTTTCTGAAGAAGTAAGAAATCGCCTTTCGAATAATACAAAGCTTATAATAAATATAACAAATGACGCTTGGTTCGGAGATACTTCTGGACCACATCAGCATCTTGCATTAGCTAAAATTAGAGCAGTAGAGTTTGGCATTCCTTTAGTTAGAGTTGCAAACACAGGTATTTCTGCTTTTATATCTCCATACGGTAAAGAGATTTTAAGAATACCATTAAATACTAAAGATGTTAAAACTACTACATTATTATCAGCCTTAGATATGACAATATATAGAAAATATGGAGATTATATTTTTAGTGTTTCAATTTTATTCATTCTGCTTATAAGTAATATTTACATAATTTTAAATAATAAAAAGGTGTTTAAGAATGAAGAATAATTATTTGTTTACTTCAGAGTCTGTTTCGGAAGGTCACCCTGACAAAATATGTGATAGAATATCTGATACTGTTGTTGACTTAATGCTTAATAAGTACTCAGAAGCTAGAGTGGCTTGTGAAACTATGGTTACTACTAACAAGACAATTATTGCAGGTGAATACAGGCTTCCAGATGGTATACACATAACTGATGAAGAAATTGAAGATCAAGTTAGAAAAGCTGTCAAAGATATAGGGTATGAACAAGATGGCTATCATTGGGAAAAAATGGATTTTGAATGTCATTTGCATAGTCAATCAGCAGATATAGCAATAGGGGTAGATAAACTCGGAAATAAAGACGAGGGAGCCGGAGACCAGGGTTTAATGTTTGGCTACGCGTGTGAAGAAACTGAAGTTTTAATGCCTGCACCATTATATTATTCGCACCAAATTTTGAAAAAATTGTCTATTTTAAGACATCAAAGTAAACAAAGTATATTGCTTCCTGACAGCAAGTCTCAAATTACCTTAGAGTATAGAGATGGAAAGCCAGTAAGGGCATGTTCCGTTGTGGTTTCCACTCAACACATTAAGGAATGTTCTCAAGAAGATATTAGAAACTTAGTTAGAGATGTAGTTATAGACGTTTTACCTGAAGGATGGATGTGTTCTGAAGAAGAATTATATGTAAACCCCACAGGTATTTTTGAGATTGGTGGACCTGATGGCGATACAGGTTTAACTGGTAGAAAAATAATAGTTGATACTTATGGAGGTTCAGCTCCGCATGGAGGAGGAGCTTTTTCAGGAAAAGATCCTACAAAAGTTGATCGCTCAGCAGCATATTTTACTAGATATTTAGCTAAAAATATTGTTGCATCCAAACTAGCTTCTAAGTGTTCAATTCAAATTGCCTATGCAATTGGTGTTTCTAAACCCCTTTCATTTTATGTTAATACTTATGGAAGTGGAATATTAGATGATGCGATTATAGAGAATATATTAACTGATTTAATTGACATGTCACCTAGAGGAATTAGAGAGCATTTGAAGCTAAACTCAGGTATATATGTTCCTTCTTCAGCATATGGACATTTTGGAAGACAACCTAATGAAAGTATTGAAGGATCTTTTTCATGGGAGAAAACAGACCTGGTAGAAGCTATTCAAAAAGCATGTAGTCTTTAATTGAACAACTTATCGTTTAATAAAAAATTTCGTTTCTACGGAAGAAGAGTTGGAAGAAAATTATCAAAAGCCAATTCTTTAGCTTTGAAGCAAGGTGAAAAAGATTATTTAATTAAACTTAAAGATATGAAGAAAGAACAACCTAAAATTTTTCCTTTAGATTTATTCCAACCAAAATCTAAGAAAATAATAATTGAAATTGGTTTTGGAAGTGGGACTAACTTAATAAATTCAGCAATTAAAAATTCTGAAATATCTTATATTGGTGCCGATCCCTTTTTGAACACTACAGCAAGGCTAATAAGAGATTTATTTAATAACAAAATTACTAATATTAAAATATGGCCAGATGACATTAGGGAAATATTACCTTTTTTCCCAAATAATAGTGTTGCAGAGGTTAAAATATTATTTCCTGATCCCTGGCCTAAAACTAAACATAAAAATAGAAGATTAATTCAAGATAGTTTTATCGATGATTTATATAATATTTTAATTCCTAATGGAACTATAACTTTAGCTACTGATCATTCAACATTAAAAAGTTGGATATTAGAAGTTTTTCAACGTCATAAGGGGTATTTTTGGACCGCTAATCATAAACTTGATTGGCAAAAAAGACCTTTAGACTGCTTTGCTACAAAGTATGAGCAAAAATCAATTGAAGCTAAAAGAGAACCAAGTTGGTTTATCTTTCAAAAAATGATTTGTAATTAGTTTAAATTGCCTGTTTTCAAATGTATTGATTTTTATTACTAAAAACTCTATATATTAAATATAGTGAGCAAGGCTCACTTTTTTTTATTTTAAGCTAGTAATATTTAAATGATTGAACATAAAATCAAAGAATTATTGTTAATGAGACTAAAGGATCTAGGATATCATCTGATTAGAGTTAAATTAATAAGTGTCACTGGGAAAAAAACGTTGCAGATTATGGCTGAAAGACTTAAAGATAGGCAAATGGATATACAAGACTGTACTTTTCTTAGTAGACAAATTTCTGCATTTTTAGATGTTGAAGATCCAATAAGTTCTCAATATAATCTTGAAGTGTCTTCTGGAGGACTTTCAAGGCCATTAACTACATTAGAAGATTATGAATATTTTAAAGATAGTAAAATAAGAATTACTCTGAAAGAAGAATATTTAGGTAAAAAGGTGCATAAAGGTTTTTTAAAAGGTGTTGATAAAAAAGAGTTTATAATTTTAGAAACTGAAGAACACGAAATGAAGATTACTTTATCTGAAATAGATAAATCAAATATTGATTTGAAATGGGCAATTGAAAATAAAAGTACATAACTGAATTAGACAATAATTAAATAAGGAAACTAAAATGGAATTAAAATCCATACCTAGACTAGAATTAATACAAGTCGCTGAAGCTGTTTCTAGAGAAAAATCTATAGAAAAAGAAGAAGTTATATCAGCAATGGAAGAAGCTATACAAAAGGCTGCTAGAACTAAATACGGTATTGACAGAGATATTAGAGCTATTATTGATAGAAAAAATGGATCAATTGTTATTGCTCAATATACTGAAGTTGTTGAAAATATAGAAAATGAATCTACTCAAATGACGTTTCAAGAATCAGAAAGAAGAAATTTAGATTTAAGTATTGGTCAACATTATAAAGAAGTTCTCCCTCAGATTGATTTTGGTCGCATTGCTGCTCAAACAGCTAAACAAGTTATATCTCAAAAAGTAAGAGAAGCAGAACGTCAACGTCAATTTAAAGAGTACAAAGATAGAATTGGTGAAATTGTTATTGGAACAATTAAAAGAGTTGAAAATCACTCTGTTACAGTTGACCTAGGAAGAGCTGAGGCTATTGTCAAAAAAGATCAAATGATACCGCGAGAGCAATTAAGGCCTGGTGATAGATTGAGATGTTATATTATTGACGTAAGGGAAGAGCTAAGAGGGCCACAAATATTTCTATCTCGCTCATGCAACGAATTCTTAGGTGCTTTATTTACTCAAGAAGTTCCTGAGATTTATGACGGAATCATTGTAATTAAAGGCGTTTCAAGAGAACCTGGCAGTAGAGCAAAAATATCAGTATTTTCAAATGATCATAGTATCGACCCTGTGGGTGCTTGTGTTGGTATGAGAGGATCTAGAGTACAAGCTGTTGTTGGAGAGTTGCAAGGAGAAAAAATCGAAATTATACCTTGGTCTGAAGATCCAGTAAGTTTTGTTATTAATGCTCTGGCCCCAGCTGTACCTTCTAAAGTTGTAATGGATGAGGATGCGGGTAGAATGGAAGTAGTTGTGCCTGATGATCATTTGTCTTTAGCCATAGGTAGAAGAGGCCAAAATGTCAGACTGGCATCTCAATTGACTAATTGGTATGTAGATATTCTTACTGAAGCAGAAGAATCAGAAAAAAGACAAGAAGAGTTTGCTGAAAGAACCAAAATTTTTATAGAAGCTTTAGATATTGATGATGTAATTGCTCATCTTATGGTTGGAGAAGGTTTTGTATCAATTGACGATATTGCTGAGGCTCCCTTAGAAGAGCTTGAAGCTATTGAAGGGTTTGATATTGATATTGCAACTGAACTAAATGAAAGAGCAAAAAATTATGTTAAGGCTGAACTTGAGCGAGTTGAAACTTCTTTAAAAAAATTAAAAATTAATGACGACTTATATAACTTTGATAAGCTTGAAAAATCCAGTATTTTAATCTTAGCAGAAAATAAAATTAAAACTTTAAATGACCTAGCTGAGCTAGACAGTGAAGAGTTATTTACTTTACTTGGAAAAGATGTTTTTGGAAATGAAGAAGAAGCAGGTTCAGTAATTATGTCAGCAAGAGAACATTGGTTTTCAGAAGATAATATAAATAATTAGACTGATAAGAAAAATGAATTGAGGAATAAATATTATGGAAGAAAAAACAAATGGAGAAAGGAAAAAGTTAAGCCTTTCTTTGGATGGTAAACTAACCTTAAAAAATCCTATTACATCTTCTAAATCTACTAGTAGCGTCACTACTAATTCACGAATAGGACGTAGTACAGTTCAAGTAGAGGTCAAACGAACAAAAAAACAAGTTAATAGAACCACTTCAAATACTTCATTTATTAATAAAACAAATATAGATAATAATACTAGGCTAAGTGCAGAAGAAATCTCTTCTAGAAGTAAAATGCTTCAGGATGGATTAGCTAAAACAGCAGCAGCAGCAGAAACATTGGCTGCCCAAAAACTTGAACATGCAAAAGCGGAAGAAGCTCGAGTTGTGGCTAATGCAGAAATAGCTAGTGTAGCAGCTTCAAACCTAGCTCCAGAGGACAAAGTATTAGCCAGAAGAAAATTAGAAATTGCTGAAATTACAGAAATTAAAAAAATAGAAGATGAACAGAAAAAAGCTCAAATTGAGGCTAAATTAGCTGAGGAAGCAGTTGTTCAAGCAGAAAGAGATAGACAAAAATTATCTGAAGATGAGTTGACACCAACTAACACTAAATCATGGAATTTTAATAAACCTCAAGAAAAGGAAGCTTTCAAAGAGCCTGCTAAGAAACTTGCATGGACGCGTGGTTTAGACCAAAAAAGACAAGGAAAAATGACAATAGCAAGAGCTTTAGATTCTGATAATGTTAGAGTAAGATCTCTTGCCTCCATTAAAAGAAGAAGAGAAAAAGTAAGAATGCAGGCTGATCAAACCCCTGCCATTAAACAATTTAGAGAAGTGATAGTTCCAGATAAAATAACCGTTTCAGAATTAGCTAATAGAATGACTGAGAGAACAGCTGACGTTATCAAAGAATTAATGAAAAATGGGATCATGGCTACTGCTACTGAAACAATAGATGCTGAAACAGCTGAATTAATAACTACTGAGTTTGGTCATAAAGCCAAAAGAGTTTCAGATTCTGACATAGAGTTAGATCTAGTAACTCAAGAAGAAAACCCTGCTAATTACAAAACTCGTCCTCCAATTGTAACTATTATGGGACATGTAGATCATGGTAAAACTTCATTATTAGATGCTTTAAGACAAACTAAGGTAGTTGATGGCGAAGCTGGAGGAATAACGCAACATATTGGTGCTTATCAAATAACTACAAAATCTGGTTCTAAAATCTCTTTTATAGATACGCCAGGCCATGAAGCTTTTACTGAAATGAGAGCAAGGGGCGCTAATGTTACAGATATTGTAGTCTTAGTAGTTGCAGCAGATGATGGTATTAAAACTCAAACTATTGAAGCTATTAAACACGCAAAAGCGGCTTCATGTCCAATAATTGTTGCTGTAAATAAATGTGATAAACCTGAAGCTAACCCAACTAAAGTTCGAACAGAATTACTTCAGCATGAGCTTGTTCCTGAAGAAATGGGTGGAGATATTCAGTGTATAAATGTATCTGCAAAAAATCAAGATGGACTTACTGATTTAATAGAAGCATTAGAGCTTCAAGCAGAACTAATGGAACTAAAAAGTGATCCTACAATTAATGCAAATGGAGTAGTAATTGAATCTAAAGTAGAAACAGGTAAAGGTTCAGTTATAACTATGTTAGTAAAGTCTGGAACACTTAAAGTTGGAGACATAATTGTTGTTGGAAGTGAATCAGGAAAAGTTAGAGCTATACTAAATGATGTAGGAACAAGAATTAAAAATGCTGGGCCTTCTTCACCAGTGGAAGTTTTAGGTTTGTCCGGAACACCTAGTGCAGGTGATTTAGCACATGTAGTCGAAACTGAATCCAGGGCAAGAGAAGTTGCTGAGTATAGATCAAGAATGGTCAAACAGAAAGAGGTTAATCTTTCTGCGCGTGGTTCTGTTGAACAGATGCTAGCTGATATTCAGGCAGGTGAAGCAACTGAGCTACCTGTAATTATTAAAGCAGATGTTCATGGTTCATTAGAAGCCATAAAAGTAGCTTTAGAAAAACTTGGAAACTCTTTGGTGAAAATCAAAGTATTAACTGGAGCTGTTGGAGCAATTAGTGAATCCGATATATCACTAGCGGCTGCGTCATCTGCGCTTGTTTTTGCGTTTAATGTCAGAGCTATTCCTAAAGCAAGAGACTTAGCTAGAAGAGATGGTGTTGAAGTTAGGTACCACTCAATTATATATGAATTAATTTCAGATGCGAAAACAGCTTTAACAGGCCTTTTAGATCCAGATTTACAAGAAACATTTATAGGATATGCCGAAATTAGAAAAGTATTTTCTGTATCTAAAATTGGTAAAATAGCCGGATGTTTTGTTACTGAAGGAATTGTGAAGCGTGGATGTAGCTTTAGACTCTTAAGGGACAATACTGTAATGCACCAAGGTATGTTAAAAACACTTAGAAGATTTAAAGATGAAGTCAAAGAGGTACGTGAAGGTTTAGAGTGTGGAATGGGTTTTGAAAATTACAATGATATTCAAGATGGTGACATGATGGAGTGTTTTGAAGTTAAAGAAGTGGCTAGAAGTTTAGACACTATTGATAAAAAAGCTGGATAGCATATGGAAAATAACTTTAATTTCAAAACAAAAAGAAATAAAAAGGACAGTACTACACAATCTCAAAGACAACTTAGAGTTGGTGAAGAACTTAGACATTTAATATCTAATGTTTTACATCGAGAAACTTTTTATGATTCTATTCTAGAAAATAATAATATAACTGTAACTGAAGTTAACGTAAGCCCTGATTTAAAAAATGCTAAAGTCTATGTAATGCCATTAGGTGGAGAGCAAAAGCTTGAAGTGCTCGAAAGCTTAAATAGAATCAAAGGATACATTCAAAAATTGATATCAAGTGATATTAAACTGAGACAAATTCCCAAATTAAGCTTTGTAATTGATACAACTTTTGAATATGCACATAAAATTGATAATATACTTCACACTATAAAAAAGAAAAATTATTAACTTTTGGATATAAGAGGTTATTTATTAATAAAAAAACTAATGGTTGGGTAATACTAGATAAGCCAATTGGAATTTCTTCTCGATTAGCAGTAACTAAAGTATCAAAAATCTTAAATATCAAAAAAGTTGGTCATGGAGGAACTCTAGATCCTTTAGCATCAGGTGTTCTTCCAATAGCTATTGGAGAGGCAACTAAAGTAATTTCTTTTATACAGAATAAAGAAAAACGTTACTCTTTTACTATAAAATGGGGAGAAACTACGGAAACAGACGATCTAGAAGGGGATATTTTAGAGACATCTGACATAAGACCAAACATACAACAAATCAAGTCAGCACTTCCTATTTTTATTGGAGAAATTTTGCAAAAACCTCCTATTTATTCGGCTATCAAAGTTAATGGTCAACGATCTTATAAAATGGCTAGAAAAAAAATTGAAGTAATACATCAATTTAGAAAAGTAAATGTGTATGATTTAATTTTAAAAAAAATTATCAATATTGATAAAGCACAGTTTGAAATTTTATGTGGTAAAGGTACCTACGTAAGGTCTATAGCAAGAGATTTAGCTGAGAGAATAAACACTAAAGGCCATGTGGTACAATTAAGAAGATTATCAGTTGGAAATTTTAAAGAAAAGGATACGATTTTTATAGATTTTTCTCCAGAAATAATACATAGTCCATTGATTTTTAAAAAAATCTTACCAATACAAGCTGTGCTAGACGACATCCCGGCACTAGCTTTAAGTAAAAAAGAAGCGGAGCGGATAAAACAAGGTCAAAAACTAGAGTTAAATTCTTTAGATAATTCAGATCATTTCTTAACACTCTATCCTAATTATAATGAATTTGAAAAAATTTATGCAACGATAGAAAATGATCCAATAGCACTAATCAGAATTGATAATGGTATAATTAGACCTGCTCGAATAATTAATTTTTAATAGAAGGGAATGACGATGTCGATAGAAAAAGAAAAGACAGTTGATTTAATTAAAAGTTATGGAAGTAACGAAAAAGATTCTGGTTCAGCCGATGTTCAAATCGCTATTTTAACAGAGAGAATAAAAAATTTAACAGAACATCTCAAAACCCATAAAAAAGATTTTGGTTCACGTCGTGGACTTCTTAGTATGGTTGGGCAAAGAAGAAATTTACTACAATATATAAAGAAAAAAAATGACGATCGTTATCAAGATTTAATAAAAAAATTAGGTCTAAGACGTTAAGTTATAACTGAATATAAAAAGTTTGATTTACAAAAAAGCGTACTAATATGAAATATTTAAAGTGAAGTTGGCAGAGGATAAAATTATGTTTGAAGTTTATAGGAAAGAAATTACATGGGGTGGTCGTTTACTGACATTTGAAACTGGTAAGATTGCCCGTCAAGCAGATGGTGCAGTGATGGTTACTTATGGTGGAACAACAGTATTGTGTACTGCTGTAGGAGCAGCTTCAGCTAAACCTGGAATAGATTTTTTCCCATTAACTGTCAATTATCAAGAAAAGACATTTGCTGCAGGAAGAATCCCAGGTGGTTTTTTTAAAAGGGAAGGTCGTCCTTCAGAAAAAGAGACTTTGGTTTGTAGATTGATAGATAGACCAATTAGACCTTTATTTCATAAAAGTTATAAAAACGAAACTCAAGTAATAGCTACAGTTCTAGCACATGACATGGAAAATGATCCAGATGTTGTGGCATTAATAGGAGCTTCAGCTGCATTGACTATTTCAGGATTGCCATTTATGGGGCCAATTGGAGCATGCAGAGTTGGATGGGATGGTAAGAGTTATATTTTAAATCCTACTACTGAGCAAATGCAGAATAAAACTTTGGATTTAGTTGTAGCTGGAACGACAGAAGGTGTTCTAATGGTAGAATCAGAGGCTTCAGAGTTATCTGAAGAAATAATGTTGGGTGCTGTTGATTTTGGCCATAAAGAAATGGGATCAGTAATTAAAGCAATTATTGATTTAGCCGAAGTTGCTGCAAAAGAACCTCGTCCTTTACCAGAAGAACCCAAAGAAAAAAAAGAATATTTAAAACTTATTAAACCTTTTCAAAAAAAGTTTGAAAAAGCTTATAAAGAAATGGATAAATCTAAAAGATCTAAAATGTTATCCGAAATAAGGAACGAGATAGTTTTATCACTTGGAGACAACCCTAACATGACACTCGCGTCATCTTTAACTAAGGAAGTTGAAGCTGATATAGTAAGGGGCAGTATTCTAAAAACAAAAAAAAGAATTGATGGAAGAGATACTAAAACGGTAAGGCCAATTGTTGCAGAAGTTGGTACTTTACCAAGAGCTCACGGTTCCTCTTTATTCACAAGAGGTGAAACTCAAGCACTAGTAGTAGCTACGCTAGGCACAGGACAAGATGAACAAATCATAGACGCCTTAGATGGAGAATACAGGGAAAAATTTATGCTCCACTATAATTTTCCACCATATTCTGTAGGAGAAGCAGGGCGAGTTGGTTCCCCAGGTAGAAGAGAAGTTGGTCATGGTAAATTAGCATGGAGAGCCGTTCACCCATTACTTCCTCAAGGTGAAGATTTTCCTTATACAGTAAGAATAGTTTCAGAAGTTACTGAATCTAATGGTTCATCTTCTATGGCTACAGTTTGTGGTACTTCATTAGCTTTGATGGATGCAGGAGTTCCTATAAAAAAGCCTGTTGCCGGTATAGCAATGGGACTAATTAAAGAAAAAAATGATTTTTCAGTTCTTTCGGACATACTTGGTGACGAAGATCATTTAGGTGATATGGATTTTAAGGTGGCAGGTACTGAAGATGGAATTACAAGTCTACAGATGGATATTAAAATAACATCTATTACAAAAGAAATTATGGAAATAGCATTAGATCAAGCTAAAGATGGCCGAATTCATATTTTAAACGAAATGGCTAAGGCTATTGGTTCTTCTAGAGAGGCTCTTGCTGATACTGCACCAAAAATAACAACTATGAAAATTAAAGTTGAAAAAATTCGTGATGTGATTGGTCCCGGTGGTAAGATGATTAGAGAAATTTGTGAATTAACCGGTGCAAAAGTTGATATAGAGGATGATGGAACAATTAAAATTGCTGCATCTGATACAGAATCTTCTTTGGCTGCACAAAAGAAAATTAATGATATAGTTGCTGAAGCTGAAATGGGAGTTATTTATGACGGTAAGGTTGTAAAAACTGTAGATTTTGGAGCGTTTGTAAATTTTCTTGGTACAAAAGATGGTCTAGTTCATATTTCTGAGCTTCAAAATGCACGAACAGAAAAAACTACTGATATTTGCAAAGAAGGTGACACTGTAAAAGTAAAAGTAATTGGATTTGATGATAGAGGTAAAGTTAAATTATCAATGAAGCGAGTCGATCAAGAAACTGGACTTGATATAGTAACTAAAAAAGAAGAATAAACTTAATTTTTAAGGAGTATATTATGAGTGATATAATCATTAAATCAGAATGGGTTAAATCCTGGTCAGAAAAGTCAATAGGTTGGGTTCAGTTAAGTCATGATAACAAACTTAATCCATTATCAGCTGGTTTTATATTTGCTATTAAACAAGCAGCTGAAAAATTTGATAAAGATCCTTTGATAGGCTGTATAGTTCTAATAGGCTCTGAAAAAGCTTTTGCAGCTGGTGCAGACTTAAAAGAAATGGTTAAACATAATTACGCTTCAGTTTCTGAAACTAGATATATTGAAAATGGATGGTTGGATATACCTAAAATTAAAACACCTATTATTGCTGGCGTAAAAGGTTATGCATTAGGTGGAGGATGTGAGTTAGCTATGATGTGTGATTTTATAATAGCATCTGAAGATGCTAGATTTGGTCAGCCAGAAATTAATATTGGTGCAATTCCAGGAGCTGGTGGCACTCAAAGGCTTACTAGATCTATTGGTAAATCAAAAGCTATGTTGGCTGTTTTAACTGGAGACATGATTTCAGCAAAAGAAGCAGAAACTTCTGGATTAGTAGCTAAAGTTTTTCCAAACGATATATTTGACGAGTCTCTGAAAGATATTGCATTAAAAATAGCAAATCAGTCTAAACCTTTAGCTAAATTAGCTAAAGAAGCTGTTAATGTAGCCTATGAAACTACTTTAGAAGAGGGAATAAGATCAGAAAGAGCTCTTTTTTACTCTACTTTTGCCTTAGAGGATCATGTAGAGGGTATGGAAGCTTTCTCTGAAAAAAGAAAGCCTATTTGGAATAATAAATAAATTAATTTATTCAATATCTTCAGATCTTGGTATTCCGATGCTGTGTAAACCTCCATCTACATGATGTATGTTGCCTGTAACTCCTGAAGATAAGTCTGAAAGTAAATACAAAGCTGAATCGCTAACCTCTTTTAACTCAGGGTTAAAACCTAAAGGTGCAACACTTTCAGAATATCTGTAAACATGCCTCGCGCCTGATATAGCTGCGCCAGCTAAAGTTTTCATTGGGCCAGCAGAAATACCATTCACGCGGATATTATTTTTACCAATATCCATCGCTAAATACTTAATTGATGCTTCCAATGCAGCTTTTGCAACACCCATTACATTATAATTGGGTGTAGTTCTCTCAGCTCCTAAATATGATAGAGTTAAAAGGCTTCCACCGTTATTAACCATTAACGGAAAAGCAGCTTTTGCTGTACGAGTAAAACTAAATGCTGAAATGTCCAATGAATTTAAGAAATTATCTCTACTGCAATTAATATATTTACCCTTCAATTCATCTTTATCTGAAAAAGCAAGAGCATGAACCACAAAATCAATTTCGTTCCAATACTCAGAAATACCAATAAACAAGTTTTCTATAGAGTTTTGTGCATTATGATCTGAAGAAACGTCACACTCAAAAGATTTAGAAGATCCAATAGATTCCATCAAGGGAATTAATCTTTTCTTAAAACCTTCATTTTGATAAGTGAAAGTTAATTCAGCACCTTGTTCAGCTAATTTATTCGCTATTCCCCAAGCGATAGAACGTTCATTAGCAACGCCCATAATAACACCTTTTTTATTTTTCATTAATGACATTAAAATCTCTTTTATATTTAGTTATATTTAGCAAAAGCTAAGGTCGCATTAGTGCCACCAAACCCAAAAGAGTTTGAAAGAGCTAGATTAATATCTATGTTATTTATTGTATCTCTAGGTATATCTATAGATCCAATATGAGGATCGTCTTCGAAAATATTGGCAGATCCTGAAATAAAATTATTATTCATCATAATCAACGTATATATAGCTTCATGGACACCTGTTGCGCCTAATGAATGACCGGTAAGTGATTTGGTACTGGTGAGTTTAGGCAAATGCTCATAGTTTTTAAATACTTCTTTGACAGCATCAAGCTCCTGCATATCTCCAACTGGTGTGCTTGTCCCGTGTGCATTGATATAATCAACATTTAGATCTATCCCAGACAGTGCTTGTTGCATACATCTAATAGCCCCTTCGCCACTTGGAGCAACCATATCGTAACCATCAGAGTTAGCGCAATGACCTACTATTTCACCATAAATTTTGGCACCTCTGGCTTTTGCATGTTCAAGTTCTTCTAAAACTAACATTCCTCCACCTCCAGCAATAACAAATCCGTCTCTATTAGTATCATAAGGTCTGGAAGCCAGAGTTGGATTATCATTATATTTGCTAGACATAGCCCCCATAGCATCAAATAGAACCGATAATGTCCAATCAAGCTCTTCACCGCCACCTGCAAAAACAATATTTTGATTTCCATATTTAATTTGGTCTGATCCAATTCCAATACAATGTGCGGAGGTTGAACAAGCAGATGTTATAGAAAAATTAACACCTTTAATTTTAAAAAAAGTAGCGATGCATGCTGAGACTGATGAACTCATACATCTAGGTACCATAAATGGTCCAACTCGTTTGGGTCCTTTTTCTCTTGCTATATCAAAGGATTGCAATAAATTAGTAGTGCTTGGACCACCTGATCCGGCAACTAGACCAGTCTTCGGGTTAGATATTTCTGAATCAGTGAGGCCAGCGTCTTGTATTGCTTGTTCCATAGCTAAAACTGCATAACCAGCGCCAGGCCCCATAAAACGAAGACGTTTTTTATCAATATGATCTTCTAAATTAAGTTTGACTGTTCCGTGAATCTGGCTACGAAAACCCATTTCTTTATATGCTTCTGCTTCAACAATACCAGATTTTTTATTGATTAATGATTCTTTAACTTCTTCTGTGTTATTGCCAATAGAACTAACTATTCCCATTCCTGTTACAACAACTCTTTTAAAATTAGTCATGTTAAATCCTACATTTATTTATTTTTAATCTTGGAAAAGTCCAACTCTAATATCAGATGCTTCAAACACTACCTCATTATCACATAGTACTTTTCCATCAGCAATTCCCAAAATTAATTTTCTCATTATAATACGTTTGAAATCAAGTGCATACTCAACCTTTTTCGCTATAGGCAATATTTGACCTGAAAATTTAACTTCTCCAACTGAAATGGCACGGCCTTTTCCTCTACCACCCATATTTCCTAAACAAAACCCTAATAACTGCCATAATGCATCCATACCTAGACATCCAGGCATTACAGGATCATTTTCAAAGTGGCATTTAAAAAACCATTTATCAGGTGTTATTTCATACTCGGCGTTAGCTGTACCTTTATCATATTTTCCACCAACTTCGTTTATATTAGATATACTGTCAAACATTAACATTGGTGGTAAAGGCAACCGAGGAAAATCTTTACCAGCTAAACGCCCTTTTGCACAGTCAATTAATTCTTCATAGTTAAATGATCTTTTTAAAATAGTCACGATAGTACCTTTTTAAATTTGAACAACCTTATTTAAGGTATAAATAAACATATATTATTTTTAAAATACATTAAATTAATTAATTTTATTTTTTGTCGAACCCCAAATTAACCTTTTTTTTACCCAGCCTGTATAAGATTGATTTTTAATTATTAAAATTTTACACCAAATTTCATTACAGTTTTTTATTTCAACTAATAGATTTGGAAGAAGTTTGGCAATACTTTTACTTTTATCAAAAGGTGTTTTTTTAAGTATAGTAGTTTCTATAATTAGACCTGTTTTCAATGAAGATAAAAGTGAGGTATGTATCCAACCTTTTATGTTGTTTATAGTGTTAACTTTTCTCCAATTATTAAATTCTGCAATTATATTCATTGGATAGTGTGCTTTATTATATTCATATTTGATTGGATACTTCAATCCAGGACCAGTTCTCATATATACAGGCACTTTTTTTAATGATACCATCCTTGGAATATTCAAACCACTTCCATTAATACTAACCTTAGGTATGTATTTTTCTGCAAAACTATTTTTAGAAAAGATACAAAAAAACAATAGAAAAATAGTAAATAATTTTATTATTTGCATATTGTGCATTCTTTATTTTTTGTAAGCTTTATTTTATCTAAACATTGATTCAATCCATCATACAAAAATAGAAAACCTGCCATAGAATTTTCTTTAATTAAGACAATTTCTCTTATTGCTTCAGTAACTTGCATACTCGCAATAAACCCAGTTATAGAACCAATTACTCCTGATTCCCTACAGTTTGTAACTGGAGCTTTAGTTTTGTTTTTTGGGAACACACATTCGTAGCAAGGATATATATTATTAACACCACTTTTCCATACAGATAATTGACCTTCCATTT
Organism: uncultured Rhodobacterales bacterium; assembly: GCA_964519035.1. Lineage (GTDB taxonomy): Bacteria > Pseudomonadota > Alphaproteobacteria > Puniceispirillales > Marisalimonadaceae > CAJJBL01. The sequence goes on along the minus strand of CAZFKZ010000003.1, from coordinate 73,179 downwards.
GAACGGCTGAACCAGATATTAAAATTTTATTATGGTTATGAGCTAAAAAATTTAATACATATTTAGTTTCTGCATTATCTGAACAATCAAAAATAAGATCAAATTTTTTAACATTTGCTGATAAATTCAATTGTATGTTTTTTGGTTTAATAGAGATGGTGGGATTAATTCTCTGGCAAGCCTCAGAAAGACTAATAGCTTTATTGATCCCTATTTTTTCTGTGTCATGAGCTATTTGTCTATTGAGATTAGTAATTTCAATATCGTCATCATCCCAAATTTCTATATTTCCGAAACCTGCAGCAGCAGCATACATTGCTACAGGGCACCCAAGTCCTCCTGCTCCAACAATAAGGCATTTAGAATTCAAAAGTCTTTCCTGTCCTTCTTCGTCGAAATTTGGAATAATAACTTGACGAGCATATCTATTTAAATCGTTTTCATTAAGCATTTTTTTCTCATAATATAATAAAAAAATTAAGTTTAAGAAGATAAAAGACTGTTAATTTTGTCAGCTAACTTAAATGCAACTGTTTTTTTAGTTTGCTTGTCCCACTCTTCACAATTATTTTGGTCAATTAGAAAAACTTTGTTGTTATCATCACCAAAAACTTTATTTTTACTCACATCGTTGGCAATTATTAAATCAAGTTTTTTTAAAATTAGTTTATCTTTAGCAAAGTTAACTACATTTTCAGTTTCAGCAGCAAAGCCAATAACTAGCTTTGGTCTTAATTGATTTTTTGCAACTGAAGATAATATATCTGGATTTTCAATAGCTTCAAATAACAAATTTTTATTACTTTGTTCTGTTTTTTTAATTTTATTATTAACGCTGACATTTGAAAAATTCTTCAAAATTGGAACTAATTTCCAATCTGCTACTGCTGCAGTACATACAATAACGGTTGAAGGTAACTCAGCAATAGTTTTATCATACATCTCTTGTGCTGATTTTACATGAACAATTTTATTTACTTTTGGTAATGGAATATTTACGGGGCCCGATATTAATGTCACATTAGCTCCTCTTTTTGCTAATTCAGATGCTATTGCAAAACCTTGTTTGCCTGATGATTTGTTGCTAATGAACCTGACTGGATCAATATCTTCTATAGTAGGTCCAGCTGTAACAATTACTGAAATATTTTTTAAATTTTCATTTTGAGAATTTAAACTATTTACATGTTCTAATAGGTTTTCAAATATAACCTTGGTATCAGCTAATCGACCGTTACCATTCTCTCCACAGGCCATATCACCCTTTTCTGGTTCAATAAAATATACTCCTCTTTTAATAAGCTTTTGATAATTTTCTCTGGTAGCTAGATTATCCCACATTACAGGGTTCATAGATGGTGCCATGACAATTTTGGAAGCTGAAGCTAACAAAATAGTAGTTGCAAGATCGTCAGCTATACCGCAAGAGAATTTAGCCATTATATTAGCGGTAGCTGGCGAGACTAAAATGATGTCAGGTTTCCTAGCTAAGTCAATGTGGTTCATTTTACTTTCATCTTCAGGAGAAAATAAATCTGTGTAACATTTTTTCCCATTCAAACTTGTAATAAGCAACGGTGTGATAAACTCTTGGGCAGATTTTGTTAAAACTACATCAAGATCAATTTCTGTTTTTTTAATAAGTCTTATAAGTTCTAATGATTTGTATGCAGCAATGCCACCAGATATAATAAGAAGTACATTGAGTTTTTTTTTGCTAAGAGCGTGTGATATATTTTTTGGTATTAAAAATTTTTCGATATTTATATTCAAACTCTCACTTAACTGTAATAAAGAATTTTGTTTATTTTTAGGTATTTTATTTAATTTTTTCCAGTTTGATATAGCAGAGGGTTTTATATTTAAATAACTTGCAACTTGTCCAGTTCCACCAAGAGTTGAAATTAAAGCAGATATATCTTTATTGAAAGTCATTTGTTATCCTGATAATAAATAATCATTATAATGGGTAAAAATGAAATTTAAATGAATTATTTCATTTTTTTAATAATAATTTATCTAAATTATTTATTATTTCAGGTATTTTCAGTATTATTTTTTTGTTTTTATGAAACCATTCCTCTATTATGTTAAAAGGATCATTAGTTTCATTTATCCATTTATCAATTAGTGGTCTTGATAGTTCCCACATATTTATTTCTGGCCTAAGTTGTCTTGCTATGCCTTCTGACATTAACATTGTCTTTTGTAACAATGAAAATTGAGATTGAATCTCTATATTATAAGATTTAGATAAACCAAAAATTTGACCCATTAATTTAGCTACTGAAATATCACCAATAGGTTTATTTAAAATAGGAGTTGAAATAGCTCTTATTGCTTGAGCCAATTGATCATGAGGGACATCTTTGCCTAACATACCAGCTTCATCATGAATTTGAACAACTTTACTGTACTTTTTATCTAATAAATAAGTTAATAGTAAAGCAAGAAATTGACGGTCATTATTTTGAAGCCTTCCCATTATACCAAAATCGATTGGTATAAGATTACTTTTATCATCTATGAAAATATTCCCAGGATGCATGTCACCATGAAAAAAACCATCACGAAAAACTTGAAGGAAAAAAACTTCAATGGCAGTGCTTACAATTTTTTTAATATTATGATTATGTTTTTTTAAACTATTTATATCGTCAATTTTTATTCCATCTATATATTCCAAAACGAGAACTTTTTTAGTTGTTAGTTCCCAGTAAATTTTAGGAACTCTAAATCTAGAATAATTTTTAAAATTTTCAGCTAACTCATCCCCAGCAGAAGCTTCCATTGTCAGATCCAGCTCGTTTAAGGAAGTTTTAGAGAAAACTTCTACAGTTTGAGAAAGTTTTAGTCTTTTAATTCTAGGCATACAAAATTCAATTAACTTAGAACCCCAATAAAAAAATTGAAAATCATTAAATAATTTTTTTTCTATCCCTGGCCTAAGGATTTTAACGGCTACTTTTTCTCCATTTTTTAAAATAGCTTTATGCACTTGAGCAACCGATGCAGAAGCAATTGGCTCAAGATTAAACAAAGTAAAAGTATCAGTTATTAATAATTTACTCTCTCGTTCAACTATATTTTTGGCTAATAAGCCACAAAAGGGATCAATATCATCTTGTAATTTTTTTAAATGTTTGCTTATTTCATTGCCAATAATATCAGGTCTAGTTGATAAGGCTTGACCGAGCTTAATATAACCAGGGCCTAATTTAGTAAGGCAATTTAAAAGCTTTATACCTATTTCTTCTTTTTTACCTCTGTAAATCAAAAAGTTTATACCATGAATAATAGATTTAAATTTATTAGTTTCAAATTGACTATTTAAGATTAATACTAAAGCTCCGGATTTTGTTAATTTTATGAAGATTACAAGACTTTTAAAAAAGAAAAAAGGTGTTTTCCAAAGAGAAACTTTTAATTTCTTCTTAATATTCACTAAAACTTCCAACCAGAGTGCAATGCAACAATTCCGTTAGATAAGTTTCGATATCTAATACGAGAAAATCCAGCAATTGCAAATTGATTTGCAAGTTCATTTTGGTTAGGGAATTTTCTAATAGACTCTACTAAATAAGAGTATGCTTGTTTATTGCCTGTAACTCTTTCTCCAATAATAGGCATAGCTTTAAAAGACCAAATATCATAGATTTTTTTAAATAAAGCACTTTTAACGTGACTAAACTCCAAACAAATAAACCTTCCACCTGGTTTAAGTATTCGAAATATTTCTTTAAGGGCAAGATCTCTATTTGTAATATTTCTTAAACCAAAAGCAATAGTCGCTCTATCAAAACTGTTGTCTGGCAGAGGAATATTTTCAGCACTAGCAGCAGTCCAAAATAATTTTTTTTGATTTTCTTTTTGATTTAACCCAGCTTTTATCATTTCAATATTTACATCTATTATATATGCAGAACCTCCACCATTTTTTACAAATTTTCGGGCAATATCTCCAGTGCCTCCAGCAAGGTCTGCTAATTTTTGATTTTTTTGAGGTGATAACCAGTTAATAAGATCATTTTTCCAAGCTCTATGAATACCAAAGCTAGTTAAATCATTCATTAAATTATATTTATCAGCGACAGAGTCAAAAACATCATTAACTAATTTTTGTTTTTCAGATTTATTGACAATTTTATAACCAAAATCAATATTTTCGTTATGGTTAGTTATCATTTTTACCTCAAAAAAAATATAATGATAAATTAGTATACTTTATTAATATACTTTAATAGACCTTAAATTTTTTTGAAAGAACAAAAATGCCTGAATTACCAGAAGTAGAAACAGTAACTAGAGCTCTTTCTAAAGTAATTACTAATTGTAAAATCATTCTAGTAGAAATTCAAAGAGATGATTTACGGTGGAAGATACCAAAAAGCTTAAAGTTAGATTTGAAGGACGACTCATTTGGTAAACCATATAGAAAAGGTAAATACATTTTGAATCCAACTAAAAAGGGCAATGTTTTATTAATTCATTTAGGAATGAGTGGGCAAATCAAAATAAAAGATAATATTCCTGATTTGGTTAAGCACGATCATTTTAGAATTATTATTAGAGATAAAAACAATCAAATCTTTTCAGTTACATATAATGATCCACGAAGATTTGGATATATTGATTGTTTCAAAAAAGGAGAAATTAAAAAACATTTTTTATTAAAAAATTTAGGTCTTGAACCGTTTGAAGATGATTTAACTTCACAATATTTATTTGACATATTTAAAAGAAAAAAAATTAATATAAAAACAGCACTATTAGATCAAAGAATTATTGCTGGTATAGGAAATATATATGCAAATGAAATTTTGTTTAGAGCAGGTATAAGGCCTGAAAAAAAGGTGAGTAATATTAAATTTAAGAGCCTAAAATTAATTATTAATTCTGCTAAAGAAATACTTTTACAATCGATAAATAAAGGTGGGACAACAATTAAAGACCATAAACAACCAGATGGAAAGTTAGGTTATTTTAAACAAAACCTTCAGGTATATGGAAGAGATGATCAAAAGTGTAGAAAATGTAGCAATAATATCAAACTAATTGTGATATCTAATAGATCGACTTTTTTTTGTAGTAAATGTCAGAAATAAAATTTTTTGTACGAATGATATTACTTATTTATAACTTGACAATTGACACATATTTAATTAAGAGTTTCTTAACTCAACTATAGGTGTTTATATGGCGAATCACATTTCTTCCAAAAAAAGAATAAGACGTAATTCTAGAATGGAAGTTGTTAATAAAAACAGAAAAAATAGAGTAAGAACTTTTATAAAAAAAGTCGAGTTGGCCATTGAAAATGGTGATAAAGTCTTAGCCCAAGATGCTTTTAAAGAAGCACAACCTGAAATGCATAGATCAATCACAAAAGGTATTTTTAAAAAAAATACCATATCAAGAAAATTATCTAGATTATCTATTAAAATTAAAAATATAGCTTAAAAACTTCATATATTAAAATGAGACTTTAGCTCTTTTTATATATTTTCCTTAGCAAATGTTATTGATTCGCAATTATTAAAATATATTTTTAATGTTTTTAAATTTGCAGTATTTTTTTTTAAAAATTTAATCATTATTATTAGTTTTAATATAAAAAGAGAATCATAATAAATTCAACGTAGTAAACTAAATTATTTAATAAATAAGTGAACTTTAAAGTTTAAGATTTTCGGTAGATAAGATTTTTTCTTTAAATTTAGAAAATAAAAAAAATACTAATATGTTGATTTTTAAACATTTAATTACAAAAAATAAAAATCAATACTTTTATTTTATTTATTATTTGATCTGTCATTGCGATAAGTATTAAGCATTATATATTGATAATTGAACATCCATAATCATTAAGATGTTGTTTTTATTATAGAGACTTTTAAAAAATGAATAAAATTACACAACATGATAATTTTAAGACTAAAAGTAAAAATTATGATGTTTTGGATGAAGAAGTTGAAATTCAAGATTATGAATTTGCTTGGAAGGAAGTTAAATTTAATATATCTCAAGATGTTAGAACAATAGTTTGGAAAGCTTGGATAGAGCCTCTAATTTTTTTGAAATATAATAAATGTGTTTTATATCTTTCAGCCGAATCTTTTTTAATGTCGACTAGAGTTGAAACACAATATTATGAAACAATATTTTTTCAAGCGAAGAAAAAATTTACTGATATTAAAAAAATTAAGGTTTTAAATAAAAAGTTAGAAAAATTTGTTGATCAAAACAAAACTCTCCCCATAGTTGATATTAATAACTCTAAATTAATCCCAAAATTTAAAGAACAGACATCATTTCTTACTAGTGCTTCTTTAAAGTTGAATGCAGAGTTAACGTTTGATAATTTTGTGGTTGGTAAATCTAATGAAATGCCTTTTGCTGCTTCTAAAAGAGTTTCTAACTCAATTTCTTCATCTTATAATCCACTTTATATTCACGGTGAAGTAGGTTTAGGTAAAACACATTTGTTAAACGCTATTGCACTTGAGATGAGTATACAAAACCCAAGTCTCAAAGTTGTATATATGTCTGCAGAAAGGTTTATGTACCAGTTTATTAAAGCCATAAGATCAAAGGATACTATTAAATTTAAAGACCAATTTAGATCAGTTGATGTTTTGTTAATAGATGACATTCAATTTATAGGTGGAAAAGGTTCGACACAAGAAGAATTTTTTTATACGTTTAATGATTTAATTGATCAAAAAAAACAAATTGTAATAACTTCTAATAAACCTCCTATAGAGTTGTTAGACTTGGATGAAAAATTAAAATCAAGATTAGGAGGAGGTCTTGTTGTTGACTTTCTTCCGACAAACTTTGATTTGAGACTAGATATTTTAAATAAGAAAGTTAATTCCTTACCAATATCTATTCCTAATGAAGTTTTAGACTTCTTAGCAACTAATATTATTAATAATATTAGAGAACTAGAAGGTGCTCTTAATAGAGTATGTGCAAATCATGAATTAACTGGGCGAAATATAACATTAGAAAATACAGAAGAGTTATTATCAGATTTGTTAACAGTATTTCAAAAAAAAATATCTATTGAACTTATTCAACAAAATGTTTCTTCTTATTTTAATTTAACTGTTTCAGAAATGGCAGCTCCAAGACGTTCAATAAATATTGCAAGACCAAGACAAATAGCTATGTATTTAAGTAAAGAAATCACTAGTTTTTCTTACCCAGAGATAGGAAAAGCTTTTGGAGGTAAAGATCATACAACTATTATGCATGCAGTAAAAAAAATTGAAAGCTTATCTGACAAAGATTTAAAGCTTAAAAAAGACTTAATAGAATTAAGAAAATTAATACGTTCTAATTAATCTATTCGAATTCATTTCTTCATTTACATCATATATGTAATTACTTGCCGTTATAAACAAAATAATGCTATATATGGTATATATAAAAAACTTTTATTTATAAATTTTGAGGTTTAAAGATGAAATTTACGATAGATAGGAACACATTATTAAAACCTTTGGGGCATATTTATTCAGTAGTTGAGAGAAGAAATACAATACCTATTCTATCAAACGTTCTTATAGAAAGTAACGCTTCTCAAGTATCTTTTACAGCAACAGATATGGATATAGATATTGTTGAAACAGTAGGTTGTATTGTATCAAGACAGGGTAAAATTACGTTATCTGCTCATACTTTATACGATATTATTAGAAAACTTCCTGATGGGGCTGAAATACAGATTGATCTTGTTGATTTGAATGTAGAAGTTTCTGCGGGTAAATCAAAATTTATTTTACCAACTTTGCCTGTAGACGACTACCCTGTAATGACTGAAATCCAAAAAGGCAGTCAATTTTCACTAGAAGCTGTTGATTTATCAAACTTAATAGATAATACAAAGTTTGCTATTTCTTCTGAAGAGACTAGATTTTATTTGAATGGTATTTTTCTACATGTACCTGAAAATAAAAAGGACAAATTAAGAGCGGTTGCTACTGACGGGCATCGTTTAGCTCAAGCTGAAGTGCCAGTTCCAGAAGGTGCTGAAAATATGCCTGGAATAATACTTCCAAAAAAAGCAGTGTCTGAATTAAGAAAATTAATAGATACTACAGATGGGTTAATAAGAATTGAAATTTCAAGCACAAAAGCAAAATTTAGTTTTCCTAATTCAATACTAACTACAAAGTTAATTGATGGATCATTTCCAGATTATCAAAGAGTTGTTCCTAAAGAAAATAAGAATAAATTAATAATATTAAATTCTGAATTTTCAAAAGCAATAGACAGAGTGTCAACTGTATCAATGGAAAAATCTAGAGCTGTAAAGTTATCTTTAAACAATAATCTTCTATTATTAAAAGTTAATAGTCATGATCTTGGAAACGCATCTGAAGAAATGGACGTAAAATATACGTCTGATGCTATAGATATAGGCTTTAATTCACGTTACTTATTAGACATCGCTGCACAAATTAAAGGTAAAGAAATTGAATTATCATTGTCAGATTCTTCATCTCCAGCACTAATAACGGATCCAGATCAAGAAGGTGTTATTTTTGTTTTAATGCCAATGAGAGTTTAGTTTATCTTAATGAAAAACTCCAAAATACAAATAAATTCTAATAAAGATGATAATATAATAGATTTTTCAACAAAATTTAAAAACAATAAAATTAATAACATTTTTTATCTAAAAAAATTGAATTTACAAAAATTTAGAAACCATCTGAATCTAAATCTTATATTATCAGATTCACCTATACTTATTTATGGTGAAAATGGTTGTGGTAAAACTAACATACTTGAAGCTATTTCTTTGTTAGGACCGGGTAAAGGTTTGCGAAAATCAAAATCAGAAGATTATTTACTTAAAAATATTTCATCTAATGAGGAAAATAGATTATGGGGAGTAAATGCTGATTTACAAACGCCTAGTGGCAATATTAATATTGGGACTGGATCTCTTCAAAAGTCGTTGAAAAAATCTAGAAATATGAGAATTAATTTTGAAAACAGTTCTCAGTTATCAGTTGGTGAAATTTTAAAAATATCATGGGTTACTCCACAAATGTGTATGTTATTTCAGTTAAGTATGAGTGAAAGACGTCGTTTTATTGATAGATTAACATCCACTTTAGACTCGTCACATATAAATAGAGTATTCAGGTATGAAAAGCTTATAAGAGAAAGATCTAATATAATTTTTCAGTTTAAGAACGAAACTATATGGTTGAACGCTATAGAAAAGAAAATTTCAGAATTATCTGTATGTATAGCTGCTAGCAGATTAAATTTAATTCTAGAATTAGATAATTTATACGAAGAAGAATCAAGAAACGGCTCTTTAATAAAAGATTTTCCACCTGCAAAAATTGAATTAAAAGGTGATATTGAAAATTTACTAATAAGAAACTCAGCTATACATGTAGAAGATCAAATTCAACAGATATTAAAAAAAGGTAATATTAAAAATGACATATCTTTTAATGGCCCTCATACCACTCAAATTAATATAATAAATAGAAATAATGGTAAACAAGTAGAAATATCGTCAACAGGTGAACAAAAATTAATATTAATTTCCATAATTCTATCGCATGCAAGAATGTTAAATATCAAATTTAATATGCCGCCCATTCTATTACTAGATGATATAATAGAACATTTAGACGAAAAACATAGACATGCATTATTTTTAGAAGTCTCTAAGCATTTTGCACAATCTTGGTTTACTAGTACGAATAAAGAACCATTTGAAACATTCCCTAATATTATAAATAAAATATTTCTTCCTAAAGTAATGAATAACAACAAAGGTTATTATGACTATCGAAATGGAGACGTTTAAATGTCTGATAAAGACTTAAATAAAAATCAATTAGATACAAATTACGATGCTGACTCAATTAAGGTATTAAAGGGTTTAGATGCAGTTAGAAAAAGACCTGGAATGTATATTGGAGACACAGATGATGGATCAGGGCTGCATCATATGGTTTATGAGGTTTTAGATAATTCAATTGACGAGTCTTTAGCGGGTCACTGCGATTTAATACAGGTTAAGCTTTTAATTGATGGTTCAGTATCAGTGTCTGATAATGGTAGGGGGATTCCTGTAGATATTCATACAGAAGAAGGTATCTCTGCTGCAGAAGTAATTATGACTCAATTGCATGCTGGAGGAAAATTTGATAATAATTCTTACAAGGTATCTGGTGGGCTTCATGGAGTAGGTATCTCAGTAGTTAATGCATTATCAGAAAGATTAACTCTAACAATTTTTAGAAACAGCAATATATATAAAATTGATTTTACAAACGGAGTTGCAAATGATCGTTTATCAATTGTAGGAGAAGCTGAAGATAAAAAAGGAACAGAAATAAACTTTAAACCAAGTGCTGATACATTTACAAATGTACATTTTGATTATTCTATTTTAGAACATCGCATTAGAGAGCTTGCTTTTTTAAACAGTGGAGTTCACATAGATTTAATTGATGAAAGGGAAACAGAAAAAAAGAGCGTTTCTTTTTTTTATGAAGGTGGACTAAAAGCATATATAGAATATCTAAATAGATCACGAAATGCTATTCATGATGTAATAGCTACTTCACACGAAAAAGAGGGTATAACAGTTGATATTTCAATGGAATGGACCGACGGTTACCATGAAACTACACTTTGTTTTACTAATAATATTCCTCAACGAGACGGAGGAACACATCTTGCTGGCTTTAGAGCAGCTTTAACTCGAGTTATAAATAACTATTCTAATAAATCTGGTGCAGCAAAAAAAGAAAAAATTCAACTTACTGGTGAAGATTGTAGAGAAGGATTGACAACGGTTCTCTCTTTAAAAATACCTGATCCAAAATTCTCAAGCCAAACTAAAGATAAATTAGTATCAAGTGAAGTTAGACCAGTAGTCGAACAATTAGTATCTGAATCTCTGAACCAATGGTTTGACGAACATCCTGCAGAAGCAAAAAAAATTATTGCAAAATCTTATGAAGCAGCAAGTGCTCGTGAAGCTGCTAAAAGAGCAAGAGAGTTAACTAGGCGCAAGGGCGTTATGGATATAGCAAGCCTTCCAGGCAAACTAGCTGATTGTCAAGAAAAGGACCCATCTAAGTCAGAAATATTTTTAGTTGAGGGTGATTCTGCGGGTGGTTCAGCCAAGCAAGGTAGAGATAGATCTAATCAAGCGATACTTCCTTTAAGAGGAAAAATATTAAACGTAGAAAGAGCTAGGATTGATAAAATGCTTTCCTCAGTTGAAATAGGAACATTAATTACAGCTATTGGAGCAGGTGTTGGTAATTCTGAAATAGATATTACAAAAGCTAGATATCATAAGATAATTATCATGACTGATGCAGATGTTGATGGAAGTCATATTAGAACCTTACTATTAACATTTTTCTTTAGACATATGAGACCATTAGTTGATGCAGGATACTTATATATAGCTCAGCCCCCTTTATTTAGAGCTAAACATGGGCAATCTGAAGTTTACCTAAAGGATCAGATAGCTTTAGATAATTATTTGATTAACTCTGGTATTAAAGATGTTTCTCTTTCAATAGGTAACAATGAAACCATTCTAGGTGAAGATTTAAAAATCTCTGTTGAAAAGTCTATATACGTTAAAAGAATGATTGAAAAACTTTCTCAGAAACTAGGATTTCCAGAGGTTATTGCTCAATTATCAATTTTAGGTTTACTAAATATAGAATTATATGAAAACGAAAATAATTTACTTATAATCAATGAGAGGCTTAATAAGTCATTAACAGAAACAGAAAAAGGTTGGTCCGCAACTTTTACAATTGAAAACGAAAATATTAAATCTTTACAAATTTCAAGAATATATAGAGGTGTTAAAGATATTTTTATATTAACTAAAGATAATATTTTACTAGAAGAAGCAAAAATATTAGACAGCATGAAAGACTTTCTTAAAAACCACTTCTTAGAAAAATGTGTTTTTAGTGTTAATAATAGTGATTTCGAAATAAAAGATCCTATTTCACTAGCTGAGAAAGTTACAGAGTTAGGTAAAAAAGGTTCACAAATAAATCGTTATAAAGGGCTTGGTGAAATGAATCCAGTTCAACTTTGGGAAACAACACTGGATCCAAATGCAAGATTTTTACTGCAGGTTAAGGTCGAAAATGAAGGTGATGCAGAAGAGACTTTTTCAACATTAATGGGTGAGACTGTTGAACACAGAAGAAATTTTATTCAAGAAAATGCTCTAAAAGTTAGTAATTTAGACATTTAAAAAATTAATTTATATTATTATCACTTCTAAGGATATGGTCAGAAATTTGTTGAGAAGTGAACGCACTCAATGTCCATCCTAAATGACCATGGCCCGTATTATAAAAAATACCAGGTAATTTTCCGCTTCCAACTTTAGGCATCATACTTGGGGTCATAGGCCTTAACCCTGCCCAAGGAACAGCATGTTCTGTTGAAACTGACGGAAATAGTCTATTACACCACTTTACTAATGGATCTATTCTATCTGCTCTTATATCTTTATTATAACCATTGAACTCAGCAGTACCAGCAATTCTAAACCTATCTGCACCCAATCTGCTAGAAACTATTTTTGCTTTATCATCAAGTAAGGAAACTTGAGGTGAATGCTTCATACTTAGTTTATCATTAAGAAGTAAAGTTATCGAATAACCTTTCACTGGATAAATATTTACATTGTCACCTAAATCGTCAGCAAATTTCTTGCTATGCACACCAGCACAAATGACTAGACCATCAAAATTATCTTTGTATGTATTATTTTCATGAATAAATGAAATAACAGGGTTAGCATTATTATGAGTAACTTTAGTTATTGCTGTGTCATAGTGGAATTTAACACCTTTTTTTTGACATGCATCAGCAAGCAATTTAGTAAATTTGTGAATGTCACCAGACATATCACTTTGTGTATAAAAACCACCAATAAAACTAGATAGATCAATAGTAGGTTCTATAACTGAAATTTCTTCTAAAGTTACTTCTTTACGAATTAAACCAGCTTCATTTAGCCATGAACTTACTATTCTTCCGTGCTCTAGATTTTTATAACTGTCACATAAATGTAAAATTCCTTTTTCCTTAAGATCAAGTTTAATATTTTCAGCAGAAAGCATCCTTTTGAATTCTGATCTACTTTCAATAGCCATTTTTGCAGTCAAAATTGTATGATCTTTATGATTAGGTATATTGGAAACAAATTTAAGTAACCAGCTTAATTTATGAAGATTAAGTTTAGGATTAAATAAAAGAGGTGCATCTTTTTTAAACATCCATTTTATACCAGTAGCAATAGTAGACCAACTGTTCCAAACTTCGGCATTGCAAGCAGAGAGTTGACCGCCATTAGCAAAACTAGTTTCCATTGCAGCATAACGATTTTTATCAAAAACTGTTACCTCGTATCCTCTTTCATACATTTGATAAGCAGTTGTAATACCAGTTATACCAGCACCAATAATAGCTATTTTTTTCATAATATAATCTCCGCAACAAATACGTTGTATAATTACAACTTACCCCATCTGTCACGGTACCTGAAAGATTGACCAATAAATGGCTTACCCCTTCGGTGGATGAAATAAATCATCACTCTCCAGATTGTCAACTTTTAATGTTCCTATTGCCTGAGAGTTTCCGGGGTGGTTGCTCCTTCGGCGACTAAATTTTAGTTCTCTCACATTAAAAGACAAAGACATAATTACAATAAATATAAATAAAAAAATTAACAATAGATATTTTATGTTTTAGTTTTATATTTTGTAACAATAAAAACACCAATACTACAGATGATTAGTCCTAAAATATCTAATAAAATAAAAGTTTCATCTAGAATTATATAAGCCATCATTGCTGAAACAGGTGCAACTAAGAAAAATAAAGTAGATGTTTCACTAGCTTTATTTTTTTGAAGAAGCCACATTAAAATTAAAAAAGCTCCTAGTGATATCGCAAAGATTTGCCAGGTCATTGCCAATATAAATGAGGTATTAAAATTAATGAAATAATCTTCAAATAAAATAGAAATAATAAAATGGAAAATTGATGCACTTAAGGCTTGAATAAAATTATTTGAAGATAATGATAATTGAGTTTCTGTTTTTTTTTGCCAAATTATACCCAATGATGATGATAATAAACCAATGATTCCAGCAAAAAAAGCAACTAAAGATAAATTGTTGTTTAAATCTGTTACAATAACTAGTACTGCTCCAAAAAAACCAAGAATAATACCTCCCCATTGTAATTTAGACAAATTCTCGTTTAAGTAATTTTTGGCTAACACAGATGTAAGAATGGGTTGTAGTGAAACAATAAGACCAATTAAGCTAGCTGAAGCGCCTTGATGTAATGAATAAAATACACCACCTAAGTAAAATCCGTGAAACAATATTCCACTTATAGAAGCATCAAATATAGAACGAAGTGTAAAATTATTTTTTTTTGAGAAAATTAAATAGAATAAAAAGAAAAAAAGAGCAACAATTATAAACCTAAATGAAAGAGATAAAAATGGAGTTGCGTTATCAATAATGATTTTGCTTGTTATAAATGCAGAGGACCAAAGGAGAACAAAAATAAAGGACACTATATTACTAATGTTAAACATAATATATCATTTCAAATAACAATACAGTAATTATATTTTAAAATTTTCCTTATATCTATAAAATAAACAATTAAACTATTTATATATGTATGAAGCTTAATATATTCTTCAACCGTTAAACCATTGATTTATTAATTAGATCTAAAATAGATTTTTACAACTTTATCATTATAATTTATTGGTAAAGAATATTATAAAAATCTGAATCTAGATAAACTTATTCTTTAAGTCTATTAAATATTAATTCAGCAGCTTTTTCACCAGAGGTAAAAGCTGCTTCAACCCTTGGGCCCTCCATAAAATCACCAGCTATTGCTAAGGGATATAGTGGATCAATTTGTATACCCTTAGAAAGGTTTCGTACTTTAGCATACCTCCAAAAATGTAATTTAGAATATATAACCTTATAAGAAATTAAATTATTGGGTAATATAAAAGAATTATTTAATTCATTAAATATTTCATTTTGTAAAACTTTTGGATCTGTGGATAAATTTTTATTTGAATAGTCTGAATTAGTATGAGCAGTCCAACATTGATTATTATTGCTTGATGCAATCCAACTGAAAATTCCTTTGTCGTCCGAGAAATTAAAATAGACAGATATATCTTTAGGCTTTCTATCAAAAGCAAACATTAAAGCAATACATGCGTCATAAGATGACGATGAGAGAGTGTTTATAAGCAGGGGGAATTTTTTTATTAATTCAACTGCTTGAGGTCCTGGTACCGTAGATATAATTCCATCAAAAGTTTCTTTTTTTTTAGAGATATTAGAAACTATATTAATTTGATTTTCATTTTTTGGAGAAATATCAATAACTGTCTCTTTTTGTCTAATATCAAGTTCACTTGATATAGATGTTAAAAAATTCCTCATAGTTGGAAAACCTCTGTACCTTATAGGAAAAAAATCCAAATACTTTTGTATATAATTTTTACTTATTCCTTGTGCAATAATTTTGTTAAAACTATTGGTTCTAGCTGTAAAAAACTGTGCACCATGAAAAAAGCAAAGAGAGTTTATTTGTGAATCCACAAAATGTGTTGAAATCCTTCCTCCAATAAAGTTACCTTTATCAATAATTGTAGTTTCCAATCCGTAAGATTTTAGCTTTAAAGATGCAGCAATACCTGCTATTCCTGAACCAATCACGAGTATTTTTTTTGACATTACTTACCTTTAAAAGAGTTTAAAAACATAATGAAAAATCATATTATCAACGCTGAATTTATACTAGAAAAATTTAAATTTGAAGAAAATTTTTCTATACCTCCTATTAAAAATATAGATGCAGATAGTGTTGTTAATATATATGAAGCAATGAGAAATTTTTTTCCAATTTATCATGATTTAGAAAAAGAAACAGTTGCAGCTCCTAAATTAGAAAATATATTAGACAATTTTGATGCATTATTTTTAGATGCATTTGGTGTTTTAAATATAGGCCCTAACTTAATACCAGATATTATAAAAACAATTGATAAAGCTAGAGATAAAGGAATTTCTTTATTAGTTGTTACAAACGGTGCAAGTAATAATACTTCGGCTAAAAGAGATCAACTGTCTTCACTTGGGTTGGAGTTTTCAAATGATGAAATAATTTCAAGTCGTGATGCTACAGAAATTTTCTTATCATATAACAAACCACCTGGACCATTGGGCATTATGGGTAATATTGGAACTAAATTTGAAATTCCTGATGTTGACTGTATTGATTTAGAACAAGATTATTCAATGTTTGATGAAATGAATTCTTTTTTACTACTTGGAACTACAATGTGGGATCCCGTTTGGCAAGAAATATTGATTACTTCTTTACAAGATAATCCAAGACCTCTATTCGTTGCTAATCCAGATATAGTAGCTCCTCATAAAAATAAATTTAGTATAGAGCCAGCTTATTTTGTATCACATTTGATAGCTAATGGAGTTCATCTCCCTTTTTGGCTTGGGAAACCTTTTTCAACTATATTTGAACTAGCTATAAATAGAGTTACAGAATTATCTGGAAGACATGTTCCACTTTCTAGAATAGGCATGGTAGGTGACACTTTACATACAGATATATTAGGCGCAAATAATATTGGTATTAAGTCAATTTTAATGACTAAATATGGTCTTTTTAGGAACCAAAATGTTGCTAAAATGATTAAAAAAACTGGTATTATACCAGACTTTATTGTTGAAGGGCCTTAATGAATGATTGAATCTTCTGAAGATGATTTGATTTTTAAGGACATTTTTTTTTCTTATAATTCTCATGTTAATAAAAAAATAATATGTAATAATCTCAGTCTAACTATGAAAAGTAATAATTTTACTAGTATAATAGGGCCATCTGGGTCAGGAAAGACTTCTTTGTTAAAGTTGGCTGCTGGATTATTAAAACCTATAAGTGGCCAAATAAATTTTAAAAATACTGCACTATCTGAAATTGTTAACAATATTACATTGGTTCAACAAAATGTTGCTTTAATGCCATGGTTAACTGTTTTTGAAAATATAGCATTTGGCTTACAGAACAATAAAAAAAATTCCAAAGAACTAATCCTAAGAACTATAAATAAAGTGGGTTTAAAAGACTGTGAAAATCTTTTCCCACATGAGCTTTCGGGAGGAATGTCTCAAAGAGTTGCTATAGCAAGAGCACTAATTTTTAAACCCAAACTATTTTTACTTGATGAACCTTTTGGCGCATTAGATAATTTAAGTAGAGAAATCATAGCTCATGAACTAGTAGCAATAATAAAAAAAGAATTAAGTACTGTAGTTATGGTAACTCACTCTATTGAAGAAGCTGCTTTATTAAGTGATGAAGTTTTAATAGTTGGAAGTAACCCTCTATATTTAATTAAAAGGTGTATTCCTCCAAAGACAGCTTGTTCAAAAACCTGGCAAGATTTAGGACTTAGAAAATCACTTGAAATTAAAATTTTTCAGAATTACTTGAAATTAATAAGAGAAAAGTCATATGAAATAATAGAAAAAGGATAATTAAATTTGAATTTTAAAAATCAAACAATATTAGTAACAGCATCAGCCAAAAGATTAGGAAGATATATAGCAATTGATCTTATCAAAGACGGTTGGGATATTGCTTTACATTATAATAATTCAAAAGTGGAAGCTGAGGAAACAGCAAAAGAAATTGTAAAACAAGGAGGTAGAGTTAGTTTACATCAAGCTAATTTAACAAAGGTAGAACAAGTAGAAAAATTAATTAATGATGTAAAGAAATTAAAATCAATGTGGGTAGGATTAATAAATAATGCTGGTTTATTCAAAAAAGATAATGGTAACGATTTTAATTTGATAGATTTAAATAATCATATGTCTGTTAATTTTACTGCTCCAGCTCTTTTAACTCAAGCCTTAGCTGGGTTTATCACAAAAAACAAAAAACACGATATCAATTTACAAGGAATAGTAATTAATATTTTAGATGCAAAATTGTTTGGATTAAATCCAGATTATTATAGCTATACTTTGTCTAAACAAGCAATGTATGGCCTTACTACGATGTCAGCACTTTCATATGCATCAAGCATAAGGGTAAATGGAATTGCTCCAGGGATTACCTTGCCTGCACCAGGACAAAATCAACATTTATTTGAAGAGTCTCATAAAAAAAACTTACTTAAATCTTCTTCTACTGTAGAAGAAATAACAAAAGGAATTAAATTTTTATTAGATACTAAATCCATAACTGGACAAGTTACTGTCCTTGACGGTGGTGCCCATCTTGCTCCTCCAAGAAGAGATGTTGGTTTATAAACAGATTTAAAGTGAGAAAATAATGTCAAATTCACGAACAAGAAAAATTATTATCAGTAACTTTGAATTAATGGCTTCTGTTGGCGTTTATGAAATTGAAAAAAAAAATAAACAAAAAATTATTATAAATATAGAAATCTTGCTTACTAATGAATCTGAGCCCATGAAAGATAATTTACATGAAACTCAAGACTATAGCCAGTTTAGAAAGATTGTGCACAACATCATTAAAAACAAACATTTTCAATTACTAGAAATTTTATCAAACGAAATTCATAAAAAAATTATTAAAAATCAATTTGTTGTTGGAGCTAAAGTTAATATAACCAAGCCGGATATTTTTTCTGATTGTGAAGTCACTTACGAATTGTCTAATATTTAAAAATTATCTTTTTGATTTCGTATTTCTTTAAAAAAAATTTCAGGATTATCTATATTTAAATCTAAAGAATCCATTAAAATTTTATCATCAGCTCTTAAAAATGGATTAATAAGTTTTTCTTGCCCTAATGAGAAAGGGATAGTTGAAAGATTTTTAGCTCTTTTGTTTTTAATATCGTCACATGTTTTTTTTAATAATTGATTATTAGGATCAATATGAATAGAAAATTTAGAGTTAGATAATGTATATTCGTGCCCACAATAAACTAAAGTGTCGTCTGGGAGTGATTTGAGTTTTAGAAGGCTGTTCCACATCTGTTCCATAGTTCCTTCGAAAACTCTTCCACAACCTAAGTAGAACAGTGTGTCTCCAGAAAATAAGTATTTTTGATCAGGAATATAAAAGCATATATGGTCTAATGTATGTCCTGGTGTATGTATTACTTGAGCATTTTCTCCCGCTATTGAAATAGAATCACCCTCAGAAACATAGATATCTACATTAGGTATTCGGCCTTTTTCATATGAGGGTGCAATTATCGTAGCCCCCCAAATTTTTTTAAGTTCTTTATTGCCACCTGTATGATCATTGTGGTGATGAGTATTAATAATTTGATTTAAATTCAAATTATTATCTCTTAAAAACCTTGATATAGGCTCAGCTTCACCAGGGTCAATAACTGCTGTAATATTTTCTTTATCATTACGTAATAAATAGATATAATTGTCAGACAGGGCATTTATAATTTCTATATGGATCATTTTGTTCCTATTTACCAAGCATGTTAAAATATTAATTTAAATAAAACATATTTTTGAAGTAAAGATAAGAATAAATTTTACAATTTTAAAGGAATAATATGAGTAATTCAGAATTAGATAATCTGAGATTAAGAATTGATGATATTGACCTTGAGTTGTCAAAACTAATAACTGAAAGACAATCGTTGGCATCAAAGATTATGAAAGCAAAAAAAGGCGATTTCCCTTTTGATCCTCTAAGAGAAGAAAAGCTAATTAAAAAATTAGTATCCTTTGGACTTGATAAATTTTTAGTTGAAAAAGTATGGCGCCAAATTATATCTTTAAATTTATCTATGCAAAAGAAACTTAAAATAGGAGTAGCTGGAAATAATGATGAAATAAAATCAGCTTATTTAGGGCATTTCGGTAATTATTTTGAAACTACTAATTATATAAGTTTTGTAAGTTTGTTAGCCTCATTGGAAAAGCAAGATATAGATATAGGTTTTATAGATCAAGAAAGTGTTAAAAATATCGAGAAGCATAGCGATATTAAAGTTAATTTTGAAATATTAGCTAATGTACCTATATTTAAAACATCTGATCAAAAAAATTATAATATCATAAAACTGAAAAACACAAACTAGAGGATAATAATTAATGCTAGCTCCATCTGCAAAAAATAGTATTGAAAAATTAAAATCATATAAACCAAATTTTGGTAAGGCTTCTAAAACAAAATTAATTAGACTATCAGCTAATGAAAGCGCATTAGGCACTTCATTAAAAGCTGTCCAAGCTATTAATAACTTCTCTTCAAATTTAAATAGATACCCTCCTCAAGTAAGTAAGGAATTAGTTGAAGCAATTGCGAAAAGATATAACCTTGATAGAAACAAGATTATCTTAGGAAATGGCTCAGATGAGCTGATTTCAATCTTAGCTCAAGCTTTTCTTGGACCCGATGATGAATGCATATATACAGAGTATGGTTTTTTACAGTTTCCACAAGCAATAGAAATTGCAGGTGCAGTTGGTGTTATTGCAAAGGATAACCATCTAACAGTAAATATTGATAATATAATTGCCAAAATAACAAAAAAAACAAAGTTAATTTTTCTCGCAAATGCTAATAATCCGACTGGAACTTTTGTACCTAAAGAAGAAATAATCAGACTACATAAGTCAATCCCTTCAGATGTTTTATTAGTTTATGACGCCGCTTACAGTGAGTTTATAATTAATCCAGATTATATAGATGGAAGTGAGTTAGTAAATAATTATGAAAATGTAATAATGCTTAGAACATTTTCTAAAATGCATGGTCTTGCCTCATTAAGATTAGGTTGGGGATATTGTTCTAATTATATTTTAGACAATCTTATGAAAGTTAGGGGTCCATTTAGTGTAAATATGCTGGCTATGATTGCTGGAAAGGCTGCAATTGAAGATATTAACTTTCAACTTAAATCTATAGAGCATAATACTAAAAGTATGAAATGGCTTGAAAAGGAATTAAAAGGTTTAGATTTATCATTTGAACCATCTGTTGCAAATTTTCTTCTAATAAAATTTTCAAATGAAAAACGATATAATGCTCAAAATGCAGAAAATTTTCTTGCCAGTAAAGGTATTTTGGTTAGAGGCATGTCTGTTTATAATTTATCAAATTATCTAAGGGTTTCATTAGGCACTGATGAAGAAAATTTAATATTAATAAAAGAATTAAAAGTTTTCTTAGAAAAGTTCTGATGGCAATAACTTTTAAAAAAATTTCTGTTATAGGTTTAGGTCTTATTGGCACCTCAATTCTTCATGCAATTAAAGAGAAAGCAGATAAACAGATAATAACTATGGCTTACGATATTAACCCTGATCATAGAGCTTTAGTGAAAAAAATGAAAATTGCTTCTTTTGTATTTGAAGATATAAAAAAAGCAATTAAAGATGCTGATTTAATAATTCTTTCAATACCAGTAGGTAAAATGTCAGATGTAGCAAAATTAATTGCACCATATATTAAAAAAAATGCAATTATTACTGATACAGGTTCAACTAAGAGATCTGTTATTAAAGATATTAACCCTCATTTACCAAATAATGTTTATTTCATACCTTCTCATCCATTAGCAGGAACTGAGTACTCAGGTCCCAAAGCAGGTTTTGCATCTTTATTTGAAAATAGGTATTGGCTTATAATATCTGACAAAGAAACAAAGCAAACAAAATTATTAGGTAATTTTTTTATAACTTTAGGATCAAAAATTGAAACTATAAATATGAATTACCATGATAAAATTCTAGCAATTACCTCTCACTTACCTCATTTAATTGCCTTTACAATTGTTGGAACTGCTTCGGATTTAGAAAATGATTTAAAAAATGACGTTATTAAGTTTTCAGCATCTGGATTTAGAGATTTTACTCGAATTGCTTCATCTGACCCAATAATGTGGAGGGATGTTTTTATTAATAATTCCGATGCAGTGTTAGAAATGCTTCAAAGGTTTAATGAAGATTTATCAGATTTACAAAAAGCAATCAGAAAAAAAGATGGAGATAAATTGCATACCTTTTTTTCAAGAACTAGATCTATCAGAAAAAAAATAATAGATGCAGGACAAAATTAAATTAAAGTATTAATTTTTTTGTTTTAATTCTAATTTTGGCTAATTGATACTTAGAATATTCAACAAAAACTAAGAAAAAAGTTTCAAATGAATATATCCAGTTTTTAATTTCGTGCTTTGTTGGATTTATTGGATATTCAAAAATTTTAATACTAGGAATTTGCTCTCTTAATTCTAATAAAGCTCTTGGCATGTGATAGTTGCTAGTAATTAAAATAAATTGATTAATATTGTTTTTGTCAACCCATTTTTTAGTTTGAATTGCGTTTGAATAAGTATTTTTAGACTTACTATCTAGTTCCACACAACATTTAATAAAAGAATAAAAATCATTTTTTTTTGATAACATTTTATTTACACTTAACTTTGTAAAACCTTTACCCGTTCCACTAATTAATAATCTTATATTGTTCAAATCTGACTTATTAAAGTTATTTATGATTTTAAGACCACCTTTAATTCTATTAGATCCACCAGTTAAAATAACAATATTAGTAGCCTGTACAAAAGAACTTTTTCTCAAGGTCACAATTTTTTCTTTATAATTGAATAAACCAACAAACCACAAAATAAATATACTTATAATGATTAAAGGAATTTTTTTTTTATAAATATATTTTATCATTTAGATTGTCATTTTTTAATTTATGTTAAACATGTTGGCAAAAAACTGATGCTTAGTATACAGTAAATTACAATTTTTTTATTTTTGTAAAGGTTTTTTAATGAATGAGACATGTAAATCCTGTGGAACCGTATTTCATTTAGACGAAAGTATATTATCTGAAAAAATTGCTTGGCTTAAATGTAGTGTTTGTGGAGAGAAATGGAACTTCACTTTAAATAAGACTGAAGAAAATATAATTATTGAAAAATCTAAAAACGTTTTAGTTAGTAATGAAGATAAAAATGAAATTAATAAAGTTAAAGAAGAACTGGCTTGGATCAAATCTGCTGTAGAGAATAAATCTAAACAGTTGTCAGATTCTAAAAACTCAATTTTAGAACTAAAAAATAAATCTGTAGCAGAAATAGCTGCTGAATTATCTGCATCAAAGTTAAAAACTATTCAACCAGTTGATAAGCAGCCAATAAATAAAAAAAAAGAGAATATTAATAAAAGAAAAATAAAAAAATTACCTTTATTTTTATTTGGATTTTTATTATTTTTAAGTTGTTTTCTATTTTTTAGATCTATTATAGTTGGTTATAGTTATACGTATTTTCCATCTCATTCTGAAAAATATGCACCTTCATTCAATAAATACCTCAAATTAATAAAACTACCTATATTGACAGAATTGAAATATATTAAAATAGTTGATTTTGGTGCAACTTTGCAAAAGAATAAAGTCAAATTTTTTGGGTTTCTTAAAAATGATTCACCTCATCCGGTTATGTTACCAAAAATTAAAGTTTTAGCATTTATGGAGGATGGAAAAATTCTTTTAGAAAAAACTATTTCAATGAGTGATAAAGTTTTAAAACCATATTCTAAGATCCAATTTAGTAAGACTGTTGGGGTAGAGTTTAAAAAAGAAAATATAAGTGTTAGAGCAACTATTTTAAAAGAAATATTTAATTTTCAGTGAAACGTACCACTTTTTCTTTATTAATTAATTTTTCGATAGTCTCACTCTCTTTTATTAAATGATCTTTGTTATCATATATGATAATTTCATTAGCGTTAGCTCTTGCATTATAGTTTGAACTCATAACAGAAGAATAAGCACCGGTAGTTCTTATAGCTAAAAGATCTTCATTTTGAACATTATTAATAGTTCTATTCAAAGCAATATAGTCACCTGTTTCACAAATAGGTCCAACTATATCAGCAATGATGGGCAAATTATTATTTTTATTTACTGGTTCTATTATATGAAATGCATCATACAATGTTGGTCGTATGAGGTTATTCATTCCAACATCAACTATAATAAAATTCTTATCAATAGTTTTTTTGTTCCTTATAACTTTAGTTATCAAAATGCCAGCTTCCGCAATTAAACTTCTTCCAGGTTCAAAACTTAATTCATAATCAGTATTTTCAAATAAATTAGAAATAATTTTTTTATACTCAGTAAAGTTAGGAGATTTGTTGCTATCATAATTTATTCCAATGCCACCTCCAAGATCAAGTCTTGGAACATGGAAATTATGTTTTCTTAAATCATCCGCTAAACTTTTAAGATGTGAGTAAGCCTGTAAAAAGTAATTAAAATCAAAAATTTGTGATCCTATATGCACGGCTAAACCTACAGGATTTATATAATCAAGGTTATGAAGTTTTTCATATATTTTTTTTGCATCTTTAAAGTCAACACCAAACTTTGTACTTTTTGCACCAGTTGATATTTTCTTATGTGTATCTGGACTAATATCTGGGTTAACTCTCAGACATATATTTGCAACAATTTTTAGCTCAGAAGCTATTGTTTGTATATCATCAAGCTCTTCATCAGATTCTATATTAAATTGTTGGACATTATTTTTTAAAGCAAACTCAATTTCATACTTTTCTTTACCAACACCAGAAAAAATAATTTTTTCTGGTTTTATGCCCGCTGCAACACATTTCTTAAACTCACCAATAGAAACTATATCTGCTCCAGCGCCTAAATTAGCAAAATAACTTATTATTCCAAGAGCATCATTTGCTTTAATTGCATAATGTATATTGCCTTTGACTCTACTAATTGAATCTATAAAAGTGTTATACCTTTCTCTCATTAGACCAGTATCGTAAATGAATAGAGGCGTTCCATATTTTTGTGCTAGATCACTCACCTTTATGTCTTGTACATAAAGGTCGCCATTTTTATCCTTATAAAATCCAATAGAGTTCATTATAAATATTTAATTCATCTTATTGATTTGTGAAGGTTTTAAAGGTTCAGATTTTCTACCACAATTAGAAAAAAAAGTTGAAACAAATATAATAGAAATTAATATTAGAATTTTATTTTTCATATATTTTTAATCCTTTAAAAACCTTATTTTTGCTTCTTTAACAGCCTTCATAACATTTAATGGAGCCGTTCCTCCATAAGATGTTCTACTTGATACAGAATTTTGTACTTTTAAAACATTCAAAATATCTCTGTCTACATTAGGAGTAATACTTCGTATTTCTTCTAAAGATAGCTCTTCAAGATTACAATCTTTTTTTTCAGCCATTAAGACTATTTTACCTGTTATTTCATGGGCATCCCTAAAAGGAATTTTTAGTTTAGTAACTAAATAATCAGCTAAATCAGTAGCTGTTGGAAAACCTTTCTGCAGTGCTTTGAGCATGTTTTCTGAAGAAGGTACTAGACCTTTAATCATTCCTTCCATATTAATAATACATGATTCTATTGTAAGAACAGTATCAAAGATGGGTTCTTTATCTTCTTGCATATCTTTACCATAACTCATAGGTAAACCTTTTAAAACTGTCATAAGGTTTATTAAATTCCCAAAAATTCTTCCTGGTTTCGCTCTAATTAACTCAGCTGCGTCAGGATTTCTTTTTTGAGGCATAATACTTGAACCAGTTGTAAAATTCTCTGGCAATTTTACAAAATTAAATCTGTCTGAGGACCAAATAACTAGCTCTTCCGCTAATCTTGATAAATGTATCGCTATTAAAGACGCTGATGACATAAACTCTACTGCAAAGTCTCTATCGGAAACAGCATCCATAGAGTTTTCTGTAGGTTTGTCAAAATTCAGTTTTTTTGAAACAAAATGTCTGTCAATAGGATAGCTTGTCCCAGCCAAAGCAGCTGAACCAAGTGGTAATTCGTTTAATCTTTTTCTACAGTCTAAAAGCCTGCTTCTATCTCTTCCCAACATTTCAACATAGGCAAGAAGATGGTGTCCAAAAGTAACAGGTTGAGCTACCTGCAAATGGGTATAACCAGGCATTAATAAATCATAATAAAGTTCGGATTTATCGATTAATGTTGCTTGAAGCTTTTTGATCTTTAATTCAATTTCATCTATTCTTTTTCTTAACCACAACTTAATGTCAGTAGCAACTTGATCATTTCTTGAACGAGCAGTATGAAGTCTTTTTCCTGGATCTCCGATTATTTTTACTAAACGAGTTTCTATATTCATGTGAATATCTTCTAACTTAATAGAAAATGAAAATTCATTATTAGAAATCTCTTTTTTAATCTGATCGAGACCAGATTTAATTAATAGAAAATCTTTTTTAGAAATAATTTTTTGTCTAGATAACATTTCTGCATGAGCAATAGAGCATTCGATATCTTCTAGATAAAGTTTTTGGTCAAATTGGATTGAAGAATTGAATTCTTCCATTGACGCATTAGTAGTAGAGGTAAACCTTCCTCCCCATATTGAACTACTATTAGTTTTACTTATATCATTTTTTTTCATTTTATCGTCTGTCTTATATAATTAAGTTCATATGTTATATTATAATAGTCTATAGTATCTATATAATTTTTTTCATCTTATTTTATTAAGGCTTAGTATGAATATAATAATAATTAAAAAAAGAATATTAATTATTTTACTTTTTGTGTTTTTTAGTCAAAATTTAATGGCTGAAGTCCATTTAAAAAAATTAGATATAAAAGAAAAGTTTCCAAACATATCTATATTAGACGACAAAGGAAAATCTTATCTTTTCAAATTTAATGATATTTCTAATCAAAATGGCTACGTGATAAACTTTTGGGCTACTTGGTGTTTGCCATGTAAGAAAGAGTTGCCTGATCTAAGTTTACTAAAGTTAAAACTTCATAAATATAAAATTGACGTGATAACAATTTCTATTGATAAAAAGAATATAAAAGATCAGTTAATATTTTTATCTAAAAATAATGGATCTGATTTAACAAGCTTTTTTGACAAAAAGAAGGAATTATACAAGGCTTTAAAATTAAGAGGTATTCCAACTACAATTTTGATAGATAAAAATGGATTTATTATTTCAAAACATGAAGGTATTTTAAAATGGGCTGAAGATAAAGTTGTTAAAAAGATTGTGAATTTAATCGATTAACTTTTCCATTTCTGGGATAGCTTTAAATAAATCATCAGCAAGACCATAATCAGATACTGTAAAGATCGGTGCCTCCTCGTCTTTATTAATGGCCACAATAACCTTACTATCTTTCATTCCAGCTAAATGCTGAATAGCTCCAGAGATCCCAGCTGCTATATAAAGATCAGGAGCAACAACCTTGCCAGTTTGTCCAACTTGCCAGTCGTTAGGCACATATCCTGCGTCAACTGCAGCTCTACTTGCTCCCATTGCGGCACCTAATTTATCTGCAAGTTTTTCAAGAACTGCAAAGTTTTCTCCCGAGCCAAGGCCTCGGCCTCCAGAAACGACTATGTCTGCAGCTGTTAACTCGGGTCGTTCATTCTTAGAAAGTTCAGAATTGATATATTTAGACAAATTAAATTGCTCTACACTTGGAATTTTAGTCTGAATAACTTCTTTATCAGATATTGATGCCTTTTCAAATGCGGTAGTCCTAATTGTTAAAATTTTACACATGTCATTACTTTTACATGTTGCTATTGCATTACCTGCATATATGGGTCTTTTAAAAGTTGAGTCATCTATTATTTCTATAACATCTGGTATTATCATAACATCTAACAAAGCAGCTAATCGTGGAGCTGTATTTTTACCACTAGCGGTGCTTGCAAATAATATATGTGTATAATCTTTAGATATTGATTGAATTAATGTAGAAATATTTTCAGCTAAAGCGTGTTCATAAACTTTATCATTGCAAAATAAAACTTTATTTAAACCATCAATTTTGCTTCCAGTATTTACTGCGTTTTCGCAATTGTTTCCTATAACAAACAAGTCAACAGATCCAATTTGTTTGGCTGCGTTAACAGTATTGAAAGTGGCAGGGAGAATTTCAGCATTATTGTGTTCGGCTATTACCAATACATTCATTTTATTATCCTCTATTTATATAACTTTGGCTTCGTCTCTTAACTTTTCCACTAATTCTTCAACCGTCTTAAGCATTATTCCTGATTGTCTTTTTGAAGGTTCTTCAACTTTTAAAATATCTAATCTTTGTTTAATATTTAAATTAAGATCATCAAGTTTGATTTCATTTATTGGTTTTTTCTTAGCTTTCATTATATTAGGAAGACTTGCATACCTCGGTTCATTTAATCTTAAATCTGAAGTTATGATTGCTGGTAAATTAATTTCAATATTTTCTGTTCCACCATCAACTTCCCTGCTTACCTTTGCTATTTTGTCTGTAATTTCAACTTTGCTTGCAAATGTAGCTTGTGGCCAATTTAACATAGCTGCTATCATCTGCCCAGTAGCATTCATGTCATCATCAATAGCTTGTTTACCCAAGATTATCAAATCAATGTGTTCTTTTTTAGCAATACATGAAATTATTTTAGCTACATTTAGGGGCTCTAAATGATCATTAAATTCAACAAAAATACCTGAGTCAGCTCCCATTGCAAGTGCATTCCTTATAGTTTCCTGAACTTGAGTTGCTCCTATAGAAATAGCAACAACTTCTGCAGCTATACCTTTTTCTTTAAGCCTCAAAGCTTCTTCAACTGCAATCTCATCAAAAGGATTCATAGACATTTTTACGTTATCTAATTCAACGCCTGAGTTATCGTTTTTAACTCTTACTTTAACATTATAATCTACTACTCTCTTAACTGGCACTAGAATTTTCAAATTATTCTCCTTAAAATACTTTACTAAAATTAGTCTTGATTTAAACCTGGAACCCACAAAATATCATTTAATCCATTTTCATTCATAACTCTACCTAAAACAAAGAGCAAGTCTGATAATCGATTTAAATAAATTAATGATTGATTATTTATTTCTTCTTTACTTGATAATGAAGAAACAATTCGTTCAGCTCTTCTTGCCACGGTTCTGCTCAAATGTAACCAAGAAGACACTTTAGATCCACCAGGTAATATAAATGAATTCAGAGGCTTTAAATCAGCATTAAATTTATCAATATTTTTCTCAAGTTTAATTACCTGTTTTGCATTGACCCTAAGTGGTGGATATTTTGGCTTTGTTTTTGAAATTGGAGTTGATAAGTCAGCTCCTAAATCAAATAGATCATTTTGGATTTCTTTTATTAAATTTTTAATCTCAAGATATTTTTCGTCTATATGAAAATAAACAAGCCCTAGTGTAGAATTTAATTCATCTACAGTTCCATATGCCTCTGGCCTGAGAGAGTGTTTTGAAACGCGGCTACCATCAGTAAGTCCAGTAGTTCCTTTATCACCTGTTTTTGTATAAATTTTATTTAACTTAACCATTAGTAGACCTCTTATATAATAATAAACAAACAAAAATTAGTATGGCTATGGCTTGAAAAATAATACGATATCTCATTAGCATATTGCTTTTAGATTTATTGTACTCGCCTCCTCTAGCCATAGTTATTAACCCCCATGCAAGAACCAAGACAACTAATAATAACGATATAAACAATAAAACATTATACCAATCCATGTATCAAACACCTTCTATTATACTAATAAAATTTTCCTTCTTTCTAAGGAAGGCTGCCTTGAGAGTGTTGTGCATCAGGCATGCGATAGTCATTGGTCCAACACCACCTGGTACTGGAGTTATTTTACTAACTTTATCTATTACTCTGTCATAATCAACATCACCAACTAAGGTATACTTTTTTTGAGATAATTTATGATTATTATTTTCAACTCTATTAATGCCAACATCTATAACTATAGCATTTTCTTTAATATAATTTTCATTAATCATTGCAGGCCTCCCAATGGCGGCTACTAAAATATCTGCTCGTTTACATATATCATCAAGATTTTTGGTTTTAGAGTGAGTAACGGTTACTGTGCAGTTAGACGATAATAATAGTGATGCCATTGGTTTTCCAACAATATTAGACCTCCCAATAATAACTGCATGTTTACCATTCAAATTAGTCAGTTCATTCTTAAGCATATAAATACAACCTAACGGCGTACAAGGAACTAAATTAGAGTTCCCCATAAGTAAATTACCAAAATTTTTTGGGTGGAATCCATCTACATCTTTTTCAGGGTCTATAGTATTAATTATTATTTTTTCAGAAATATGTTTAGGAAGAGGAAGCTGTACTAAAATTCCATCAATACTATTATTTTTATTTAGTTCAATAATTTTATCTAATAATTTATTCTCAGAAATATCATTAGGGAATAAAATTTCTGTAGACTTAATATTATTATCTCGAGAAATTCTTATCTTGTTTTTTACATAAATCTGACTTGCTGGATTATCGCCCAACAAAATAACAGCTAGGCTAGGTTTTCTCCCAAATTTTTCAAAATACTTAACGCCGAATGGCTTTAGTTTTTTAAGTAAATTTTGAGCATGCAGTTTCCCATCTATGATTTTACTGTTTTTTATCATTAATTACTTTTTATAAACCTAGTCTAAAATCATTAAGTAAATTTTTTACAAAACTTAGTAATAATATTACTATTACAGGTGAAAAATCAATTCCAGATAAGAAGGGAATATATCTTCTTATTTTGCCAAGAAGAGGCTCATGCACACTCAAAAGAGCACGAAAAATCGTGCTTATTAATTTATTATGACTATTAATTAATTGAAATTGAATCAACAGACCCATTACTACGTAAGCAAATAAGGTATAGAGATACAGTGATATTATTTCATTCATTAATATCAATAATGCATTCATATGTTTTCTAACTCAATTTTTATAATGTGTGATAAATGTAAATATATTATAAGTGTTACTATAGTTAAAATGAAAATTTTGTCTATTATATATTATGATCATACTTGATCTTATATGAAAGAAAAGGATAAATATTAAATGAAAAATAAAAAAATTATAAGTAACTTCAATCATATTTTTTTTAAGTTTATATATACTTTACTGATTTTTATATTTGTTTTTCCTGCTTACTCTTTTGAAAAAAAAGATCACTTATTAGAAAGTGCTTTTAATCAGAATATTGACTGGAAAAAAACACTTAAAAAAGCATCTGGTCAAACTATATACTTTCATGCTTGGGGTGGTGCTAAAAATATAAACTCTTATATAGATTGGGCCTCTAAAGAAGTAAAAAAAAATTATAACATTAAAGTCAAACATGTAAAAATTTCAGATACATCGAATGTTGTTTCAAGAATATTGTCAGAAAAAAACGCAGGTAAAAATAACAAAGGAGCTGTCGACTTAGTTTGGATCAATGGAGAAAATTTTTCTTTTATGCAGAAAAATAAATTACTCATAGAAAATAGCTGGATATTTAAATTACCAAATACTAAAAATATGAATTTTGCAAATAACCCAGGTTTATTAAATGATTTTGGTATAAATACCAGAGGAATGGAAATGCCATGGGGAGTTGCACAATTAAACTTTTATTATGATACAAAGTATATCTCATCTCCTCCTAAATCAGCTAAAGAATTAAAAAAATACATTTTAAAAAATAAGGGACGTTTTACGTTTCCTCAGCCACCAGATTTTGTTGGAACAAGCTTTTTAAAACAAATTTTAATTGAGTTAACGCAAGATAAATCTGTTTTACAATCAAAATATATTGAACAAAAACATCAAATTTTATTGAATACATTATGGTCTTGGCTAGACGAGGTAACTCCATTTCTCTGGAGAGAAGGAAAAGGTTATCCTGCTAACTATTCTGCACTTACACAATTAGTAGCAGACAGAGAAATTGATATCGGTATGGCGTTTAACATTGCTCATGCTTCAAATGCTATCTCTGAAGGAAAGTTACCAAACACTATTAGAAGCTATATTCACAAAGGTGGAACTTTGGCCAATGTTCATTTCTTGTCCATACCATATAATTCTTCTGTAAAAGAAGCTTCTAAAGTCTTTATTAATTTTTTAATTTCTCCAGAAGCTCAGTTAAAAAAGCAAAATAAAAATATTTGGGGTGATCCAAGTGTTTTATCAATAAATAAATTAAATTTAGATTTTAAAATTAAATTTAACAAACTTCCAAGAGGTGTGGCAACTTTGGGTAATAATGAACTTCAGAATAAATTAGCAGAACTTCACCCTTCATGGGTAAAAATCATAGAAAATCAATGGATAAAAAAATATGGTGTTAGAAAATAGTTAATAAAGAAATTGTATACTAAAACTTTAAAAATTTGTTTAATTTTACTTGGTTTAATTATTATATCTCCAACTTTTTTTGGTATTTTAGGTGTGATATTTCCTGCATTTGGATATTTCCCAACCTTAGGTGGCAACAGTTTTTCTTTTAAATTCTTTATAGAACTATTTTCTATCCCTGGAATAATGCAATCTTCGTTACTCTCATTTTCTTCAGGTGTTTTCTCTACTATATTTGCATTACTATTTTCACAAATAATTCTTATTTATATATATGACACTAAAATATTTTACTATCTCAAGATTTTAATATCACCTCTACTAGCTTTGCCTCATTTAACCATGGCCGTTGGTTTGCTTTTTTTGATGTCTTCAAGTGGTTTAATAGTTAGAATTTTATCACCTTGGTTAACTGGATTTGATAGACCTCCAGAATTTTATCTCATTCCAGATCAATATGGCTTGTCTTTGATTTTAGGATTAACACTCAAAGAAATACCTTTTTTTTTATTAACCTCAATAGCTGCCTTAGAACAGTTCCCATCAAGAAAAATATTTAAAGTTGGAAGATCTTTACAGCATTCAACATTTTCAACTTGGTGGTTGTTGTTATTTCCTATAATATATCAACGAATAAAGTTAGTAATATTTATTGTCATAGCTTTTTCTTCTTCAGTAATAGATATGGCTTTAATTCTAGCTCCTACAACACCTAGTACGTTGTCCATAAGGATACTACAAGTATACCAATCATTTGAATTTGATGCAATTTTTGCTGCATCTAGTTTAGCTTTAGTCCAAATGTTAATAATACTTATTATTATGTTGATTTGGAACAAAGTAGAAATAGTGTTTAAAACACAATTCATGTTTTTGTTTATAATAAAATTTTTACCACGAAAAAATTTTATTATAGGACAATATTTATATTTTCTAGCAGTTTCTTTGATATTATTATCAATTATAGGCTTGTTAAATTCTATTTTTTGGGCAATAGGGCAGGACTGGTATTTTCCTGATATATTGCCAAATAAATATTCTTTAATTCAACTTATCAACTTCTTAAAAACAAATGAAATTATGATTTTAACGACTTTATATATAGCATTTTTAGTCTCATTTTCATCAGTTTTTATTATCATTTTATGGATAGAATTATGTGATTACTTGAATATTAAAAAATCTTACTTCGAGGGCTTGATATTTCTTCCATTATTTATTCCACAAATATCTTTCTTAATTGGGCTTCAAAGCTTTTTAATTAAAATAGGTTTGCAAAGTTATCTAATCTCTCTTGTATGGGTAGAAATTTTATATGTTTTACCTTATTGTTTTATTTTATTAGGCCCAGCTTTCAGAGATATAAATAAACAATATTTATATCTTGCATCTAGTTTAGGTAAGTCTAGGCTACAAAGATTATTTTTAATTAAAATTCCTCTAATTAGTTCTTCAATATTAACCTCTTTTGCAATTGGTATAATTATTTCTTTGTCTCTATACACACCTGTTTATTTTATCGGTGCTGGAAGAATAACAACTTTAACAGTCGAAACTTTAAACTTAGCTCTTAGTGGTTCACGACAAGACTTAGGTGTGGCAACGGTTTTTCAGATAATTTTACCAATATTAATATTGCTAATAATTACCTATACAAACAAAAAATTTAATAAATGGAGTTTCTAAATTTATTTACATTGCTTGAAAATTTAACTTAAATCTTTTATAGAACGAATATATATTATTTAGGAGAAAATTTTGTCTAACGCATCAGCCTTTAAGGGAAAAAAAATTGCCATCATGGTTGCGAGTGGTTTTAATGAAGAACAATTTTTAATTATCCAAAAAACATTGTTAGCAGCTAAAGCTACGTACACTATTATTTCTAGAGATAGTGGAACTACAAATGGCTGGGCTTCAAACGATTGGGGTTTATCTTATCCAGTTGATCAGTCCCTGTCAGAAACTCTCGCAATTGACTATGACGCTTTAATTGTGCCTGGAGGATCTCATCAGATCGATACATTAAGTAACGATCTTCATGCAAGAAGAATATTAAGAGCGTTCTTAAGAGAAGATGAACCTGTAGCTCTAGCTGGTGTCTCTACAATGCTATTAACTACCATTGATGCTGCGAAGGAAAGAAAGATTGCAGCATCAGACGCTGATAGTGCTCTTTTAATAGCAGCAGGTGCAGAAATTATAGATGATGCGACTGTCAGAGATAAAAACTTGATCACAGCAACAAGTGGTGAGGCAGGGATATCAATACTTTTAGACATGTTAGCTCAAGCAATTTTAGAAACTAAAAAATAATCATGGAATTATTGTGACTAAAAAAAAATATATAAATAAAATGAGTCCTTGTATTGGTTTGTGCAAATTGGATATTGAGACTGGTTTTTGTATTGGCTGTTTACGAACAGGTCATGAAATTGCCATGTGGTCTCAAATAGATAACAAACAAGTTAGACATGTTTTAAAAGAGATTAAGAACAGAGCAATTTTCAAAAACTCATCAAATTAAAGATCATAGGAAATTATAAAATGCATAAATACAGAACGCATAAGTGTCATGAACTTAATCATCAAGATGTAAATGAGGTTGTTAGATTATCTGGATGGGTTCATAGAAAACGT
>CAZFKZ010000003.1:19192-38114 GCA_964519035.1 uncultured Rhodobacterales bacterium | reverse complement strand
TCATCAAGATGTAAATGAGGTTGTTAGATTATCTGGATGGGTTCATAGAAAACGTGATCATGGACAGTTAATATTTATAGATTTAAGAGATCATTTTGGTTTAACTCAAGTAGTAGTAGATTCAACTAACGAAAATTTTAAAACTATTGAGAACATATCTCTTGAAAGTGTAATAACAATAACTGGAACAGTAATTGAGAGGTCAATTGAAACAAAAAACAAAAATTTACCAACGGGTGATATAGAAGTTAACTTATCTGGTTTGGATATTCTATCAAAAGCAGAAACATTACCATTGCAAGTCAATTCTGATGAAGATTATGGTGAAGAAACTAGATTGAAATTTAGATACCTTGATTTAAGAAGAAATAGACCTCATGCAAATATAATCTTAAGATCGAACGTTATACAGACTATTAGAAATAAAATGTTAGAATTAGGGTTCGTTGAATTTCAAACACCTATCCTAACTGCTTCTAGCCCAGAAGGAGCAAGGGATTTTTTAGTGCCTTCTAGATTAAATAAAGGTAAATTCTATGCCTTGCCTCAAGCTCCTCAACAATTCAAACAACTTATTATGGTTTCTGGTTTTGATAAATATTTTCAGATTGCACCTTGTTTTAGAGATGAAGATAGTAGAGCCGATAGGTCTCCAGGAGAATTTTATCAATTAGATTTAGAGATGTCATATGTTGAGCAAGAAGATGTTTTTGAAGCAGTTGATCCAGTTATTAGAGAAGTTTTCGAAAAATTTTCGACTAAAAAAATCGATAAATTATTTCCTAAGATTACATATAGAGATTCAATGTTAAAATATGGGAATGATAAACCAGATTTAAGGTTCGAAATAGAAATTAAAGATGTCACAGGTGTATTTAAAGGATCAGGATTTAGTATATTTGCAAAATCTATAGATAAAGGTTCGGTAGTTAGAGCAATTCCTGGACCAGGATGTGGATCTCGATCTGTGGCAGACAGAATGAATAGCTGGGCTCAATCTGAGGGAGCTCCGGGCATGGGATATATTATTTACAATGAAAATACAGCAAAAGGTCCTATTGCTAATGCTCTTGGAATAGATGACTCTATGAATATGAAAAAATTATTTAATTTAAAAGATGGCGATGCATTATTTTTTGCATGCTCAAATGATACAGAGGCTGCAAATTTAGCAGGTAAAGCTAGAGTTAAGATAGCAAAAGATCAAAATTTAATTGAAGAAGATGTATTTAAATTTTGCTGGATAGTTGATTATCCTATGTTTGAAAAAGATGACAGTACTGGTAAAATTGAATTTTCACACAATCCCTTTTCTATGCCTCAAGGTGGAATGGATGCACTTAATAATAAAAATCCACTTGATATATTAGCTTATCAATATGATCTGGTATGTAATGGAATAGAGTTATCATCAGGTGCTATAAGAAACCATGTGCCAGAAATTATGTATAAAGCTTTTGAAATTGCAGGCCATAAGTCTGAAGTTGTCGACAACAAATTCCCTGGTTTAATAAATGCTTTTAAGTTTGGCGCGCCTCCTCATGGTGGTATAGCCCCAGGTATTGATAGAATTGTAATGCTTTTAGCAGATGAGCCTAATATTAGAGAAGTAATTTTATTTCCTATGACAGGTAAAGCAGAAGATTTAATGATGAACGCTCCAAGTGATATTAATGAGATTCAGCTCAAAGAACTTGGTATAAAATTAGATAATAAAATTAAATTGAATTAATTATTCTGTTAATAAATATCTTCTGTGTATTCCGACAGTAACAAACAAAAATAATAATATTGCTCCTGTCTGGTGCAGTGCACCTAAATGGACAGGAACCATATTTATTAAAGTTATAATTCCTAATAAAAATTGAAACGTTACTATAATTCCCATTAATAAAACAATTTTTCTCATTTTAAGGTCATTACATATTCTATAATTCTTAAAAGCAAATATAATTATAGATATTAAAGTTAATAGAGCTAGATGACGATGGTGAAATTGAGCTGAAGCTGGATTTTCAAAAGGATCAAGGAGATAATATTCACCATAATTCTCTGGGATAAAACTATTCCCCATTAAAGGGTATTCATTGTACATTAAACCTGCATCCATACCTGCAACAAAAGCACCTGCAATAATTGTTATAGATAAAAGTAACAAAATGAAAAAACTAAAGTTTAATTTAATTTTTACTGATCCTTCTTGTAGGTCAAGAACAGACCAGGTTAAAAGGAATAAGATTAAAAAAGCGTTAGACAGGTGAATA
This sequence comes from uncultured Rhodobacterales bacterium, assembly GCA_964519035.1. Lineage (GTDB taxonomy): Bacteria > Pseudomonadota > Alphaproteobacteria > Puniceispirillales > Marisalimonadaceae > CAJJBL01. The sequence goes on along the minus strand of CAZFKZ010000003.1, from coordinate 35,850 downwards.
GTTAACCGATATTGGGAAACTGTAGGGTCATTGACCAGACCAGATTTCACCATCCACCAACCTATTAAGCCTTGAAGACCTCCAAGAAAAAAAATAAAAATCATTCTTTTAATTAAAAACTTAGGAATCGATCTTATAATCATAAAATAAATGAAAGGAACTATAAATATTATCCCTATAAGCCGTCCCCACAATCTATGAAAATATTCCCAAAAATAAATTTCTTTAAAATCTGTTAAGCTCATTCCATTGTTCTTAAAAATATATTCTGGAGAAATCATATATAAACCAAAAATTCTATTCCACTCATTATCATCCATAGGTGGGATAAATCCAATTAGAGGTCTCCATTCGACCATAGATAAGCCAGAATCTGTTAACCTGGTAATTCCTCCAATTATGATCATCATAATGACCATAATTATAGTAATTATGAGCCATGATGATATGTACTTAGGAACATAATTATGGGTTAGATTATCATGAGATTTAATTTTGTTTTCCATAATTTATAAATGGTTAAAATATATAAAAAAACAATCATTATAAAATTTTTTTTATTTAATCTTGAAAGATGACAAACGATTTACTATTTGTAGTTCAGTTGACAATATTATTGTCTTTAAATTTAACTTTATTTAAATAAGGAGAAAAGGCATGAAGTTTAGGCCACTTCACGATCGAGTAGTTGTAGAACGTCTCGAAGCAGAAGAAAAAACTGCAAGTGGAATCATTATTCCAGATTCAGCTCAAGAAAAGCCAATGCAAGGAAAAATAGTTGCAGCAGGTTCTGGAGCTCGTGACGAAACAGGAAAAGTTCAACCTTTGGATGTTAAACAAGGTGATGTTGTTCTGTTTGGAAAATGGTCCGGTACAGAGGTTAAGCTTGATGGACAAGATCTTTTGATCATGAAAGAAAGCGATATTATGGGAATTATGGGTTAAATATAACTCATAGATTTAAAAAAAATTATAATTTGAAAGGACGATAAAATGGCTGCTAAAGAAGTCAAGTTTGGTGCGGATGCACGAGCAAGAATGTTAGAAGGCGTTGATATTCTAGCTGAAGCTGTAAAAGTTACATTGGGCCCAAAAGGTAGAAATGTTGTTATTGATAAAGCTTTTGGTGCTCCAAGAATTACAAAAGATGGTGTAACAGTTGCTAAAGAAATTGAACTTAAAGATAAGTTTCAAAATATGGGTGCACAAATGGTTAGAGAAGTTGCTTCTAAAGCAAATGATGTAGCTGGAGACGGAACTACTACAGCAACCGTTTTAGCTCAGGCAATTGTAAAAGAAGGTTCAAAAGCTGTTGCTGCAGGATTAAATCCTATGGATTTAAAAAGAGGAATTGACTTAGCAATCGAAGCAGTTGTTGCTGATTTAGAAACACGTACAAGTAAAATTTCTACGAATGCTGAAGTAGCTCAAGTTGGAACATTGTCTGCTAATGGCGAAAGCGATATTGGTAACATGATTGCAAAAGCTATGGATAAAGTAGGAAATGAAGGAGTTATTACTGTTGAAGAAGCTAAAACTCTTGCGACAGAGCTTGATGTTGTAGAAGGAATGCAATTTGATAGAGGATACTTATCACCTTATTTCATTACTGACGCTGATAAAATGAAAGTTGTAATGGAAGATCCTTATATACTTTTATTTGAGAAGAAGTTAGCAAACTTGCAAGAAATGCTACCTGTTCTTGAAAAAGTTGTTCAGTCTGGAAAACCTCTTCTTATTATAGCGGAAGATGTTGAGGGTGAAGCTCTTGCCACCTTAGTTGTAAATAAACTAAGAGGTGGTTTAAAGATTGCTGCAGTTAAAGCTCCAGGATTTGGTGATAGAAGAAAAGCTATGTTAGAAGATATAGCTATCCTTTGTAAAGGTGATTTAATTTCAGAAGACTTAGGTATTAAGCTTGATAACGTAACTCTTGAAATGTTAGGTACTGCAAAACGTGTTGAAGTAACTAAGGAAGAGACTACAATTATTGACGGCGCGGGATCAAAAGATGATATTGCAGCTAGATGTAACCAAATCAGAGCTCAGATAGAAGAAACAACATCTGACTATGACAAAGAAAAGTTGCAAGAACGTCTTGCAAAATTAGCTGGTGGCGTGGCTGTTATCAAAGTTGGTGGAGCTACAGAAATTGAAGTTAAAGAGCGTAAAGATCGTGTTGATGACGCTATGCATGCTACAAGAGCAGCTGTTGAAGAAGGCATTGTTCCTGGAGGCGGTGTAGTTTTTGTTAAAGCAATACCCGCATTGGACAAAGTTAAATTTGATAACCCTGATCAAAAAGTTGGTATTGATATTGTCAGAAGAGCTCTTAAAGCACCTGCAAAACAGATTGCAGACAATGCTGGGCAAGACGGTGCAGTAATTGTTGGTAAGCTCTTAGAATCAACAGATGCCAACTATGGTTTTAATGCTCAAACAGGTGAGTTTACTGATCTAGTTAAAGCTGGTGTTATTGATCCTACTAAGGTTGTGAGATCAGCTTTACAAAATGCAGCTTCTGTTGCAGGTTTATTAATTACAACCGAGGCTATGGTTGCTGACAGACCTGAGCCTGCTGGTGGCGCTGCTGGTGGTGGAATGCCAGACATGGGCGGCATGGGCGGCATGGGCGGCATGGGCGGCATGGGCGGAATGCCTGGCATGATGTAAGCTTTGCTCACATAAATAATATTAAAAATACCTTCCTACTCCAAGTAGGAGGGTATTTTTTATTAAATTGTTTAAATAGTTGCGTGTTAATAATTTCTAAGTTAGCAATGGTATAAATTCTATATAAAGATAAAAATTGTGAATGATATTGAAATTCAGAAATTAGCAGAAATATCTAATTCTTGGCCATTTATAGAAGCTAGATCATTAAGGGATAGACTTGTTAGGTTAAATTCTTCAGCTGGACTGTCTAAGGATAACCCAGTTTTATTTGAAACTGGTTATGGTCCTTCAGGATTACCTCATATTGGAACCTTTGGAGAGGTTTCTAGGACTAATATGGTACAATATGCCTTTAATGTTTTAACTGGTAGATCAACAAAGTTAGTATGTTTCTCTGATGATATGGATGGTTTTCGTAAGGTACCAGAAAATGTTCCAAATAAAGATCTACTTGCAAAGTATATTGATCAACCATTAACGCAGGTTCCAGATCCATTTAATAAATATAATAGTTTTGGAACTTATAATAATAATAAGTTAATAGAGTTTTTAGATCAGTTTTCTTTTGATTACGAATTTATATCAGCAACTGACTGTTATAAAACTGGAAAATTTGATCAGGCTCTGAAAAAAATTTTAGAAAACTATGAAAAGATAAAAAATATAATTATGCCTACTCTTGGTAAAGAAAGACAAGAGACATATAGTCCTTTTTTACCAATATGTCCTAATACAGGTAAAGTTTTACAAGTAAATATTACCTCTTTTAATTTAGATGATTATACAGTTACTTATTTAGATCCAGATACTCAAGATCTGATAACTGTGTCAATATTAGGAGGGGCTTGTAAGCTACAATGGAAATGTGATTGGGCTATGAGATGGTTTGCATTAGGCGTGGATTATGAAATGGCGGGCAAAGATTTGTCTGAAAGTGTAGTCCTTTCCAGTAGAATTCTTAAGGTTCTTGGAAAATCGCCGCCTTCGGGTTTTTCTTATGAACTTTTTCTTGATAGTAAAGGTGAAAAAATTTCTAAATCTAAAGGCAACGGCTTATCCATTGAAGAGTGGCTGAGATACGGTACGCCAGAGTCTTTAAGTTTGTTTATGTACACTAATCCAAAAAGAGCAAAAAGACTTCATTTTGATATTATTCCTAAAACTACTGACGAGTATTTTTCTCATCTGAAAAAATTCAATGAACAAGAAATAGATAAAAAAATTGATAATCCTATTTGGCATCTTCATAGAGGTCAGGCTCCCCATTTAGACTTCCCTCTTACTTTTACTTTACTGTTAAATTTAGCTTCTGTGTGCCATGCAGAAGATATAGATATAATATGGGGGTATATATTAACTTATGCTCCAGATTTAAGTAGAAATGAAGAACTAGACACTATAATAACTTTGGCAGTTAATTATTATAATGAAAAAATTGCACCTACTAAAAAATACAGATTGCCTAATTCTAAAGAACAAAAAGGTATTTTAGAGCTAATTGAAGCTTTATCAAATATTAATGACAGTGCTACATCAGATGAAATTCAATCTATAATATTTTCTATTGGTAAGAAGTTAGAATATGAAAATCTACGTGACTGGTTTAAGGGTCTTTATGAAACTGTTTTAGGTCAATCTGAAGGTCCTAGAATGGGGAGTTTTATAAAATTATATGGCATTAATGCAACTAAAAATTTGTTAGAAAATGTCTTGCAAGGTAATTTAGAAAAATAATAGGTTCATAATGATTTGGAAATTTATAACTTATTTTGTACGTAAATTAGATCCGGAAATTGCTCATAAAGTCAGTTTGTTAGCCTTTAGGCTAGGTATACACCCGAGATTTAATAATGTAAAAATACCGACAAGTATTTCATCACTAAATTTCATTAATCCAATTGGTTTAGCTGCTGGTTTTGATAAAAATGCAGAGGCTATAAAAAGTTTGCATTCTCTTAATTTTGGTTTTTGTGAAGTTGGAACAATTACACCTCTTCCTCAGTATGGCAATCCTAAGCCTAGAGTATTTAGGCTAACTAAGGATAAAGCTATTATTAACAGAAATGGTTTTAACAACATAGGTATGGTTGCAGCAAAACAGAATTTGATTAAATATAGAAATCTTTTCCCAATTGGCAGCAATTTTATTCTTGGAATTAATATAGGGCCAAATAAAGATAGTCATAATAGAGTTAATGATTATAGAATATTATCAAAGGAATTATCTGAATTTTCAGATTTTATATCTATAAATATATCATCCCCTAATACGCCTAATTTAAGAGATTTTCATGAAACAAAATCTCTAAAAGAAGTTATAGAGGCTGTTAATAAAGGTATAACTGATTCAAAGTTAACTAATTCAAAGTTACCAGTTTTTATTAAAATAGCCCCAGATATTGATTTGAATATGTTAAAAAATATTATTAAAATATCAAGTGCACAAAATATTTCAGGGCTAATAATCTCTAATACAACTCTTGAAAGAAAAGCTTGTTTGAAATCAAAAAACATTCACGAATCTGGTGGTCTGTCAGGAGAACCTTTATTTTTAAAGTCTACAAATTTATTAGCTCAAGCAAATCAAATTATTGTTACTAATAAATTGAATTTGCATTTAATTGCGGTTGGCGGTGTGTCAGATCACTTCACAGCTTATGCTAAAATATTATGTGGAGCCGATTTAGTTCAACTTTATTCATCTATAACCTATGAAGGCCCAGGTATTGCTAATAAGATTAATAAAGGCATTATTAAGTTAATGTATCGTGATAAAATAAAAGATCTTATTAAGATAAAGGGTCTTGCAAAAAATGCCAATGAAGCTTTAACAATTGCTAAACACGGTTTTGGTTAATTCTGTTAATTGATAAAAGGTATTTTGCTTGACGTTTATATGTCTTTAAACTATAAAAAATTTTGATTATTAATAAGGATAGATTATGTCTAGAGTCTGTGAAATTTCTGGTAAAAGTGTTATGAGTGGCAATAACGTAAGTGATGCAAAAAATAGAACGAGAAGAAAGTTTTTGCCTAATCTTCAAAACGTTAAATTGTACAGTAAGATTTTAGACAAATTCATTAGCATGAAAGTTTGCGTTCGTTCATTAAAAACTGTTGAAAAAAATGGTGGCCTAGATAATTATTTAATGAAATCCAGTAATAGAGTTTTAGCTCCTGAGGCTCAGGTGATTAAAAAAACAATTATTAAAGCAGATAAAAAAGCGTCTTCAAATATTTAATTTTCTTCTTCGTTGAAAAGATCAGCTAATTGTTCTGTTAAAGCCCCACCAAGTTGTTCTGCATCAGTTAAAGTAACAGCTTTATTATAATATCTTGTAACATCGTGACCTATGCCAATTGCAACTAACTCAATGGGTGACTTGCTCTCAATGTAAGCAATAACTTGTTTTAAGTGTTGTTCTAGGTAGTTACCACTATTTGAAGATAGAGTGGTATCGTCAACCGGGGCGCCATCACTAATTACCATGAGTATCTTTCTATCTTCTAATCTTCCTAAAAGTCTTTCGTGTGCCCACATTAATGCCTCGCCGTCTATATTCTCTTTAAGAATACCCTCTCTAAGCATTAAGCCTAAGGAATTTTTGGATCTTCGCCAAGGTGCGTCTGCTGCTTTATAAATAATATGCCTTAGATCATTTAATCTACCTGGATAAGATGGTTTCCCATCGTTAATCCATTGCTCTCTAGATTGACCACCTTTCCAGGCTTTAGTGGTAAATCCAAGGATCTCAACCTTTACTCCGCATCGCTCAAGAGTCCTTGCCATTATATCTGCACAGATAGCAGCTATTGTTATAGGTCTACCTCTCATAGATCCAGAATTATCTATAAGTAAAGTAACAATTGTATCTCTAAATTTCATATCTTTTTCTTGCTTATATGAAAGAGGAAATAGGGGTTGAGTAATAATTCGAGCTAGTTTTGATGCATCTAACATTCCCTCTTCAAGATCAAAGTTCCAAGACCTGTTTTGTCTAGCTTGTAACTTTCTTTGAAGTTTATTAGCTAATCTTGCAATAGTGCCTTGCATATTTTCAAGTTGTTTATCTAAAGTACCTCTTAGTCTTATCAATTCATCTTCTTCACAAAGGTCTGTAGCATTTACAATTTCATCATATTTAGAAGTAAATACTTCATAGTTGTAATTCACTTTATTTTTATCAGAGTTATGTCCTTTTAGTGGATTTGCTTCAAACTCACCTTCACCATCTCCATCCTGACTTTCCATATCAGAATCTTGTGTTTCTCCTTCCATTTCACTTTGATCGTCATTGGAATCACTTCCACCGTCTAGACCTGCTTCTTGGTCATCGTCAGATTCACCTTGAGCAGAAGAATCATTTTCTTCATTGTCATTTTCGTCAGAGTTATTATCTTCGTTATTATCCTCACTATCACCATCATTGTTTGTATCATGTTCACCTATTTCTGCTTGTAAAGCAGTTAATAGTTCTTTAGTTTTTTTTCCAAAAATTTCTTGATTTTCTATATTTTCTGACAATTGATTTAATAAGTTACCAATTCTACTATTAATCCAAGGGCGCCATTTTTCTAAAGGAATTAGTGTATTGTCAGGAGCTTTAGACCCAGTTATTTTTTCTCTTATTACGAGATGTAAAGCATTTACTAAAGCTTCTTTATTATCACTTCCGGGAACAGGTAAGATTGTTTCTTTAAATTTATTATCGAGTAGTTTTTTTAAATTATTTTTTGTTCCCTCTAGTTTTTTAGTTCCCACAGCTTCAATACGGCAATCTTCTGCAATTTTGAAAATTTGAGATGAAAGATCAGAGCTAGGAGTAGTTTTTGAATGTAAAACAGGATCATGATGTTTTATCTTTAGGGCGATTTGATCTGATTCACCTCTAATTTTAGATAGCATTTCTTTATCTAAGTCTTTTATAATCTGAGGAAGTCTAATTTCCTTTGAAGATAATTGGCTTGTATTCCCTGAAAACTTTATTTCTCTTTCATTAGCAACCTCACCTGAAATAGCTTTTAAAGTTGAAGCAGTAGCAAGTTGAAATTGAGAGTGTTTTATCTTTTCATCCATATTAATACTTATTAATCATCACTGGGATTAATTATATTAATTAAATCTCTACCAAAACATCTTTGATAATATTCAGATACTATTGGCCTTTCCATTTCATCACATTTATTTAGGAATGTAAGTTTAAAAGCTAGATCCATATCTTCTATAATATTAGTATTTTCTGCCCACGTTATAACTGTTCTTGGAGACATGACAGTTGAAAGATCACCAGACATAAATCCATTTCGAGTTAACTCTGCTAGAGCAACCATAGATTTAATGGTTTTTTGTCCCTCTTGATTATTAAAATTTGGAACTTTAGATATAACTATTTTTTCTTCAGCTTCGGTTGGTAAATAATTTAACGTAGAAACAATAGACCATCTATCCATTTGACCTTGATTTATCTGTTGGGTACCATGATATAAACCTGTTGTATCACCTAAACCAACAGTATTAGCTGTTGCAAAAAGTCGGAAATTTTGATGAGGGGTAATTACTCTATTATTATCTAGTAATGTAAGCTTGCCTGCGACTTCAAGCACTCTTTGGATTACAAACATAACATCAGCTCTTCCAGCATCGTATTCATCAAATACTATAGCAACAGGATTTTGTAATGCCCATGGCAGAACACCTTCCTTAAACTCTGTTATTTGTTTTCCATCTTTAAGAATAATAGCATCTTTACCAATTAAATCTAATCTACTTATATGGCTGTCCAAGTTAACACGAACGCATGGCCAATTAAGCCTTGCTGCCACTTGTTCAATATGTGTGGATTTGCCAGTCCCATGATAGCCTTGTATCATAACTCTTCTATTGTATGAAAAACCAGCAAGTATTGCTTTAGTTGTTACTTCATCAAATAAATAAGATTCATCAATTTCTGGAACAAACTTAGTTTTTTCTTTAAATCCAACTATCTTCATATTGGTTTTGAAGCCAAAAGTCTTGATACTATCTAATTCCAAAGAAAGTTCTTTAGGGAAGCTATTGCTTTCAAAATCCATATTAGTAGTCAAATTAACTTCATTCATTATAATTTCTCCAAAATTTATTATTTACTATTCTTTAACTCTGCAAATGATTTTAAAATTAATTTGTAGGCATTTGAAATAATTACAAATTTATCTTTATTAACTTTATCTTCAATATTTTGTAAGGCATCAGGATGCCACTTTTTTGCTAGTATCTTATATTTAGTTTTCACATCTTTCAAGTTACTATCTTTACTAAGCTCTAAAACTTTAAAAGCTTCACTCAATTTTTTACTTATTACATTATCTTTAACCTTTTCTTTTTTTTGATCAAAAAATTCAAATGCTTTTTGAAAGTCATGGTTGATAGTTTTAGTTCCAAATTTCCAACTTGGTCTATCCCAAGTTACAGATTTTCTAATTTCAACTTCTAGTTCATCTTCATTTAAGCCTTCAAAGTAATTCCAAGATTTATTAAAGTCTCTGACGTGATCGATACAAAAATAAAAATATTCTTTAAGATTATCTCTAGATTTAGGGGCCGGATATATTCCTAGTTTACCACAATCAGGATTGTGACAAACTCTATCTATATTATTTTCTTGTTCTTCAGTTTTAAGCATCTTCAATCTTTTTTTAATTAGGCTAAGTATAGAATTCTCAATTAATACGTGCAAGAATGTATTTTGTTTTATTATAAAAAAATGCGTATTTGTCATTTATTGGAGTTATTTTTGTGAATAGGAAATTAAGAATAGAAAAAATCATTATAAAGAGTATAAATCCGAGTTTAATTTCTGTTAAAGATGTTTCAGAGGAACATAGAGGTCACAACAGTTTTAAGGAAGGTGTTGAAAGTCACTTTGATATTATGTTAGTTTCTGAAAAATTTTCTAATAAATCTAAAATTCAACGTCATAGGATAGTTAATGACATGTTAAAAGAAGAATTTTTATCAGATTTACACTCTGCAACTTTAAAGTTATATTCCATCGAAGAATATACTAAGAATTAATTTTTCTCAGTATTAATCCCAACTTCGTTCCATAATCTTAATTGTGAAATAAAGTTACCTTTTTTTTGTAAAACTCTAAATCTTATTTCAAAAAAGCGAAATTCTTGACCAGGCTCAGGAATTATTTTTGACTCATGCAATACTAATCCGGCAATAGTGTTAGCATTTTCGTCTGGTAAATTCCATCCTAATGATCTATTTAAATCTCTTATAGTTACAGATCCATCAGTAATAAGTGAACCATCCGGTTGAGGCTTAACTCCTTTTACATGAATATCAGTTTCATCATCAATATCTCCTACAATTTCTTCTAGAATATCTTCAAGTGTTACAATACCTCTGAAATCACCATATTCGTCAACCACAACCGCAAAATGTTCTCGTCGAGCTCGAAAAATCTCTAATTGGTCAAATAATAATGTCGTTTCTGGAGCAAAATAGGGTTGTATCATTAACTCAGATAAATTTATTGTATCAAGTTTTTTAAAATTTCGTCTTCTTAAATTTCTGAAAAGTTCTTTTGCATGAAGTATTCCTATAATATTGTCAGGGCTTCCTGAATATATAGGTATTCTTGTAAATGGACTTTCGCCTGCAACTTTAAAAATAATTTCAGGAGCGGATTTGGAATCAATCATTGTAACTCCTCCTCGATGTGTCATAACAGCTGCAAGTGTAACGGCATCCATATCAAGCATGCTTGACATCATTTTACCCCTTTCTTTAGCTTTGCTTTCATTACCAGCATGTAAACGTATCATGCCTCTAAGCTCTTCTGTTTTGGCTTCATCATTTTCAACTACTGGCCCTGAAACAATTTTTGCTAAACGTTCAGTAATAAAAGTAGCAGGTGTTAAAACTAAAATTATAATATTAATTATTGGCGCAACTTTGAGGGCTAGTTCGTCTGCATGGCTAAATGCATAAGTTTTTGGAATTACTTCAGCAAAAATAACTAATATAATTGTCATTGAAATAGTTACGAAAATTAAACCAAAGTCTGCAAAATAATTAAGAGCAAAACTAGTTGCATATACTGATGCAATAACATTTACTAAATTATTACCTATCAGAAGTGCGCTTATCATTTTCTCTTTTTTTATTAAGATTTTTTCAATAACTATAGCTCTATTATTTCCTTGAAGAGCAAGTTCATGAATTCTAGCTTCAGAAACAGCTGTGAGAGCTGTTTCTGAACTTGAAAAAAACGCAGATAAAATAATCAGAGTAATAATTATTGAAATAAAAATAAAAAGTTCATACATTAAATTTGATCATTTATAAAATTCTCTAAAGCTAATAAATCTACATCATTTTTAATAAAAGATTCTCCAATTTTATTATTTAATATAAATGTTAGTTTATTCTTTCTTGTTTTTTTATCGTACTTAAATTTATTCATCATTTTTGATGTCTTTATATTCAAATATGGAACATCACTTAAAGATGTTGGTAGCCCAGATTTATTAAATATACTTATAACTTGATTCATATCTTTTTTAATACAAAAACCTAGCTTATTAGAAAATTTAAATGCCATGCAAATTCCAATTGCAACAGCCTCACCATGGATAATTCTACCATCATGATTTCCAAAAGATTCTATAGCATGGGCAAATGTATGGCCCAGATTTAGTAAGGCTCTATTTCCTAATTCTTTTTCATCATGTTCAATAATACTAGCTTTAATTGAACATGATTTTAAAATTGCATATTTTAAAATATCTTCATCTCGATTTAATATTCTTAAATAGTTTTTAGTTAACCAAGAAAAAAACATTCTATCATTAATCAACCCATATTTAACTATTTCTGCAAACCCTGCTTTTAATTCTCTATCTGGAAGTGAGCTAAGGATTGAAGTGTCAGCTATTACAGCCAGTGGTTGATGAAATGAACCTATTAAATTTTTACCTAAACTTCCGTTTACGCCCGTTTTACCTCCAACTGAGCTATCAACTTGAGAAAGCAGGGTAGTTGGTATTTGAATAAAGTCTAGTCCCCTTAACAATATCGAGGCTGCAAATCCGGCTATATCTCCAATTACTCCTCCTCCAAATGCAATAACAATTGTATCTCTATCAATTTCAAAAGATAAAATTTCTTCAATTAAGTTAGTTATTTGAACCATTGTTTTAGTTTTGTCACCCCCATCAATACCAACTAAATTTAAATAATTACATTCTGTTCTAATTGATTCAGAAAACGTAAGAAGTTGGTTGTTGAGTCCTTCTATTATAGAAAAATAATTATCGTGAACTAAAACTATTTTTTTATTAAAAATATATGGTTTTAACAAATTACCTGCATCGGTTAAAAGACCTTTTCCTACGAATATAGGGTATGAGGATATTTTATTATTATTATTTAGCTTAACGTTTATTGTTTCTAGGTTCATTTTAAATTCTTTTAACTTAAGCTTATGTAGGAGATTATTTCTTCTATATTTTTTTGGGAGAGTTTTTCTGTATCTATTCTATAGTGGCATTGTCTATAATATTTTAACCTTTTTTTTAAAAGTTCTTCTAAAGAATCTTTGATATCACCTTTTATCATTGGTCGTTTTGATTTATCGTGAATTCTATCAATTATCTTTTCTATAGGGGTATTCAGCCATATAACTTTTGATTTTTCAAGTAACAAATTTCTAGTGCGCTCATCATCATAAGCACCTCCACCAATGCTTACAAATACCTTACTACTAATTGTTTCAGATTTGTTGATGATGTAAAGTATTTCTTCTTGTTCAACTTTTCTAAAAAAAAGTTCTCCATGAATTTTAAATAGATCTTTTACTGAAAGATCAAACCTTTTTTCAATTAAATGGTCACTATCATAAAAATGTAAATTATTTTTTTTCGCAATCAAGCTTCCAAACTTTGATTTACCAGTGCCCATCATGCCTATTAAAGTCACTATGTTAGAAGTATTATGAGATCTCATTTGATATGACATTTTCACTTTTTTTAACATTAATGTAGTTTTTTAATTTTTATAGTCGTTATTTTCTTTAAAAGATAATATATTACATTGAATTAATAAAATAAATAAAATATGAAACGGTTTAGACAAAAACAAGCCATAATTCATGTTTATTGATGTTAATATATTCAGTACGCTTGAGAAATAATATGAAGTATTACAAAATAGTCTTAATTGTTTTAAGTATTTTATCCATTGGTTTGTTTTTGATGATAACATCCTTAGAAATCCCGACACCTTCTAAACAAATAATAAAATTTATAGATATAAATGATGTTTCAGTTAAATAAAATTGGTATATGTGGATCGATTTCTAAATTATTTGTGAAGTACCTTTTATTATTTTTATTAATTTTTCATATCAATAATTGTTTTTCACAAGTTTTAGAAACAGAAAAAAAAGAATTTTCTTTAAATAAAAAGCTTAATGTTTCAGTTACTAGTTTAGAAACACCTTCTTTAGGTTCCATCGGTGTCTCAACTAAATTTAATGATGATATGAATTTAGATATATGGAATAATATGAGTGCATCTGAAATAGTAAGTCATTTAAATTTTATTCCTGATGTTGTTTCAAGTAATAGTCTTCAAAGTCACTTAATTGATTTATATTTAAGTTCTTCTAATCCTCCTAGAGGAAACTCTGATGAGGTTATAAATTTCTTAGAAACTCGATTAATCAAAATAAGACGGAGTGGACAAAGTAAAAAATTATATGAAATAATCAAACAATTACCTCAAGGTGAAAGATGGGAATTATGGAGACTATGGTCCACTGAATATGAATTGTTAATTCATGAAGACAAAAGAGCATGCAAATTAACAAATAAACAGATAGAAACATCTTCTGATAAATTTTGGCAGATGAGTCGTATATTTTGCCTTTTAATAGATGACAAACTCAACGACGCAGAGTTTATATTCGATTTAATAAAATCTAGAGGATTTTCTAATAAAAATTTTGAAAACTTATTCCAATTGATGAATGGTGATACGTCAGATTTTGTTTTAGATAATACTATTATCGAGCCAATACATATAATTATGATGGAAACATTAAAAATTCCAATTAAAGTAAACTCAGTAGCTGCTTTAGGCCCAGAATACACTGATCCACTTCTAACTTTAACTTACCTAACTCCTAAAGCAAGGGCTTTTCTTTTGGATAAGAAAATGAATTATGGGAATGTTCCTTTAGATCAAATCAAAGAAAATTATAAATCTGTAAGCGATGGTTCTTTGAGCATAGAAGAAGCTATTGCCAGTTATTCTAAAAAACCAAATGGTTTCCATAGAGCTAATGTTTGGATGTCAATAATGACATTAAAGGATGATATAAAAAAAGTTGAAACTATATTTAAAATTATTAATTTTGAAATCAAAAATGGAAGATTTTACCATTCTATTAATTTATACTTACCTATTCTTGAAGAAATTAATAGTGCTTCCTTAACAAAAAAGCTAAATAATTTGATTGCAAAACTTTTAATAGTTAAAAACCCAGTTTTATTTCCTGAAGATCAATTGGCTAATACACTCCTTCTTAAAGCAGGTGCAGAATGGGAATGGCAATTTATTTTACAACAAAAAGCTTGGACATTGATCCCAGTTTTAGAAGACGCTGGAATGGTGCAGCCTAAATCTTTTGATTGGTTAAAGGTCCTTAATAAAACTAAAAACCAAAATACAAATGAACAAAAATATAATAAATGGAATAAAAATTATAACTTAAAATCATTTTTATTAACAAAGGGTATAGAAGAAGCTTCAAACAATAATGAAAAAGCTCTTACATTAATACTTTTAGCTAGGTTATTAGGAAATGATCCATTAGTTGATTTTGAAATTGGTCAGTTAATGACAATAAGAAAATCCTTATTTAAACTTGGCTTTAACGAGTTAGCAGATAATTTAACTCTTGAAATAATGATACCGAAGTTAATAAGTTTTTAATAAGGATATTATGTGGTTGAGAATAAAATTCAAAACGGAGATGATTTAATTCAAAAACTAATTAGGACTATTAGTATAGAAAGAGGTTTGTCAGAGAATACAAAAATAGCTTACGCTAAAGATCTTAAGCTAATGGTTCGATGGTTTGTTAAAAATGATATCGATTTTGTAAAGGCTACTGAGCATAATTTTAAACAATTATTTGTTTCTTTTAAAAACACAGATTTAAAGCAAAGCTCTATGAACAGAAAACGCTCATCTATGAAGATGTTTTATGAATTTCTTAAGGAAGAGAATTATATTAATTTTAATCCTTTAACTAATTTTGAGGGTTTTAAAAGCTCCAAAAATTTACCAAGTGCTTTGTCAGAAAATGAAATACTATTGCTTCTTGAAACATCAAGAAAATTGTTAAAAGAAAACACTGTAAAGAATAAAAAACTAAATATTCTAAGAACATTAACAATATTAGAAATTTTATACTCAACAGGTATGAGAGTTACTGAACTTTTAGGTTTATTAGTTTCTGACTTTATAAATATTAGGGATAAGTTACAAATAAAAGGTAAGGGAGATATATATAGGACTATTATATTTAATCGACAGTCACAAACCAATATTAATTTATGGATAGAATTTAGATCTAATGAAGAAAAAAATATTAATAGCAAATATATGTTTCCAGATAAAAAAGGTAAGAAACATGTATCAAGACAGATAATTTATAGAGATTTAGTTGATTTAGCTTTAAGTGCTGGTTTTAATAAGAAAAAAGTTTCACCTCATAAAATTAGACACTCTTTTGCAACACATTTACTTAATCGTGGAGCAGACCTTCGTTCTTTACAAGAGCTTTTAGGTCATGCAGACATTTCCACTACTGAAATATATACTTTTGTAAAACCTGAGAGGCTTAAAGGTTTAATTAAGGAGATACACCCTTTGAAAGAATTTAATTTTAAAAATAAAGAAAGTTTATAATTATGATTAGACATTTTTTGTCATTTGAAAAACAAATCTCAGACTTAGAAGGAAAAATAGAAGAATTACGTCATATTTCATCTGGCAGTGATATAAATATTGCTGCAGAAATTGGTAAATTACAGAGTGCTGTCTCAGAAAAACTTAAAATTACTTACTCAAATTTAAATGCTTGGCAAAAAGTGCAGGTTTCAAGGCATCCTGACAGGCCTCATTTTCAAGATATTATAAAATATTTATTTGATGATTATATCCCTTTATCGGGAGATAGAAATTTTGCAGATGATAATGCATTAACCGGAGGAACTGCTTTTTTCAGAGGTAAAAGTGTTATTATTATAGGTATAGACAAAGGTAAGAATACAAATGACAGGATTAAAAAAAACTTTGGCATGGCTAGACCTGAAGGTTATAGAAAGGCAGTAAGGCTTATGGAATTGGCAAATCAGTTTTCTTTGCCAGTATTAATGTTTGTTGATACTGCAGGAGCTTATCCTGGTAAAGGAGCAGAAGAAAGAGGACAGGCTGAGGCAATAGCTAAATGTATTCAAAAAAGCTTAGATATCACAGTTCCAATAATTTCGATAATAACTGGTGAGGGTGGTTCTGGAGGTGCTGTTGCGTTAGCTGTAGCAAATGATGTTATAATGCTTGAGCATGCTATTTATTCTGTCATCTCTCCTGAAGGGTGTTCATCCATTTTATGGAGAAGTTCTAATAACGCTGATCAAGCCGCAGAAGCTTTGAAATTAACTGCACAAGATATGAAAAAATTCAAAATTATTGATGAAATAATTCCAGAACCGATTGGAGGGGCTCATAGAGACCCTAAACTTACTATTGAAAAAATTGGAGATGCTTTGGAACAAAGATTGATAAATTTATCATCTTTAAAAGAAGAAGAATTATTTAAGTTAAAAGAAAAAAAATATTTACAAATTGGTTAAACACTTTTTGATAATTGAAATCAGGCACTATTTTTCTGGTTTATTTGACTCTATCTAAATCAATC
>CAZFKZ010000003.1:0-19092 GCA_964519035.1 uncultured Rhodobacterales bacterium | reverse complement strand
CAATCATGAAAGTACCATTTTCAAATGCTCAAGCTTTGAGAAGAGCATGCCAATGTAATTTACCTAGATTTGTGTAAAGAGCAGTTTCACACTGACGTAATATTTTAAAATATGAACCTTAAGTATAGGCTTTACTCATTCATTGTTTAATTATTTCAATAGTATTTAATTTATTATTGTTTGAAGTCTGTTGAATATAAGATATTGAAATCAAATGAGGGCTATTTTCCATTTAGGCCGTCTAATTTTCCTAATTCTTCTAAATAGAATAAATCGTCACAACCTCCAATATGGTGTTCGCCAAAGAAAATTTGTGGAACAGATGTACTTCCTTTTGATTTCAATACCATTTCGTTTTTTTTAGTAAAATCCTCGTCGATATCAATTTCTTGGAACTCTATATTTTTACTAATTAATAATGACTTAGCTCTATAGCAATATCCACATAAAGAGCTTGAATAAATAGTAATTTTAGTATTTTTTTTCATAATCAGTCCTTTAAGTTATAGTCAGCTATTTTTTAGTATAATAATAAATCTTGTAAACAATATATCAATGAATCATCTGCTGGAGGCATTTTATATTCTCTTAATTTATTTGATTTAACCCATTTTATAGGATTGTTTTCCATTGATTCAGGATCTCCATCCCATCTTCTACATACATATAAGAGTAATAATAAGTTGAATTCTTTATAATCAAATTCAGAAAAAGTAAGGGGCGCAACACATTTTTGGTTTATATTTACATTAAGTTCTTCTTTTAGTTCTCTTATGAGAGTATTCTCAGGACTTTCGTTTTTTTCAACTTTACCACCTGGAAATTCCCATAAACCGGATAAATGTTTTTCCTTAGGTCGTTGTGCAATTAATATTTGATTATCACTATTTATAAGTGCAACAGAAGCCACAATAATCAATTGTTTAGGATCTATAATCTGCATTTATATCAATGTATTCATGTGTTAAGTCACAGGTATAAATAGTTGCTTTAGATTTTCCAGTTCCTACATCGACTGATATAACTATTTCTTTTCCTTTAAGATGTTCTGTAGCTTTTAATTCTGAATATGTTTTTGCTTTCATTCCGTTTTCTGTAACAAGTTCGTTACCTATATAAATTTTAATCTTATCTCTATTTGCACGTTGTCCAGATTTCCCAATAGCCATTATAATTCTTCCCCAATTTGCATCTTCTCCAGCAATTGCTGTTTTCACCAGAGGTGAGTTTGCAATAGAAAAACCAATTTTTTTTGCTGCTTGTTTAGAGCTAGCTCCACTAATGTTAATTGTTATAAACTTTGAAGCTCCTTCTCCATCCTTGACAATCAGTTTTGCTAAATCAAGCATTACACTATACAGACTTTTTTTGAAAATATTTAGTCGTTTGTCAAAATAATTTACAATTTTACTATGTTTTGCCTTTCTTGTTGACGTAAATAAAACCGTATCACTTGTTGAAGTATCACTATCTACTGTAATTGAATTAAAACTTTTTTCATTTGTTTCTTTAAGTATTTGTTGAAGAATATTAGTTTCAATATTTGCATTTGTAAAAACAAAGCCTAACATAGTAGCCATATTAGGTGCAATCATCCCTGAACCTTTCGCAATTCCTATAATATCAATTTCCTGGTTATCAATGTAGCATCTTTGTGATGAAACTTTTGAAAAAGTGTCTGTTGTTCTAATTGTATCGGCAGCTTTTACCCAATCTGCTTTGTTGTGAGATGACATGTTTTTCAGCCCATTAACTATTAAGTTAGGATCTAAGGTTTCACCAATAACTCCAGTAGAAGCTGTGTAAATCTGATAAGGTTTACAATTAAGTTTTTTAGAAACATAATTAGTTACAACTTCTACAGTTAAGTCTCCTAATTGACCTGTAAAAGCATTTGCATTTCCAGAGTTAACTACAATAGCTCTTACAGAAGGGTTTTTTGATAATTGTATATTATCTTTACTACGTAAAACAGGAGCGCTGGCTGTTAGTGATCTAGTAAAAATGCCAGCAATAGAAGCATTATTATCGAATTCAATTAAAAGGAGATCATCTTTATTTTGAAAGGGTTGTTTTATACCTGAAAATATAGTTGATAATTTGATATCACTTAAGTTAGATGAAAATTGTTTTTCATTATATAAATCTATTTTTTTTTTCATATTATTTATCTTCAAAAGACTACCTATTAACTTTTTTAGCAACATCCTCAAACTTATTTATTATTATTTTTTGATCTTTTTTTAACTCTTTTTCTAAACTTTTCAAGACTTTCCTTTTTATCATTTTTTTAATAGAATTTTCCATTTGATTTTGTTTTTTAGGTTTGGATATTCTTGAACCATTCAATTTAATTATGTGAAAACCAAATTGTGTTTTTACAGGATTTTGGGTAAATTCTCCTACATTAAGATTAATTGTAGCTTTTTCAAACTCTGGAACCATTTTACCAGAACTGAACCAACCTAGCTCTCCCCCATCTTTACCTGAAGGACCTATAGAAAACTTATTTGCTAATTCAGAAAAATTATTTTTATTATTTAATTTTTTTATAATATTTTTAGCATCATTTTTTTCTTTTACTAATATATGACTTGCATTATATTCCTTAGTAGATTTAAAGGATTTCAAATAATTTTTATAAACTTTTTTAATGTTGTTTTCAGTTAACTGACTATCAATATAATTTTTTAGCCAATATTTTGCCATAATACTTTCTTTACTTTTTTTTATTTGAGAAAGCACTTCTTTATTTTGATCAAATTTATCTTTATAAGCCCGTTGGGCAATTAAATGTTGATTTATAAGTTCGTTAACTATGTCAGGGTAAATTTTAGGAAGAGGCTGTTCTTTTATTTCTTTTGGCAAACGTTCCAGAGTTATAAGAACATCTTTAGCAGAAATAATGTGATCATTAACTTTTGCTGCAATTATAGTTTCAGGATCTTGTGCAAAAGCACTATTAAGAAATAAGATGAATATAAAATTGAACGTAATAAATTTTTTTTTAAAACAAGACATTTAGTTGTATTCCAATTATAAGTTTCTTATAAATTTACACGGTTTTTATATGCTATACAAGAAATCATGATTTTTATTTATATTCTTTATGGGATATGTAGAATAATTATTCTTGAAAAGTTGGAGTTCTAGAATGTTCAGTAAAATAACGTCAAAATTCTTTGGGTCATCAAACGATAGGGAAATTGCAAAGTTTAAACCTATTGTTGATAAAATAAACAAACTTGAAAGTAAATTCTTAACATTAAATGATAAAGATTTAAAATTAAAAACTACTGAGTTTAGAGGGAGGTTATCTAAAGGGGAGAGTTTAGAAAATATACTTCCAGAGGCTTTTGCAATTGTTAGGGAAGCAGCAAAAAGAACGTTAAATCAAAGGCATTTTGATGTTCAGTTAATAGGGGGTATTGTTCTACATCGTGGCAAAATAGCTGAGATGAAAACTGGTGAAGGAAAGACTTTGGTTGCTACTTTGGCCTGTTATTTGAATGCCCTTGAAGGTAAAGGGGCTCATGTTGTTACAGTCAACGACTATCTTGCAAAAAGAGACTCTGAATGGATGGGGCAAGTTTATGAATTTTTAGGAATGTCCGTAGGTTGCATAGTTTCTGAACTTGATGACGATGAGAGGAGAGTTGCTTATAAAGCAGACATTACTTATGGAACAAACAATGAATTTGGCTTCGACTATTTACGAGACAATATGAAATTTGGCTTAGATCAAATGGTACAAAGACCATTTAATTTTGCTATTGTTGATGAGGTAGATTCTATTTTAATTGATGAGGCAAGGACGCCGCTTGTAATTTCAGGTCAATCAGAAGCCTCATCTGAATTGTATAAATCTATAGATGTGTTTATCCCTTCCCTAGTTGTTGAAGATTATGAATTAGATGAAAAACAACGAACTTGTAACCTAACAGACCAAGGGATTGAAAATATTGAAGAAGCTCTTAAAAATGCAAATTTAATCGAAGAAGGTAGTCTTTATGATGTAAAAAATATCTCTCTTTTACATCATATTAATCAAGCGCTTAGAGCCCACATGTTATTTAAAAAGAACATTCATTATATGGTTAGAAATGATAATATTATTATAATTGACGAGTTTACCGGAAGAGCAATGGAAGGTCGAAGATTTGGAGAAGGTCAGCATCAAGCAATAGAAGCAAAAGAAAATGTTACTGTTCAGCCCGAAAATCAAACATTAGCTAGTGTCACCTTCCAAAATTATTTTAGAATGTACCCTAAATTATCAGGAATGACAGGAACTGCTCTAACAGAAGAAGGAGAGTTCTCAGAAATATATAATTTAGAGGTATTAGATATTCCAACAAATGTAAAAATCTCTAGAATTGATAGCAATGATGAAATTTATAAAACTAATCAAGAAAGGGATGAAGCTGTTGTTAATTTGATAGAAAGTTGTAAAAAAAATGGACAGCCAGTTCTAGTAGGAACTGTTTCTATAGAAAAGTCAGAAGTTTTATCAAAATTATTGAATCAAAAGAATATTAAACATGAAGTGTTAAATGCAAAGTTTCATGAACAAGAAGCCCAAATAATTGGATATGCAGGTTTGCCAGGTGCCGTCACAATCGCCACTAATATGGCTGGAAGAGGGACTGATATTCAACTAGGTGGCAATTTAGAAATCAGACAATTTAAAGAGATTGATTCATCATCTAAGAGTTTTGAAAAACAATTAAATGATTTAAAAATTGAAATTGAAGAAAAAAGAAATTCAGCCTTATCTTCAGGTGGTTTGTACGTTATTGGAACCGAACGCCATGAAAGTAGAAGAATTGATAATCAGTTAAGAGGAAGAACCGGTAGACAGGGTGATCCGGGAAGTTCAAAGTTTCTACTATCTTTGCAAGATGATTTGATGAGAATCTTTGGTTCCGATCGTTTAGAATCAATGTTAAGTAAGCTTGGATTAGAAAAAGGAGAGGCAATTGTTCATCCATGGATAAACAAGGCGGTAGAAAAAGCTCAAGGTAAGGTTGAAGCCCATAATTTTGAGATAAGAAAACAACTTCTAAAGTTCGATGATGTAATGAATGATCAAAGAAAAGTTATTTTTGATCAAAGAAAAGAAATAATGAGATCAGAAAATATAAGCGAAATGATAATAGATATGCGTCACGAAGTTATTGAAAATATAGTAATGCAGTTTATTCCACATCAGAGTTATTATGATCAATGGGATTCAGATGGGTTGTACGAGAATGTAAAAAACGTTCTTGCACTTGATTTGCCAATTAAAAATTGGGTTAATGAAGATGGTATAATTGAAAAAGAAATTACTCATCGCTTAACTGACTTATCGGATAAATATATGGCTGAAAGAGCTGTCAAAATTGGTGTAAATGTTTTTAGGCAAGCTGAGAAAAGTCTATTGCTTCAAGTTCTTGATCAAGGTTGGAAAGATCATTTGTTAATGTTAGATCAAATGAGACAATCAATTGGTTTAAGGGCTTATGCACAAAAAGATCCGCTCAATGAGTATAAAAGGGAGGCCTTTGAGCTATTTGAAGAAATGCTTGATAAATTAAGAAAAACTATTACTTCAGTTTTATCAAATATTGAAATAAATCAAGAAGTTGAATCCACAAGTGAACAAAGTGAATCTTCACAAATCAGTAACCAATCCAAAATCCCTAGAAATGCTTTATGTCCTTGTGGTTCAGGCATTAAATACAAACATTGTCATGGTAAACTTTAAAAGATAAATGATTAAATATTCACTTAAATGTAAATCATTAAATTGTTCTAATAAAAAAGAATTTGATGCGTGGTTTCAAAACATAGGAGCATTTGAATATCAACAATCCAAAGGATTGGTAACATGTCCTATTTGTGGCAGTGACAATATTATAAAATTATTAACAACCCCATTTTTAAGAACAGTCAATACAAATGTATCAAAAAAACTTGAACATGAAAAAAATATAGATAAAAAAAATATTCTTCCAACATCTGATTTTAAACATAATAAGAATGATTTAACTTCCGTTTTAAGGGCTATTAAAAAAGAAATTAAAAAAAATTCAGAATATGTAGGAAATAATTTTGTAAAAGAAGCTCGCAAAATGAAAGAAGGAAAAATTGAAGAAAAATCAATATATGGTCATGGATCAAAGGTAGAAATTGAAGAATTAAAAGATGAAGGTATTGATGTTATAAATATTCCATGGGTTCCAGATGATCATTAGATTGCTTGATTTAATTAAGGTTGATGCCTGCCATCCCGAAGTTTACTTGTGTATTTGTTGATAGAATAAAATCCCCAAATTCTCTATTTAATAAATTTTTAAAACTGAAAGTTGGGACAAATCCAGTAATATCATCTAAAATAATTTTATTCTTTTCAGCTTCTTTTTTGAGTTGAATAGGGGAGATAAATTTTTTTGGATCATGTGTTCCTTTTGGTACTATATCCAATATATCCTCTGCAAAAACTTTTCCAAGCAACACTCCTAAAATAGATTGATTTATTGTAGTAAAAATGACTAATCCACCTGATCTAGAAAGTTTTGATATATCGGATAAAAACAAACTTCTGTTATCCACATGTTCAATTACTTCAGACGCAACAATAATATCAAATTTCTGACTTAAATAATTAGACTTAACTAATTCACTGGAAGATAGACATCTATAATCAATATTAAGTCGACTTTTTTTTGAGTGGTTTATTGCAGATTTAATTGCCATTTCTGAAGCATCTATCCCTGTAACAATTGCACCTAATCTACTTAATGGTTCTGATAAAATGCCCCCGCCACAACCAATATCTAAACATTTTAAACCATTAAGTGGTTTTATATCAGAAGTTTTTGTTTTAATTAACCTCAATGAATTTCTTAAAATGAATTCTATTCTTGCGTTCGACATTTTATGCAATGCTGCAAATGGTCCTGATTTATCCCACCACTTATTACTTAACGAAGAAAACTGTTCTATTTCTTTTTTATTTATTGTATTGATCATTTAACTTCTTGTATTTTCAATTTGAATTAATATTCAAACTTTTTAAAAGGATAACAGAAATTTGGAATTATTAGTATTAAAATTTGGTGGTACTTCAGTTGCAGATGTTAATAGAATTAAGGACGTTGCTTTAAGAATTAAGCAAGAAGTTGATGCTAAAAATAAAGTTATTGTTGTCGTTTCAGCTATGTCTGGAGTAACTAATAAAATGGTAAATCTGGTAAATGAAGCCTCAGAAAATTTTGAATTTTCAGAATATGACACTGTATTATCCTCGGGTGAACAGGTTACAGCAGCTTTATTATCAATATCTCTTAAATCTATTGGAATAAAAGCACGTTCGTGGCTTGGATGGCAAATACCAATAGTTACTGACAATATTCATGGTAAATCAACTATTAAAGAAATTAAGCAAGAAAATATTAAAAAGTCTCTAGATGATGGTTTTGTAGCAGTGGTTTCAGGATTTCAAGGGATTTCAAGTGATAACAGGATCACTACATTAGGAAGAGGTGGATCAGATACTTCTGCAGTTGCTATAGCTGCTGCATTCTCAGCGGATCGTTGTGATATATTTACTGATGTTGACGGAGTTTATACAACTGACCCTCGAATAGTTAAAAATGCTAGAAAGTTAGATTATATTACTTACGAGGAAATGCTAGAGCTAGCCTCTCAAGGTGCTAAAGTACTTCAGACAAGATCTGTTGCTTTAGCTATGAAATATTCAGTTAATTTGAGAGTGTTATCGAGTTTCAATAATTTATCCGGAACAATGATTATAAAGGAAGGTTTTAATATGGAAAAATCAGAAATAAGTGGAATTGCGCATAGCCTTAATGAAGCTAAAATTACACTTTCTGGAGTGCCTGATAAACCTGGGCAGGCTGCTGAAATTTTTGGAGCTTTAGCTCAAAGTAATGTTAATGTAGACATGATTGTACAATCTTCAACAATTGATAAATCATCAACTGACATTACTTTCACTATTCCTGAAACTGATTTAGCTATAGCCAATCAAATTATTAAAAAAATTAAAAAGAATATAGGCTTTTTGAATTTCACAAGTGATACTAATGTTGTTAAAATTTCAGTGGTAGGCAATGCTATGAAAACACAGTCAGGTATGGCTAAAACTATGTTTGAAACTTTAGCTAAAAATCAGATTAATATTCATGTTATTTCAACAAGTGAAATTAAAATATCTGTCCTTATCTCGTCTGATTACAATGAATTGGCGATGAGGTCACTTCATTCAGCTTTTAATTTAGATAAATAAATTTTTAGTCCTAATTTAACTTGAAATAAAGATAATAAATCAATTCTTGATTTAAGATTAAACTCAATATAAAATAAAAGTGTTTATGGAGTGCACATGAATTCTGATAATAAGAAAAAAGACAATGAAAAGGATTTGTTTGATAAAAACGTGTTAGCTGACACATCCGTTTCTAACATAATAAGCGAAGCTTTTGATAACTTACAGACATCTGAGCTTGGCAAAATTTTTATGGATGCAAGAGTTGAAAAAACTTTAACTCAAAAACAAGCTAGTGAAATACTTAAAGTAAGAGTTAAAATAATCAAAGACTTTGAAAATGGTGATAAGATTGATTTGCCTGGAATAACTTATAAAGTAGGTTTTGTAAGATCATATGCACGTTTACTAGGGTTAGATGAGGATTTTTTAGTTAAAGAATTCAAATCAAGTCTCCCGTTAGTTAGCTACAAACAAGAATATAAATTTCTAAAACCAAAACTAGAGAGTAAAAATTTTTTCCCAATTGGTGCAGTTCTATCATTCGTTATTGCTATAATTGTATATTCAGGTTGGTATTATAATGAAATGAGTAAAAATCCTGAGGTTTTACTTAATCAAACAGCTGAGATAGAAAATAAAGAACAAGATTTTACTGATAACTATATAATTATAGAAGAAAAAAAAGATACTGGAAATATTTCCTTAACAGAAAATTCTACAAAAATTTTAGAAGAAATTCCTATTTTATCAAGCCAAACTATTTATGACAAAGATAAGATTGAAGAAATTCAAAAAACTGAAGAAAATTTATTTAATAATAAAAAGATAAATAATGATAAAAAAATTGGAATTAAGACAATTAATAAAAAAATTAATGAAATGTCAGCCATAGCTAATGAAAGAGATAGAAGTACTGAAATGGTTCTTAAAGCAACAGGTAATAGTTGGGTTGAAATTGAAGATATTAATGGGAATACTTTGATGACAAGATTAATGAGACCTGGCGAGACTTACGTTGTTCCAAATAAAAGTGGATTAACTTTTAACACTGGAAATGCAGGAGCATTATCACTATCCCACGGTGATACATTAGTTCCTGCATTAGGTAAAGTTGGTGAAATAATAAAGGCTCGTCCATTAAAAGTTGAAGCTTTCCAAAACAAACTGATCATAAATTAATCTTTTATTTAAGAATAATAATTCAATAAACTTTTAGGAAATTCTAATGAGCCTAAGACCCTATAGAGATATTGTACGAAGAAAATCAAGAAAAATAAAAGTCGGTAATATTTTTGTGGGAGGAGATGCGCCTATAAGTGTGCAAACTATGACTAATACACTTACATCAGATGTAAAGGCAACGATAGATCAAATTGAAGAATCAGTTGAAGCTGGCGCTGATATTGTAAGAGTTTCATGTCCAGATAAAGAATCAACTCTTGCTCTTTATGAAATAGTTAAATTATCCCCAGTCCCAATTATCGCAGATATCCATTTTCATTATCTTAGAGCTGTTGAAGCTGCAGATGCTGGTGCTGCTTGTTTGCGAATAAACCCTGGTAATATAGGTAATGAAGAAAAAGTTAAAGAAGTAATTAATGCTGCAAAAATTAATAATGCATCTATTAGAATAGGCGTAAACGCAGGTTCCTTAGAAAAAAAAATACTTGAAAAATATGGAGAGCCAACTCCAGAAGCACTTGTAGAATCTGCTTTAAATCATATTAAAATTTTAGAAGATCATGGATTCAATGAGTATAAAATAAGCGTAAAGGCTTCAGATATATTTTTAGCTGTTGCCGCATATACACAATTAGCTGAAGCAGTTGATTGCCCACTTCATATTGGGATTACTGAAGCAGGTAGTTTAAGAGCAGGAACTGTGAAATCAGCAATTGGTCTAGGAAATTTATTATGGTCAGGAATTGGCGATACTATTAGGGTCTCATTATCAGCTGAACCAGCTGAAGAAATAAGAGCTGGTTATGAAATTTTAAAATCTCTAGGCTTAAGAAGAAGAGGAGTCACTGTAATTTCTTGTCCTTCCTGCGCTAGGCAGCAGTTTGATGTTATTAAAACAGTTCAAGAAGTAGAAGAAAGACTTCAACATATAACTGATTCTATAACAGTCTCAATTATTGGTTGTATAGTTAATGGCCCAGGTGAAGCTAAAGAAACGGATATAGGTTTAACAGGCGGTGGTAAAAATAATCATCAAATATATGTAAATGGTATTACAGATCATATAATTAGAAATGAAAATGTAGCAGATTATATAGTTAACTTTGTACAAAATAAAATAGCGCAACGAACCTCAAGTTAACACTCAAATTCACTTATAAAATTTTATGAATGTAACTAATACAGAAGGCATATAATGGACAAATTTAGAACTGTCAGGGGAGTGCATGATTTATTGCCTGAGACTTTAAGTAAACATAATCTTGTTATTAATGAAGGGTTAAATACTTCAAGTAAATATTGTTATTCACAAATAGATGTGCCCATTTTTGAATTTGCTGAAGTTTTCACAAAGCCACTTGGAAAAACCAGTGATATTGTAACTAAAGAAAACTATACATTTGAAGATAGAAGTGGTGACTTATTAATGCTAAGACCTGAAGGTACATCAGGTGTTGTTAGAGCACTCTTAAATGCTGGTTTAACTCAAGACCTTCCGCAACGATTTTCCTATTTTGGACCAATGTTTAGGTATGAAAGACCCCAAAAGGGTAGGCTAAGACAATTTAATCAATTTGGCATTGAACTATTAGGTATAAGTAGTTCTATGGCAGATATAGAAGTGATTTCTGTAGGTTATGAGTTTTTAAAAAAATTAAATATAAAAGGTAATGTTTGTCTAAAAATAAACTCTCTAGGAGATCATGATAGTAGAACAAATTATAAAAAAGTTTTAGTGGATTACCTAAATGACTACAAATTTGAATTGTCAGACGAAAGCCTTAAAAGGTTATTAGAAAACCCTCTTAGAATTTTAGATTCAAAGAGTGAGGTAGACCAAAAAATATTAGTTAAAGCTCCAAACGTATTGGATTATTTAAATGAAGAATCTAAAGAGAGGTTTGAAAGAGTTTGTGAGGGTCTTAAATACCTCAATATACCTTATGAAATTGATAAAAATTTAGTAAGAGGCTTGGATTATTATTGCCATACTGCATTCGAATTCATAACTAACGATTTAGGTGCGCAGGGAACTGTATTAGCGGGGGGGCGTTACGATGGTTTATCAAAAATTTTAGGAGGATTAGATCTTCCAGGTGTAGGGTGGGCAGCTGGAATTGAAAGATTAGCTTTGATGCTAGATAATAAATATAATAATTATCCAGATGTCGTATTAATGGGGTTGTCTGATAATTTTAACATGTCCCTTTTACCTATCATACAACAATTAATAAGCTCAGGTATTAAAACAGAAACTCTTTATACAGGAAGTGTATCAAAGAAATTCAAAAGAGCGAATAAGCTAAATGCTTCATTTGTGATAATTATAGGAGAAGATGAAGTAAATAAAAATGTGATAAAACTAAAAAATTTAAAATCAGGAGATCAGGAAAATATTACTCTAAATGAAGCTATAAAAAAAATTAATAAAACCAAAATTAGATAGGAGTTGGTATTGAGTTTAGAAAATAATATAAATAAGTTTCTTGAACGGGAAGTAGTTATTGAAACTCTTCTTTCTGATTCATCCAAAATCAAGTCAAATGAATTAGCAGATTTATCCAAAGAGCTATCTGATATAAAATTAATAACTGACCTTGCCAAAAATAAAAACTTGATGACTAAAGAACTTGTAGATCTTTTAGAAATTTTAAATGATAAAAGTTCAGATGATGAAATTAAAAAAATTGCTGATTTTGAAAGTGAAATATTAAAAGAAAAAATTGTTAAAATAGACAAAGATATTCAATTTGCTCTTCTACCTAAAGATAAAGACGATAAAAGAAATGTTATTATTGAAGTTAGGGCAGGAACTGGTGGAGATGAGGCGGGTTTGTTTGCTTCCAATCTTTTTTCAATGTATCAAAAATTTTCATTAAAAAATAATTGGAAATTTGAAGTAATGGAAGTATCTGAGACTAATGTTGGAGGTTATAAAGAGGCTCAAGCAAATATAATTGGGAAAGGTGCTTTCGGTAGATTAAAATTCGAATCTGGTGTTCATAGAGTTCAAAGAGTACCTTCAACAGAGACTAGTGGGAGGATTCATACATCCGCTGCTACTGTGGCAGTTCTTCCTGAAGCAGAAGATTTAGAAGTTTCTATTGAAGAAAAAGATTTAAGAATTGATGTTTTTAGATCTAGCGGACCTGGAGGTCAGTCTGTAAACACTACAGACTCAGCAGTAAGAATTACACATATGCCTTCAGGAATAGTTGTAAGTCAACAAGATGAGAAATCTCAACATAAGAACAGAGCGAAGGCTATGAAGATTCTTCAAGCTCGGTTGTATGAATCAGAACGTCAAAAACAACAAGATGAGCGCTCAACTACAAGAAAAGATCAGGTAGGTTCTGGAGATAGATCGGAAAGAATAAGAACATATAACTTTCCTCAAGGAAGAGTTACTGACCATAGAATTAACTTAACACTGCATAAATTAGATAAAGTATTGCAAGGTGAAGCTTTGGATGAAATGATAGATGGATTGATCGTGGAAGATAGAATGCTTAAATTAGGCTCTAATGAATAAGCTAAATAATTTTATAGAAGCTAATACAATAATTAAGCCAGCTCTGATAATTTTACAGAAAAGTAATAATAAGGCTCCTAATCTAGATTGCAGGATATTATTAGGGCATGCAATGGGATTGAATAGGTCAGTGTATCCTCATGAACAAATTAAAATAACTCAAAAGGAAATAAATAAATTCAAAACTCTTATTGACGAAAGAAAAAAAGGTAAACCAGTTTCTAGAATAATAAATAAAAAACAGTTTTGGAAAATGAACTTTACCCTTAATGAGGAAACTTTAGATCCTAGGCCAGACTCTGAGGTTATTATTGAATCAATCTTAAAGCATTTTAAAGATAAATTAGGCAATCTAAGAATTTTAGATCTGGGTTCTGGATCAGGGTGTTTGGGTTTGTCAATTTTAAATGAATATAAAAACTCAAAAGGTATCCTAATAGACGCCTCTCTTGACTCTTTAGAAATAGCCAAAATAAATGCAGTTGATTATAATTTGTTTCACAGATCAAAATTTATAAATTTAAATTGGTTTAAAAAAGAGTGGACTAAAGAGTTATTGCAAAATATAGAAAATAAAAAATTTGATATAATTATTTCAAATCCCCCATACATTCCCTCAAACGACATTAATAATTTGCAGATAGAAGTAAAAAAATTTGAACCCAGATTAGCTTTAGATGGAGGCAAAGATGGAATGGATTCATATAAATCCATACTTCCTAATATAATAGACATACTAAAACCTGAAGGAAAAATATTTTTAGAGATAGGGCATAATCAACAAAACTTAATTAATAAAATTGCCAACAAATGTGAATTAATTTTTAAAGATTCTAATAAAGACTTATCTGGGATAATTAGGGTTTTGGTATATGGATTGAAATAATTGTTTTTTTTCTTGGCTTAACCAAAAAAAGTTTATATAAATATTATATTAGTTAATAAATTTAATATAAATTTAAATTTTTCAGGCCAGTATTGTAATTAAGGCTCTCAATTAACTAACGTATTATATAAAGACATTATCTTATATAAAAAATAATCATAATTAGGAATATCATGAGACAGCAAAATAATGGACGTCGTCGTCAAAGTCGTGGATCAAATCGCCGAAGTTATGGAGGTAATAATGCAAATATCAATAAAAACACAGTTATTGATAGCTCCGGACCAGATACGCGTCAAAGAGGAACAGCGTCACAGTTATATGATAAATATTCAAGTTTAGCATCAGATGCCACTGGCTCTGATGACAGAATATTAGCAGAATCTTTCCTTCAATTTGCAGATCATTATTATCGTCTAAATAAAGAGATTGAACTTAATCATGAGGCTCGGGAAAATAAAATTGCCGCAGAAAAAGAAGCTAACGACAACAAGTTGAATTATGATGCTCAACCCATTCCAAGTCAAGACGACACTTTTAACAAACCCCCAAGACGTAAAAGAGCTTTTCAAGCTAAAGAAAAAGAACTTTTAAATACTGAAAATAATATTGAAGATAAGACGAATGAGATTAAAACGACTAAAGTAGAAAATGAGCCCCAACTAGATATAAAATAAATATATCTGTTTAAGATTTATGTAATATTAAAGATTAATCTATTGAAAATTATCTGCCAATTTACAATATAAAACTAATGATATTGTAAATTCAAAAAAATTTAATCAATTTTAGGTATTTAATTAAGTAAAGATGGATAAAATTTTCTCTGACAGAACAAAGCATATTTTTAGTTTAGCTAATGATTTGGCTTTAAAAAAAAACCAATATTTATCGGCTTTTCATATTTTATATATATTAATAGACAGTCCTGAGAAATACATCAACGATATTTTAAAGAGAACATCAGTAAACATAGAAGTTTTAAAAACAAATGTTTATGATTGTCTTTTCAAGTTACAAAAAATCCAAAATGTAAATCAAGTTGATGAAACTATTATAACATTAGTTAGAATTGCAGAAAATTTAATGATAAAGAATAAAGACGAGGTAATAACTCAAGAAATATTACTTTTATCTTTAACTCATAAAGATATGAAAACAAAAGATATTTTGTTTAAAGAGGGAATAACGTTTGAAAAATTAGAAAATGAAATTTCAAATTTTAGACAAGGAAAGAGAGCTTTGAACAATGCTTCTGAATCAGGTTTTGATACTCTGAATAGATTTTCTATTAATTTAACAATGAGAGCTTCTTCTGGCCTTCTTGATCCAGTTATTGGAAGAGATGAAGAGATAAGAAGGGTAATACAAGTTCTTTCAAGAAGAACAAAAAACAATCCAGTCTTGATAGGTGAACCAGGAGTTGGGAAGACCGCAATTGCTGAAGGTCTCGCAATTAGGATTATAAATCAAGATGTTCCAGAAAAGTTAAAAAATAAAGAAATTTTTTCGTTGGATATTGCGAGTCTATTAGCCGGTGCAAAATATAGGGGAGATTTTGAAGAAAGGCTTAAAGCATTATTAAATGAAATAAACAATAAAAGAGATCAAATAATTCTTTTTATAGACGAGTTGCATTCACTTGTTGGAGCAGGAGGTTCTGATGGATCATTGGATGCGTCAAATATATTTAAGCCAGCACTTGCAAGAGGGGAGCTTCATTGTGTAGGGGCAACGACATTTGAAGAGTATAGAAAATATATTGAGAAAGATAAAGCTCTAGCAAGAAGGTTTCAAACAGTTTTTGTAAATGAACCTAATATTGAAACAACAGTTGCTATGATGAGAGGTTTAAAAGAAAAATATGAATTATACCATGGTGTGTCTATCGCAGATAAAGCTCTATTAGCTTCTGTTCATCTCTCTTCTAGATATATCAATGATAGATATCTACCGGATAAAGCCATTGATTTAATAGATGAAGCAGCAAGCAAAAAAAGAATGGAAATTGATTCTAAACCTGAAGCTCTTGATGAAATAGATAGAAGAATTATATTATTAAAAATTGAAATAGAAGTTCTCTCAAAGGAAAAAGATAAATCTTCAATAGATAAAGTCATCAAACTCGAAAAAGAATTAATAAATTTAGAGAATAAATCTTTAAAACAAACTGAAAAATGGAAATTTAATAAAGATTTAATAGAACAAGAACAACAAAAAAAAATAGAATTAGAAAATGCAAGAAACGAATTAGAGAATACCAAAAGAAATGGGGATTGGGATCGTGCTGGAGAACTTTCTTACCAAATAATCCCAAATCTAGAATCAAGAAGCTCAGTTAATTCAAACAATACAATAGTCTTAGATACAGATATAGCATCAGTGGTTTCTAAGTGGACAGGAATACCAGTTGAAAAAATGATGGAGTTTGAGAAAGCTAAATTATTGAAAATCGATCAGGAGTTAAGGAATAAAGTAATAGGTCAAGATAATGCTATAGATGCTATAGCCAAAACTATTATTCGTTCTAGAGTAGGTTTAAGCGACCCAAGTCGTCCTATTGGATCATTCCTTTTTCTTGGTCCAACTGGAGTTGGGAAAACAGAAACTGCAAAAACATTGTCACAATTTTTATTTGATGATGAAGATTCTCTAGTAAGGGTTGATATGTCTGAATATATGGAAAAACATTCAGTATCAAAGTTAATAGGTGCTCCTCCAGGTTATATAGGCTATGAAGATGCGGGATCATTAACAGAAATAATTAGAAGAAGACCTTATAAAGTTATTTTATTTGATGAAATAGAAAAGGCACACCCTGATGTGTTAAATATATTGCTTCAAGTTATGGATGATGGGCGTTTAACAGATAATCATGGTAAAACTGTTGACTTTACTAATGTAATTATTGTTATGACTAGCAATATTGGTGCAGATTTTTTTGAATCTAATTTAGACCTTAACCTTAAAAATGAAAAATCAAAATTAGTTAGATTCAATATAATGAAATCAGTTAAATCAAAACTTAGCCTGGAGTTTATTAATAGATTAGATGAGATATTGTTTTTTTCAAGGCTTGGTAAGTCTCATGTAAGCAAAATTGTTAATATAGAATTAAAACGCTTAAAAAAACGTTTGGAGTCAATGGAAATATTTATTGAGTGGGATGATGAAGTTAATAACATGATAGCGCTAAAAGGATATAGTCCTGAATACGGTGCCAGGCCAATAAAAAGAGAAATAAGAAACTTAGTTGAAGATGAAATTAGCAAAAAGATACTTAATGAAACAATCAAAGAAGGTAGTCATATCAAAATAACTGTTAATGGTGAATTATTGTTATTTAATTTAAATTAACTACCTAATTAATTAATTAATCTGTTTCCTATTTATTGTATCATTCATTACATTTTTTATATATGCATTAACATTAATTTTGTTTTTAAAAGCGATCTTTTTTTGCATAATATTTTTAACGTAAGACTTATATCTATTAAGGTCTTTTTTAGGAATATTTTTACCAGATGGTAACTTTACCCTCATAGGGTTAATTTGTTGATTATTTAAAAGGACTTCATAATGTAAATGAGCACCAGTTGATCTTCCAGAGCTTCCAACATATCCAATAATTTTACCTTGTGAAACTCTTTTTCCAGTTTTAACTTTTTTATTAATACCAGACAAATGTGCATAAGCAGTTTTATATGTTCCTGTGTGTCGAATTCTTATATATCTTCCATATGATCCATTCCAACCTGCTTTTTCAACTATACCATCGCCAGCTGCAAAAACAGGAGTACCTCTAGGGGCGGCAAAGTCAACGCCTCTATGCATTTTGGTATAACCCAACACCGGGTGCCTTCGACTCCCATATTTGCTGGATAACCGTGCCCCATTTATTGGAGTTTTCATTATAGTTCTTTTAGATGATTTCCCGTTTTCATCGTAATATCCTGAAAAACCGTATTTATCTTTATATTCAAAAAAATTTAATTCATGCCCAGACAAAATTATACTTACAAAATTAATTGGTTTTGTGTCTATAACTCTGTTTTCTATTAGATCAACTTGTTTTGTAAACATTACTTCAAAGCTATCTCCTTTTCGAATTTCTCTTTGAAAGTCGACTGAAAATCCTAATAATCTAACCATCTCAAATAAGGTATTTTCCGGCATACCTAATTTGACGGCTGATTTATATAGACTAGAGTTAATAGTTCCTTTAATAAAAGTTTCTTCAAGTTTAGTGGGTCGTAAAAAAATTTGAGAGTGATAAGTATTAAAGTTATCTTGCCAAACAAAAATATCATTTGTTTTGCTAAAACTTAATTTAAGAGCGCCTCCAGTAAGTTTTGATGGATAAGCATAATTTATTTTCATACCAATAGGTAAGGCACTAAGGAATTGTGATGAATTACGTAAATTTTGGATAGATGAAATTATTTTAATAATATCATTATTATTAAAATCTAATCTATAAAGCATTTTACTAAGTGTTTCATTTTTCTTTAAATGTGTTTTTTTTAAATCTCCTACAGGTTTTCCACCTTTTTGTTTTACCAAATTTAAAATAGTATTTACTGATTCTTCGTAGTTAAGGAGATTGGCAGGCCTTTGAACAGGTTTTATCTTATTCACAAAGTTAACAGGAGAAGAAAAAGCAACTTTTAATTTCATCGTTGAAATATCAATTGGGCTAAATATTACTAAAAGTAATAGAGGAAGAAAACAATATAAACGATTAATTTTAAGCACTTTTTTCATGATGGAAGGAATATTCGTCTCTAATTAAGTTATTGTCAAGTTAACTTTTTTTTCTAAATCTTAAGGATATTTAGAGCTTATAAAAAAAAAACTTTTTTTTTCATTAAAATATCACTTTTAAGTTTGACATTAACATATAGGCTGAGTATAACGCCTTTCAGCTTGAATTTATTTAAGCTTCTTTATAACTTTTATAAAGTATCTGTTTGAAATTGTTAATATATAGAAGAGATTCAAAGGCGGCGGTATGTTTTGTTTTATACATAAAAATACATGGTCGTCTATTGGATCACGCAATTTACCATAATAATAAAGAATAATAAATTTTAATTAATTTGTTAGTCAGTAACTTGAGTGTGAAGGTAAGATTACCTTTTCGGTGGAATTTCTTATGAAATTCTTACCCATCAAACCTAAGAGTTTGATCCTGGCTCAGAATGAACGCTGGCG
>CAZFKZ010000002.1:89445-105410 GCA_964519035.1 uncultured Rhodobacterales bacterium | reverse complement strand
CGACTGTTAATCGTCTGGCCGGCGGTTCGAATCCGTCCCGGGGAGCCATTTTTTAAAGTAGATTTTCATAATATATTTAATGTAATTAATGAAACAAAAATATAACGAAATACTTTTGCAATTGACACAATTACAATAAATGAAAATATAGGCATACGTAAGACACCTGCCACCAAAGTAAGGGGGTCACCAATAAAAGGTAACCAACTAAGAAGCAAACTCCATTTTCCATACTTTATAAATAATGATGAAGCATTATTCATTTGTAATTTTGTTACAGGAAACCATTTTTTATCTTTAAATTTCTCTAATTCAAAACCTAAGTACCAATTAACTAATGAACCCAATATATTACCTAAACTTGCAAAAATAATAAGTAAAATTATTGAATATTTTTTTAAAGAGATTAATGCTGTTAAGGCTAATTCTGAATGACCAGGTAATATAGTTGCAGAAAAAAAAGATGCAAAAAAAATACTTATATTTGCTTCAATTTCATTCATAAATTATTATTATCAATCTTATCAGTAATTATTTCCCATTTTTTTTCTTCATCAGAAATCAGATTCATAATATTTTTTAAGTCACTACTTACCTTTTGTACTCGGTTTTCATTTATTGAATTGTAAAAACCATCTTCAAGCATTTCTTTTTCTAAAGATAATTTTGTTTTTTCATAATCAAATATTTTTTTTTCACACGCTGCTATTTTCTTTTTCATATCTGAAAATGAAAGTGAAGAATTTGCGTTATTATTCGAATTTTCATTGGAAGATTTTTTTTTCTTATTAGCTTTTTGATTAGAATTGCTTAACACAAATTTTCTATATTCATGAATATCACCGTTAAACTCTTCTACATTACTATCCTTAACAATTAATAATCTATCAACTAATCTTTCAACTAAGAAGGCATCGTGACTAACTAAAATTAACGAACCAGTATATTCATTTAAAGCCATTATAAGAGCTTCCCTACTTTCTATATCTAAGTGATTTGTAGGTTCATCTAAAATCAACAAATCTGGTTTTTCGATTACAACTAACAAAAGTAATAGCCTAGCTTTTTGTCCTCCAGACAATCTTTTAACCTCTAGATCCATGATATCAGCACTGAACCCTGCAGCTCCTAATCTAGCTCTTAACCTTGAAGGTACTTCTGATGGTAGTTTTAGAGATATATGTTGAAAAGGCGTTTCATTTAATCTTAATTCGTCTAATTGATGTTGAGCAAAATATCCAATTTTTAATTTTTGAGGAATTTGAAGTGATCCATTCATTAATTTTATTTTTTTGGCTATTAGTTTAGAAAAAGTAGATTTACCTTCACCATTAACACCTAAAAGTCCTATTCTGTCATCTGGGTTAATTTGTAAATTAATATTTTTTAATACAGCTACATCATTATATCCAACTGATGCTTGATCTAATGTAATTAAAGGTGGAGAAAATTTTGTAGCTTCGTCAAATTTAAATTTTGGAATTTTTTGATCTTCTTCAATAACAATAGGTTTCATTTTTTCTAAAATTTTAATTCTAGATTGAGCTTGTTTCGCTTTAGAGGCTTTTGCTTTAAAACGATCGACAAAGCTTTGAATATGAGCTCTTTGCGCTTCTTGCTTAGTTTTAAGTGATATTTTTTGTTCTAATTTTATTCTTCTTTCATTATCAAAACTGTCATAATTACCAGAATAAAAATTTAATTTCTTATTAGTTAAGTGAAGTATTCCATTAACAGACTTATTAAGTAAATTTCTATCATGAGAAATAACTAATACTGTATTTTTAAATTTAGATAAGTAATTCTCTAACCAAACAGTACCTTCAAAATCTAAATAGTTAGTGGGTTCATCTAAAAGTAATAAATCAGGGTTTGAAAAAAGAACACTTGCCAATGCCACTCTCATTCTCCAACCACCAGAAAAACTTGAGCACGGACTGTTTTGATCTTCCATACTAAACCCTAGGCCACTTAAAATAAAAGAGGCTCTAGCTTCCGCAGAATAAGCATCTATATCAGCTAACCTTATGTGGATTTCAGCTATTAAATTTGGGTCCGTTTCTGTTTCAGAATCCTGTAATAATTTAGTTCTTTCAATGTCGGAAGCTAAAACAGTTTCAAGAAGGGATTCATCAGTCGAAGGCGCTTCTTGTTCTACAGCTCCAACTTTAAAAGTTCTAGGTATTTCAATACTACCACCATCAATAATTAATTCTTTTAAAATTAATTTGAATAAGGTTGTTTTCCCTGCACCATTTCTACCAACAATTCCAACCTTATGACCACTTGGAACAAAAGCTGATGTTTCGTCAAATAATAAAACTCCTCCTATGGAAAAGGAAATACTTTTGAAATTTATCATTTTTTCTTTTCTATAACTGAAAATTTAAATTAAAATATTCTATTATATTAAATAATTTGGTTATAATAAAAGAATATTAACTTTGTATAA
Source organism: uncultured Rhodobacterales bacterium (assembly GCA_964519035.1). Lineage (GTDB taxonomy): Bacteria > Pseudomonadota > Alphaproteobacteria > Puniceispirillales > Marisalimonadaceae > CAJJBL01. The sequence continues at coordinate 102,958 of CAZFKZ010000002.1, read as the reverse complement.
ACAAAATTTGGAAATTAGTAAGTAAAATTTATGAAAACACTTAAAAAAGAAAACTTTATAGAGGCAATTGGGAACACACCTTTGATAAGATTAAATAAAGCAAGTGATATGACTGGTTGTAATATATATGGAAAAGCTGAGTTCCTTAATCCTGGCTCCTCTATAAAAGATAGAGCAGCAAAAGGTATTGTTTTAGACGCAATCTCAAATAAAAAGCTATTGCCCGGTGGTATTATAGTAGAGGGCACAGCTGGAAATACAGGAATTGGTTTAGGACTTGTTGGAAATTCGTTGGGTTATAAAACTTTAATTATAATGCCAGAAACACAAAGTCAGGAAAAAAAAGACGCGTTAAGGTTAATAGGCTGTGAACTTAAGTTAGTTCCAGCACTTCCATATTCTAATCCAGGAAATTACATAAGACAATCTGAAGAAATTGCGAAACAATTAAATAAAACTCATAATGAAGGAGTCCTTTGGGCTAATCAATTTGATAATATTGCTAACCAATCATCTCATTACAATTCTACTGGCCCAGAAATATGGGAACAAACTAATGGAAAGGTTGATGGCTTTACTTGTGCTGTAGGAACAGGTGGAACCTTATCTGGAACTGGTTTATATTTAAAAGAAAAAAATAAAGATATAAAAATAGCTTTATCAGATCCATTTGGATCAGGCCTTTATAATTATTATCAAAATGGTGAAATGAAAGCTGAAGGTAACTCTATTACAGAAGGAATTGGTCAAGGAAGAATAACTAAAAACTTAGAAAATTGTCCTTTAGATCTTTCTTTTCAAATTGATGATAATGAAGCTCTATCTATAATTTTTGATTTACTAAAGGAAGAAGGTTTATTCTTAGGTGGTTCTAGTGGAATCAATGTTGCTGGAGCCATTAAGTTGGCGAAAGAATTAGGCCCTGGAAAAACAATTGTAACAATATTATGTGATTCTGGTCAAAGGTATCAGTCTAAAATATGGAACCCTGTTTTTCTTAAAAGTAAAAACCTAACATCACCTAATTGGTTATAAACGGAGAAAAAATGACTGATATAAATTTATTTATTGAACCTGATGATTTAAAATTAAAAATTAATAAAAATAAATATATAAAAATTTTAGATGCCACCTTTTATCTGCCGGATTCTGGGTTAAATGCAGAAAAAGAATATAATGATAAACATATTAAAGGTGCAGTATTCTTTGATATCAACAAAATTGCTGATCCACAAAACTCTCTTCCTCACATGATACCATCAAAAGAAATTTTTTCAGAAATGATGAAAAACTTAGGTTTGAATAATGATGATGAAATAATAATATATGATAATTCACCAATTTTATCTTCGGCAAGGGCATGGTTTTTACTAAGATATTTTAATCATAATAAAATTTTTATTCTTAAAGGTGGAATAAAAAATTGGTTAAAACATAATGGATTGATAACAAGTGATTTAACTGTTATTAATAAAGGAAATTTTACTGCCCAAAATGAAAAAAAAGACCTTATAAAAAGCTTAAGCAATATGATTGAATTATCAAATAAAAATGATCAACTCATTTTAGATGCAAGGTCCTACAATAGGTATTTGGGAACTGCAAAAGAACCTAGACCTGGATTACCTTCTGGACATATTCCAAATTCTAAAAGTCTTCCGTCTTCAGATTTAATTAATAAAGACGGGATTTTAAAAAATGAAGAAGAATTAAAAGTTATTTTTAATAATAATGAAATATCACAAGATGATAGCATAATTGCAACTTGTGGATCTGGAGTATCAGCTTGCGTAATATCTTTAGCCTTGTTTACACTAGGTAAATTTGACGTACCTATCTATGATGGATCATGGACTGAATGGGCATCTTCAGGACAAAGTATAGCAGAGGGTAACAATTAATTTTTTTAATGATTAAGGATTTGGCTTAAGAATAATTTAGTTCTTTCATTTTTAGGGTTAGTAAAAAAACTTTTAGGGTTATTTTGTTCTATAATCTCACCCTCATCCATAAAAATGACACTGTCAGCAACTTTTTTAGCAAATCCCATTTCGTGAGTTACCACCAACATAGTCATTCCAGTCTCTGCTAATTCAATCATGGTATCTAATACTTCTTTGATCATTTCTGGATCAAGGGCCGAGGTAGGTTCGTCAAAAAGCATTATTTTAGGTTGCATACATAAAGATCTAGCAATAGCAACTCTTTGTTGTTGGCCACCAGATAATTGGCCTGGGAATTTTTGGGCTTGCTCAGGGATTTTTACTCTAGTTAAAAGCTCCATAGCAAGATCATTAGCCTCTTTTTTAGGCATGCCTCTGACCCAAATTGGAGCTAAAGTACAATTTTCAAGAACACTTAAATGAGGAAATAGATTAAAAGATTGAAAAACCATTCCAACGTCACTTCTAATTGCTTCTAAGTTTTTTAAATCACCAGAAAGCTCAGTATCATTAACTATTATATCACCCTTTTGATGAACTTCTAGTCTATTAATACATCTAATTAAAGTAGATTTTCCAGATCCTGAAGGACCACAAATGACAATACGTTCACCTTGATTGACCTTTAATGAGATATTTTTTAAAACATGAAATGTACCAAACCATTTATGCATTTCTTTAATTTCAATGACAGGTTTTGAAGGCGATTTTTTATTAGTTACCATTTGAATTCTCACTTATGATCAGTGTTTAATTTTTTTTCTAGCCACAATGAATATCTCGACATAGCTAAACAACTTATAAAGAAAAATAAAGCTACAAATAAATAGACCTCTATTGACAAACCATTCCATTTTGTGTCTGCCAAAGAAGCTCTTCCTATTCCAAGTGGGTCCAGCAAACCAATAACAACCACAAGTGTGGTATCTTTATAAAGCCCTATAAATGTATTAACAATTCCAGGAATAGATATTTTCATAGCTTGAGGAAGTGTAATATATCTTGTTGTTTGCCAATAGTTTAGACCTAAAGCATCGGCCGCCTCATACTGACCTTTAGGTATAGCTTGAATACCACCCCTTATAACTTCAGCAATATAAGCTGCTGAAAAAAAAGTGAACATTATTATAACTCTGACTAAAATACTAAAATTAGTACCCGGAGGCATAAAATAATTCAACATTGAAGAAGCAACAAATAGAAGAGTTATCAATGGGACTCCTCTCATAAATTCAATAAAACAAACACTTAATGTTCGCACGACTGTTAATTTTGATTGTCTCCCTAATGCTAATACAATGCCTATTGGTAAAGAGCATACAATACCAGTGATACCTATAATCACCGTTAGCATAAAACCTCCAAACAAATTATAATCGACCTTAGAAAGACCGAAATAACCTCCATTGATAAATAAATATGCTAAGACAGGAAAAATACCACTAAACCATAAGAGATATTTCCTCTTCGGCAAGTCTGGATATAATAAAGGGGCGAAAGCAACAAACATTCCATAAAAGGTTATGTCAATTCTCCATCTTTCTGCTTCAGGATAAAAACCATATACAAATTGTCCAATCCTTCTGGTAATAACGGCCCAACATGCTCCACCGTCAATTTTTCTACACTCAATTTTTGAATTTGCATCAAAAACTGCATCCAAAATGAACCAACCAATAATACCATCTATCAAATAATAAAGAAGTGTTACTGATAATAATGTTAACAAAGAGTTACTTAAAGAAGAAAATAGGTTATTTCTTATCCAACCATATACACCTACGGTACCTATAGGCGGAGGAAGGTTTGGATATGAACCTGGTTTATATGTTTCTGGATTCATTTTATCTACCAACTAATTTAACTCTATTATTATACCAGTTCATTAAAGATGAAATACTTAGAGATACAGATAAATAGATTAACATTACAATAACCATTGTCTCCATTTCTCTTCCAGTCTGATTCAAAGAAATACCACCCAAAGTGGCTACTAAATCCATATAACCTATTGCAATAGCTAAGGAAGAGTTTTTAGTTAAGTTTAGGTATTGGCTTGTTAGAGGAGGTATAATTACTCTTCTCGCTTGAGGTAAAACAACTAATTTCATAACTTTGGAAGGCTTTAAACCAATTGATTCAGCTGCTTCTCTTTGCCCCTTATCAACTGCCAAAATACCAGCCCTGACTATTTCAGCAATAAAAGCTGCAGTGTAAATTCCTAACGCAAATGTTAATGCTGCAAGTTCAGGACTCATATACATACCACCTTTAAAATTAAATCCTTTTAACGCTGGTATTTCAAGTGATATAGGCATTCCAGATATAAAAAAGGCTATTAAAGGCAAACTAATTATCACAAATAAATTAATCCAAAAAACTGGGTATTGTATTCCAGTCTCGTCTTGTTTTTTCTTTGAATATTTAAAAAACAGAATAGAAAAAATAATTCCAATAACAAAGAATAAATATACAAGCTCAATACCATTTTCAGTTAAAGGTTTTGGTATATAAAAACCTCGATTGGAAAGAAAACTTACATCAGCTAAGTTTATTGCTTGTTTGGGGTGAGGAAGAGTATTGATAATAATACCGTGCCAAAGAAGTATGTGAAGTAATATTGGAACATTTCTAGTAAATTCGACATACCAGTAAGCAATTTTACTTGCCAACCAATTTTTTGATAATCTAATTATACCAATAGTTACACCAAGAAAAGTTGCTAAAATAATACCAAAAAAAGCTACTAGCCCTGTATTTAATAATCCAACAATCCCAGCTCTAAGGTGACTATCTCTGTTATTATAATCAATTAAATATTGATTAATATCATATCCTGCTGGAATAAATAAAAATTCAAAGCTGATATCTTTACCCAAAGCTTTGAAATTAGCATCAACGTTAGCCACTAACCAAGATAAAAACCAACCAATACATATTAATACAACTACCTGTATTAATAATTCTCTACTTTTTTCATTACGCCAAAGGCTGTTTAAAAATGTCATGTAAAGATCAACTTTAAAATAGAGAATATTTTAGAAATAACTGCGCCTGATATACAGGCGCAGCAATATTAAGTTACTTAATAGGTGGTACGTAGAATAGTCCACCATCTCTTGAAAGTTGATTAGCACCTCTAGCAATCTTAAGAGGAGTGCTCATACCAAGATTTCTTTCGAAAACTTCAGCATAATTTCCAACTTGACCAATAATGTTAACTGCCCAGTCAGCAGATAGACCTAGTTTAGAAAGACCTTGAAGTGGATCTTTACCAAGTAAACGATTGATCTCTTTATTTTTGTTGTCCTTACCAGCTAAAGATTTAACATTAGAAGAAGTAATTCCTAATTCTTCACCTGCCATCATAGCTCTTAAAGTCCAAGCTACAATATCAGCCCACTGATCGTCACCATGCCTTACGACAGGACCTAAAGGCTCTTTTGATACGATTTCTGGTAAAACCATATGGTCTGATGGATTATCAAAACTAGAGATTGTAGCATATAAGCCTGATGCATCTGTTGTGTAAACGTCACATCTTCCGGCTTTATATAACTCTTGAGCTTCTGAGTTAGTCTCAATAGGCACAGGATTATACTTCATATTATTAGCAGCAAAGAACTCTGCTAAATTTAATTCTGTTGTAGTTCCTGTTTGAATACAAACAGAAGCTCCACCAAGTTCTTTAGCTGATTTAACACCTAATTTCTTTGGAACCATGAAACCTTGACCATCGTAGTAACTAACACCAACAAATGTCTGTGATAAATCTACATCTCTTGAAAAAGTCCAAGTTGTGTTTCTTGATAAGATTTCACCTTCACCAGCCGCAAGTTTAGTAAAACGTGTTTTACCAGTAGCAGTAGTGTAAGCAACTTTACTTGCATCACCTAAAGTAGCGGCAGCAACAGCTTTACAAAAATCTACATCAAAACCAGTCCAATTACCTTTGTCGTCTGGAGCAGCAAAGCCAGCTAAACCAGTATTAATGATACAGTTTAACTTACCTCTAGCTCTAACGTCGTCTAATGTGCTTGCAAGAACAGATCCAGCAAGCATAACTCCAGCAGTGGAAGCTGCTAAAAGCATTTTTATTTTCATTTTATATCTCCACTATAAATTTTTCATGTTATTCATGAAATTGTGTGGTACTTTAAGTCTTATTTGTTGTTTTTTTCAAGAAAAAAATAAAAAAAAAGTTATTTTGTTAAATAATTATTTATACTTTTTTATAATATTATTTAATTATTTTATTTAATAAAAAATACATTGTCGAAAATTTTAAGAAATATATTAGATATGAAAAATAAAAATAAAAATTTTAAAATTGAAACCCTAGCTGCTCATTTAGGCAAAAAACCTGATGAAAACCATGGTATCCCATCACCACCTGTTTATAGAACTAGTACAATTTTAAGAAAAACAATGAAATCCTATAGGAATAAAGATGTTAAATATACTTATGGTAGAAATGGGACACCCACCTCTGAATCGCTAACAACATCAATAGCAAGTCTATATGATGCAGATGGATGCGTACTAGCACCATCGGGCATGTCTGCTATAACCACGGGCATAATGTCTATAATTCAATCAAATGACCACATTTTGATACCTGATTCTGTATATGGCTCTACTAGAAGGTTTGTTGAAGAAGAATTTCCAAGACTTAATATCGAATATAATTTTTACAACTCTAGAGATATTATAAATTTAGAGAAAAAGATTAAAAAAAATACACGCGTAATTTATATTGAAAGTCCAGGTACATACACTTTTGAAATTGTAGACATAGAAAAAATTATCACTATCTGTAAAAAATATAATCTAAGGTCTATTATAGATAATACATGGGCAACCGCAATTTACTTTAATCCTATCCACTTTGGGGTTGATATAGTTATAGAAGCTGTAACCAAATATATTTCTGGTCATTCTGACATAATGATGGGAGCTGTTGTTGCTAATGGAGAAAATTTAATTGATATAGAAAGATGGACTAAAAATTCTGGTATTTGTGTTAGTCCTGATGACATATATTTATCGTTAAGAGGATTACGAACTCTACCAAGCAGATTAAAACAATCTTCAGATAATAGTATTGCAGTTGCAAAATATCTAGAACAACAAGATGAAGTTAAATATGTATTACATCCGGCGCTTGAACAACATCCTGACCATGAAGTATGGAAAAAAGATTTCAAGGGAGCATCAGGAATTTTTGCAATAGAGTTTCACGATAATATTCCATTAGATGCAGTAGATATGTTAGCTGATAATTGTGAGGTATTTGGATTGGGAGCTTCTTGGGGTGGATATTCAAGTTTATTATCAATGATGGAAATTTCTGAATCTCGAAACGTTGACACAAGCTATATACCCTCAGGTGTATATTTAAGAATTTATACAGGATCAGAGAATATAATTGATCTGATAGACGATTTAGAAAATGGATTTAAGGAGTTAAGGAACTATTTAAAAATCAATAAATAATTTTATAAAAGTTTTTCTTCACCCAAAACAGTGGTTCTTCTCATATCTCTGAACTCTTTTAAGTCATTATATGCCCTTGCTCTGTGCATTGTTTGTCTATTGTCCCAAATAATTAAATCATTTTGAATCCATTTATGAACATACACAAATTTTTCTTTAGTTGCGTACTCAATTAAATCATCAATAAAACACATGGAATCTGGCCTTATCCAACCTTTGATTTTACCTATATGACTCGAAAGAAAAATTGTTTTTCTTTTAGTTAGTTTATTGTATCTAACGAGAGGCTGCTCTACTGGTTTGAAATTTTTTATTTCGTCAGAAGATAATTCTTTAATCATGTCAAAACCTAATCTTTGTCTAGAATAAATTAAAGAATGTTCACAAATCATATGAAGAATTTGATCTTTAACATTTTGTTTTAAACAATCATAAGCATCTCTCATATCAGCAAACTCTGTATTACCTCCCTCCTTTGATATATTTCTTCCAGACAATAAAGAATACTTTGCAGGAACTGATTTAAATGAACTATCAGTATGCCAAAGGCGATTTCCTAAATTAAAAATTCTTCTAGGATCATCTTTAGTAAAAGGTTTGTTATTTTTATCTAAATTTGAAACATCTGCCAAATTTGTAGATAATCGTCTATCGCTTGTTTTAGTTATATTAGATGTTTTACCAGATGCTTCAATTTTTCCAAAATATTCAGTAAATTTTACTTGTTCTTCATCATTAATTTTTTGGTCTTTAAAGACTAAAACTGCATATTTATTTATGGCTTCGTCAATTTTTTTTATTGTCAAACTATCCAATTCATTTTTTAAATCTATATCAGATACAAAACCAACAAATTCAGGTGAATTATCTCTAGTATTAATAATCAAAATATTCTCCAAAATTAATTTAATATATAAAAAAATTAGTATATAAATAAATTAATCATATAAAAAAAAATGTAAACATATAAAGAGACACATAAATGTTGAATAAAATAAAATTATTATTGTTTTGTACACTAGTATTTACATCAATCTTAAACTCAAAAGCTTTTGCCGTAGAAAAATTAGAAGGAGCTTGGTTTGAGTGTGAATTTTCTGGAAAAACATCTATACCTACTGACAACTGTGAAATGTTAGATAATGATGGTTTTATATTTTCTGAAAATATTGCAACACATATTTCTGTTATAAATAGTCAAGAGACTCAATGTAAAAAAAATAAGATTGGTCAATGTTTTCCAAGTGAAATTAGCTTTGTAAATGTAAGAAAAGGAAGACAAGATAAAGTTGATTTTCGTGACAGTAAATTAATATTAACTTTTCTAGGCTGCAACCAATTATTTCACCTGAAGAATAAGGTTGATTATGTTCAAGCTTCACCAGATAATAAAAAATGTTTTTGGGCAGGAAAAAAAGTTTTTTATTTAAAAAAATATGATGGTAAATTATTATTTAAGAAATAAATTATAAGAAAAATATGTATATTTTTAAACAAACAAACATTCTTAAATATGGTTTATTAACAATAGGTTTAATAATATCATTATTTTGTTTCTATGTAGTTATAGGATTCCTAGGCATTCAAGATTTTATGGAGCCTTATCGTTATGGTACATTTTTAGCTTGGATTACTATTTTTTTAAGTGTTTTTTTTAGATTTACTTTTTTACTCTTAACAACAGGAGTTTTTTTAGGAGTAATTAATGTCTTAGAATGGCATTGGATTTTTGCAATTCTGTTTACACTTCCAAGTTTTTTATTTGTTTTTCCAAAACAATTTCTTAACTTTAAGATTAAGAAAAGAGCTAATGAAAATTATAGGACGAGTTACCCAAAACAAACTGAAAGTAAATTTCAAAAAAAATCAGGAAATGACGATATCATTGAAGGGGATTTTGAAGTAATAAAAGAAAAGAATAAAAATGAATAATTTTTATTTATTAGTCAAAAACTAAGTATTTAGATTTTTTTGTTTTAATATCATAAACGACCATTTCACCGCTCGATACGGACAAGCCTGTAATAGCAAATATAGTTACATAATGAGTAACCATGATGCTGGGTCCATCATAAATATTTAATGATTTAATTAGATCATTGAGTAAATTTAAAGTTTTAACTTTATCAACTTTCATTTCATAAAATGAATTCAAACCTTTATGTGGAACAAATTTACCTAGACTTAAGTATTTTGAAGTATCTAAACATCTACACCAAAAACTAGAGAATTTTTTTTTAAAAGTTATTTTTTTTAAATAACTCCCAATTTTTAAAGCTTGTATAATCCCTTCTTCACTTAAATTTCTTTGAGTAGAACAATCATTTAAATTGAAATTTTCTGGATCACCATTGCCTGGAGCAATAGCGTGTCTTAAGAAAATAATTTTCCCTAAACTGTTACTTTTAAATTGTTCCAAGTTTATAGAAATTGTCTGTGAATAAGAAAAACCAGATGAAAAAATATAAAATACAGAGATTAAAAGAAATTTAAAAATGACTAACTTAAAAAAAATATGAATTAATTGCATGTATTTTACTTTATAAAACGTAATAAGAAAAATTAATTTAAAAAAATTAAAGCAAAACTTTAATCTAAGTTTTTTTTACTTTCCCTTCTTATAATAGTTATTGAAGCTAAAATAACTATAGCAGTTCCAATAAAAAAAGTTGAAGAAAGTGTCTCATTAAAAAAATAAACTCCTACCATTATTCCTATGGGAACAGATATATATTTGAGAGGAGCTAGAACACTAGCTGCAACTAATTTCAAACTATAAGCTAAACATATCTGCTGAATGCTTGATACAATACCAACTATTAAGAGAATTAATAATATTTCATTATATTGTGGCCATTCAACCTTTATTAAAATACAGATTAATAAAAATACTATAGTCCCTAAAAGGTTATACCATAACGCTGTACTGGCAGGATGGTCTGTCTTACCTAATTTTCTAACTGAAAGTGTCATTAAGGCTCCACATAACGGCGACAATATACCTAACATAACTCCATAATTTATCCAACCTTCTACAATAGGGTTAAGTATTAGAATAACTCCAACGAAGCCTATTATAGCAGTAATTCTTCTGAACCATCCAACAACTTCATTTATAATAAATGGTGCGAGTAAAGTTATAAAAAGTGGCATAGTTTGAAGTAATATTGTCATAAGACTTAAGTCAATAAATTGAAGAGCCGAAAAAAGACATCCAAAGGAACCTAGCCCCGTTATTGTTCTTACTATTAAACCTGATTTTGATTTAATATCGAAAGCATTTTTACCTCGCTGATAAATTGCAGTTAAAAGTAAAAGCGGTAAACAAAATAAGTATCTAAAAAATAATATCATAAATACAGATAAATCCGCTGAAATTAGTTTTACTAAACTAGCAATTGTTATTGTACAAACAACCTCAGTGATAGATAAAGTTATTCCCAAAGGAAAATATAAAGTTTTATTAGATGTATCCATTAATTATTTCCATTAGACACATTAAAAATTAATATTGAAATCAATTTATGGTGGGGCTAACAAGATTCGAACTTGTGACTTCCTCGATGTCAACGAGACACTCTACCGCTGAGTTATAGCCCCATTATTATTTATATAGTTTCAATTATTTAACTATAATAATAAAAATATGAGATATACATAGTTCTCTTGTTTAAAAAAGTAAAGATGAACCATTAAAGGGAGGTGGAATAAAATTGATCTTAAAAAATTTAAATTTTTATAATTCAACAAAAATAGTATCAAGGGCTTTATTAAAGTTATAATCTATTGGTAAAGGTATATTAGTTTTTCTATCAACGTATACATGAATAAAAAAACCATCTGCTGACGCATTTTGCTCTGTTTCTTTAAAAAGTCCTACTTCGTATCTTACTGAACTAGTTCCAATTTTAGTTACCCTAATGCCTGCGTCTATATCATCGGGATAAGAAAAAGATGAGAAATAATCACATCCAGATTGGACTATTAAACCAATATTTTTACCATTTTTAATATCAATTAAGTTATTATTTATAAGCCATTTATTAACTGCTGTATCAAATAAAGCATAGTATATGATATTATTCATATGCCCATATATGTCATTATCATTCCAGCGAGTACTAACCTTAGTAAAGTAATTGTATTCACTTCTATTCGATGGTATTTTTTTCAATCAACTACTTTCTTTAGTTAAACTCAGGTAACTTGGTAATCATGGTTGAGATATAATCAATTTTACTTTCTGGGATAGATGCAATATTAACTCGCCCGTCTGGCATCAAATAAATCCCGCTTTCACGCCTTAAAGACATAATACCTTCGTTAGAAATAGGTAATAAAGAAAACATACCATTCTGAATGTTTAAAAAACTAAAAAAATCGGTCTGTTGCTTTTCTTGTAAAGAATTAGATAATTGATTTCTGAGAGAAACAATTCTTTTTTGCATCGTTTCTAATTCTAAAATCCATTCTAATTTTAAATGTGGATCTTCCAATAATATATTTATGACAGAGGCCGCGTGATCTGGTGGATGAAAATATAATTCTCGAGCTATTTCACTTAGCATTGTTTCCAGAGAGCTGCCTTTAACTCTTTCTGCATCTGTTATCACTGCCATTAATCCACAACGATCTCTATAAACACCGAATGTCTTACTAGAAGAAACGGTCAATATAACCTCAGGAACAATTTCGACTAACTTTCTTATTCCAGCAACATCTTGCTCTATCCCCTTCCCCAAACCCTGATACACAAGATCAATAAAAGGTAACAAACCTAATTTGCAACAAATATTAGCAATATCTTCCCATTGATTTACTGATAAGTCTGCACCAGTTGGATTATGACAACAACCATGGATTAATATAGCATCACCAGAGTTTAAATTACTCAAATCTTTAACCATTCCTTCAAAATCTAAATGATTATTTATTTTATTATAATAAATATGATGATTAATAGTTAATCCAGCCTTTTGAAACATAAAAGGTTGTTGTCCCCATGTTGGTTCAGGAACTGAAATTAATTTATTTTTTGTATATTTTTTTATTAACTCTCCAGCAATTCTTAATCCAGAGCCTGCACCTGGGATTTGTATGGCACCAATTTTACCCTGTCTTGTTTCTAATATATTTGTCCCCAAAACTAAATTTAAAATATTTTCACAATATTGTGCATTTCCAGATGGAGTTTTATACGATTTGGATGTTTCACTATTAAATAATACTTTTTCTGCTTTTTTAATCGCTTTAAAGACAGGTGCTAATCCATCTTCATTTCTATAAATTCCAATCCCCAGATCAATTTTAGTTGTTCTTGAGTCCTTAGCTAATTCCAAAAACATTTTTCTTGTATCATCTAATTCTGGATCTGAAATATCAAAAAACTTCATAAAAACGCTTTCTAAAATTATATAATTTATTATTTAACACATTAATTTATATATAAGGATAGATTTAAATAATAAAGTTAAATTACAATTGATTATTAAAATAAAAGTAAAAAATGTATAGAAAATTAATTAGAAAAAAATTTAATTATCCAATTTTAATAACTGTTCCGCATGCAGGAAGTTTTTATCCTGAATTATTTTTAAAATATTATAAAAAAGAATTAAATTTTGTTAGAAAAATTGAAGATTTTAAAATTGATAAAGTTTTAGAATTTTTAGAACCAGAAAGTGCAGATATTATTATAGCTGAATGCTCTAGAGCTGTTGTTGATTTAAATAGATCTAGAAAGGCTATTGATAATTCTATGTTTGATGAAGTTTATGAAAAAGGTATTATCCATGAAAAAATAATGTTGGATTATGGTTTAGGTGTTCTACCTAAAAAAATTTCAAACAAACCTTTTTTTTCAAATAAGCTTCCCGTTTCTTATGCAGATTTCATGTTAAATAATTTTTATGATCCTTTTCATAATTTTTTATCCCATCATATTAAACAATTAGTTAAGTTCTCTGGTTATTGTTTACACATTGATTTACATTCAATGCCGTCAAAAGCTTTGCACAAATTTAAAATAGAACCTGACATAGTTCTTGGTGATAATTTTGGTAAAAGTTGTTCTA
>CAZFKZ010000002.1:88046-89345 GCA_964519035.1 uncultured Rhodobacterales bacterium | reverse complement strand
TTTAAAATAGAACCTGACATAGTTCTTGGTGATAATTTTGGTAAAAGTTGTTCTATTGAATTGATTAATCACTTTAAAAGTTGTTTTAATAAAAATGGATTAATTGTAGAAAAAAATGATCCGTATGCGGGAGGATTTATTACTCGTAATTATGGAGATCCTTCATTCAACATTCATTCAATTCAAATTGAAATTAACCGTAAATTATATATGGATGAAAAAAATCTTTTAATTAATAAAAATATGCAAGAAATACAAAAAATTTTTAGTAATATTTTTAACAATTTTGAATTTAATCAAAGTTCAGCCTAAGAATAATTTAGAATTTTATATAACTCATAAATGCCTATCTATAGTTAAAAGTTTTTTTATTTTTTCACTAATAATTAAAGGCTCATTTAATATTTCTTTTACTAAAAGTTCTGCATAATAAGGTGCGTATACGAAACCCCAAGACCCCATGCCACCAAGAAAATATATATTATCAAAAGGTTTACCTGTTAATTTATCAAGAGAACCATAAAAAGGCATCCTATCTTTAGTACTTCCTCTTATACTAACCCTATATTTCAATTTATTTATTTTGTTAACATTAAAAATATTATGTAAGTAACTAGGGATAGAGCTTATATTTTTTATTTGATCAACCTGAGAATAATCTTTGTTAATATTTCTATTAAAAGATGCTCCTACTTGGTGAATACCTTTAAAAGATTGTGAAATAAAATGACCATAACTAAAATTCAAATTTAATTTTGAACTTTCAGTAGTCTCATCAAGGTAAGTGACCTGTCCTGACACTGGTTGAATAGGCATACCATCATGCAAATGTAACATTTGATAGCCATTTGCCCAAATTACTTTTTTGGCAATTATTTTATGGCCTTGATTGTTAAATATCTCTTTAAGACCATTATTAGTTTCAACATTCTTAACATTGAAATTAAAAACAATATTAACATCTTTTATCATTTTTTTTAAAAACTTATGATTATCAACAATACCTGAGGATTTCATATGAATAAAATTAACAGATTCTAAAAATTTATAATTTTCAATCTTATTTTTGATTAAATCTAATGGCCATTTATTTTTTAAAAGTTGTTCAAATTTGGATATTTCTCTATCTCGATTTGGCAGCATGATTAATCCGTCAGTATCTGGAATAGCTTTTAACTCCATAGCTAGTTTTCTTGAAAAGGAAAAGGCCTCTAATGATAACAATCCATATGGTGAATCATCTAAAGTGAGTTTTGGCATTTGAAGAGCCACTTTATTTCCACTTGCTCCACTTGCAAT
>CAZFKZ010000002.1:81782-87946 GCA_964519035.1 uncultured Rhodobacterales bacterium | reverse complement strand
CTTCTAACATTACCCGAAACAGAATAAGTTGATAAAGAAGCTCCATACTTTGTATGTTTAAAAATTTCTTGAAAAATAAAATTTGTCCAGGCAAGTGGGTTTTTAGAAGGACTAAATCCATCTAAATACCAAGTATCAGCTTCAAATTTAAAATCTTTAAGGGAAGAGATATCATCATAAATAAGAATTAAACTTATATTACCCAATTTAAAATAAATTTTATGATTGCTTTGATAAACATGCGGTAATGTTCTTAAAAGAAGCTTAGATAATTTAGATAGACCTCTAAACATTTTATGAATTTTTGTTAATTGCAAAATGGAAAGTGGAGAATTTTCAAAACTAATATATGTTAAATGCGAACTCTTTTTTTTTGATTTGATCCACAAATTCCAAGTTAAAAGAAAATTTAATCCAGTCCCAAATCCTAACTCAGCAATTATATAATCATTCGTATTTTTAAATTTATTTTCTAGATTGTTTGTATCTAAATATACGTGCTTACTTTCTTTAATACCATTATTTTTGTCAAAATATATATCTTGATATAATTTTGAAAACACACCTTTATTAGATGAAATTATTAATTGAGGTTTTTTTAAATTGTTTTTCATATTTATATCTTTATCAATTAATTAAAGGTATTTAAATGAATTAGGTTAATTTTATTATAAAAGGTTACATTTTGAGAAAAATTAAATTTTGGGAAAATAAAAAACTTAAGGATATGAATATTGATGAATGGGAATCTTTATGTGACAAATGTGGAAAATGTTGCGTAATAAAACTCGAAGATTTTGATAATCAAAAGATTTACTACACAAATGTCTCATGTAAATTATTATGTGAAAAAACAGCAACTTGTAATAATTATAAAAATAGAAAATCTATAGTCCCAGATTGTGTTAGTTTATCTGTTAATAATTTAAAAAAATTAAAGTGGATGCCTGAAACCTGTGCTTACAAATTACTTGATGAAGGTAAAGAGTTACCTTATTGGCATCCTTTGATATCAGAAAATAATGAAGCTATTGTTAAGAGTGGGAATAGTGTTAAAAATAGAGTAACAAATGAAAATAAGATTAAAAATAAAAATCTACCAAACTATATTTTTGAATGGTAATGATTATAGGAAATATAAATGTCAAAAACAATGTGGATATTAGCAATTTTAATTACAATTACAGTTATAGCCTCTGTGTATAGAGAGCAATCTGGAATGGAACTACCTGCACATTTAAAGTGTAAAGAATCAATGTTACAACAAATGTTTTCAGATTTATGCACTCCTAGATCAGGACTAAAAAATTTAAAATAAATATTATGAAATAGAGCTTAATAAGAAATGAAAATTGCAATTATTGGATCTGGAATATCTGGACTCTCGGCCTCTTTAATTTTATCTCAAGAACATGAAATTACTTTATTTGAAACTGACAAAAGGTTTGGTGGTCATGCAAATACTGTGGATGTGATTGATAATCAAAAAAGTATACCAGTTGATACTGGCTTTATAGTATATAATGAATTAAATTATCCAAATTTAGTAGGTTTTTTTAAATGGCTAAATGTATCAACAATTAGTTCAGATATGTCTTTTGGAGTATCAGCAAGAGATGGTGAATTAGAGTATTCTGGATCAATCAAAGGTTTGTTTGCTCAGAAAAAAAATATTTTTAATAAAAAGTTTTTAATAATTTTAAAAGATATTTTTGTATTTTTTATTTTTGGTTATAAATATGCTTTTCAAGTTAACGAAAAAGAGAGTTTAAAAGAATATATAATAAGATGTAAGTTTAGTGATGAATTTGTCAATGACCATCTTATACCCATGTCATCAGCTATTTGGTCTTGCCCAGAAAAAGAAATATTAAACTTTCCAGCAAAAAGTTTATTATCTTTTTTTAAAAACCATCAACTTATTAATTTTATTATCCGTCCTAAGTGGAGAACAGTTGAAGGAGGATCAAAAGAGTATATCAAAAAAATTATCAAAAAACTTAAATCTAAAGCTAATAATAGATTATTTTTAAACACAAAAATAAAATATATTACCTCAAATAAAAATGAAGTTATTATAAACTATAATGATAATAAAATTGACACATTTGATAAAGTTGTGATGGCAACACATCCTGATAAAACATTAAAACTAATAAAAAACTTAGATAAATTAACTTCTAAACTCTTAAACAAATTTAAATATCAAAAAAATATAGTTTATCTTCATTCTGATTTGTCATTAATGCCAAATAATAAAAAAGTTTGGTCAAGTTGGAATTATTTATCTAATAATGAGAAAAATCAAAAATCTTCTGTAACTTATTGGATGAATATATTACAAAAACTGCCTACAAAAAAACAAATATTTGTAAGTTTGAATCCCTTTAAGATACCTAAAAAATCCTTGATACATAAAATCATAAGTTATGAACATCCTATTTTTAATAACGAAACAAATGATGCTCAAAAAGAAATTGATTCAATACAAGGAATTAATAACATATATCACACTGGAGCATGGACTGGTTATGGTTTCCACGAAGATGGTATAAAATCATCTGTAAATGTTGCTAAATATATGGATATTGATATTCCATGGGATACAAAATTAAAAAAGTAAATCTTAATGCATATTAAAGAAAATAAAATAAAACTATTTAAAGGTTTCATTTATCATAAGAGGCACGGAATTATTGAGCATGCTTTCAAAAATAAAATTCTTTCTATTTTTATAGACTTAACAAGCATAAACAATAACAAATCTATTAAAAACCCAATTTTATTTTCAATTAATAAATTAAATATATTCTCTTGGTTATCTAAAGATCATGGGTCACGTTTAAAAAATACAAAAACAATAGATATTGAAATTTTCATTATAAAATTACTCAATATTTCAGTAAAAGAAAAAAATAATATTACAAATATTAAACTGTTAACTTTTCCTAAAGTTTTAGGTTTTGGCTTTAGTCCTTTATCGGTATATTTTTGTTATAATGATAATAATCAAATTTTACATTCTGTGTTTGAAGTAAAAAATACATTTGGAGATATTCATCATTATATTATGAAAAATATTCACAAAAAAGGAAATAAACAAAAAGTATTGAAAAAATTATTTGTATCACCATTTTATAATAATAATGGTTATTATCATTTAATGGTATCTCATAATAATAATAAAATTAGCACTTCAGTTGAATATATAATGAACGAAAAAACTATTTTTTATGCTTCAATGAAACTTAAAGAAATTAAGTTCAACAATTTTAATATACTGAATGGCATTTTTAATCTATTAACATATCCAGGAAAAATATGGGTTAATATTCATTATCAAGCTTTAATACTTTGGTTTAAAAAATTACCTATAAATAATATTCCTCAAGGTCAGGTTATTAAATACTCAAATGCAGCTAAAATTTCTAAGAGTAAAAAATAGAAATTGTCTTCAAAAACAGAATTTAAAGGATATAAAATGAATTTTTGGGAGAGGTTGTTTTTAAATGGCCTAAAAAAATTTCCTTATGGATCCATCCAAATAGAATGGCCTAATGGTGAAACTCAAATAATTGAGGCTAATCAAAATGGTCCAAAAGCATCTTTAAAAATATATAATAAGAATGTAATAAAAGAAATTATTAGAGGTGGATCAGTTAAATTTGCTGAATTATATATAAGTAAAAAAATATCTTCTAATAATTTAACGAAATTAATTCATTATTTTGCTGTTAATAATGATCAAGCTGAAAACACATTTGAACTTTCATTGCTAAAAACTTTATATAATAAGTTAATCCATTTTATGAACCAAAATACAAAAAAACAGGCAAAAAAAAATATCGCAAAACATTATGATTTAGGAAATAATTTTTATGAATGTTGGTTAGATAAATCTATGACTTATTCTTCAGCTATTTTTAATAGTAAAGCGGATAATTTAGAGACTGCACAGTATAATAAATATAAAAAATTAGCTGAGTTGTCATCTATTAAGGACGGAGACGAAATTTTAGAAATTGGATGCGGTTGGGGAGGTTTTTCAGAGTTTATAGGTAACAATTATGATTGTAAAGTTACTGCAGTAACCATATCAGAAGAACAATTTAATTTTGCAAAAAACAGAATTAATGAAGCTAAATTATCTGAAAAAGTAAATATATTATTTTGTGATTATAGAAATATAATTGGAAAATTTGATAAAATAGTATCTATAGAAATGTTTGAGGCAGTTGGAAAAGAGTATTGGAATACTTTTTTCCAAAAAATAGAAAATATCTTAAAGCCTAATGGTAACGTATCTCTTCAAATAATTACTATAGATGATAAAATTTTTAATGTTTATGAAAACAATCCAGATTTTATACAAAAGTATATCTTTCCTGGTGGTATGCTCCCTTCAATAAAAATTCTCAATAAAATTGTTGATAAAACTTCTTTAAATATACAATCAATAGAAAGTTTTTCTAATGATTATGCCAAAACATTAAATATTTGGAATCAAACATTTAATTCTAACTGGGAAAAGATAGAAAAACTAGGATTTGATGAGAATTTTAAGTTGTTATGGAATTATTATTTGTCATATTGTGAAGGTGGTTTTTTGTCAAACAATATTGATTTAAAACAAATTAAGTTAACTTTGAATTAATTTCTAGAACTAAATATTTTTAGACTAGCTCTATAAAAAAAACCTATCAAAGGTAATTTTATAAATAAACCATTCATTGAATCCCAGTAATCATAATGAGAAATTATTTTTCCTTTATCATTACATTTTATTTCACTCATTCCAATTATTTTTTGTTTGAAATTAAATGCAAAAAAACTCATTTCCCATTTTAAAAATAACCTTCTGTTATTTATTGAATAATCTAAAATTATAAATTTAGGTTCTTTTATCTTTTCAAACATATGAAAAAAAATACCTTTAAAACTTTTAATTCCCTTAACTGAATTAAAAGGATCAATAAATTCAATATTTTTATCTACAATATTATCAAATTCATTAATATTTTTTAAAGTCAATTTACTAAATAGATCAATATATTCTTCAAAGATAATATTTTTCATTGTATATACCTTTTAAACAGTCATTTTTTTTATTAGAAATGAAGAAATTTTATCAGGTATTATGCTTAATACTTTCATAAAAAAAGAAAAAATAAACGGAAAAGAAAATTCAAATTTTTTACTATTCATATTTTTAAATATAATTTTTGCAGCGTCATCAACTTTCAAAAGTCCAGGCATATAAAAGTCATTTACTGAAGTAGCTGAAGTTTCCACAAAGCCAGGACTACAAATTTGAACTGAAATACCTTTGGGATTTAAGTCATATCTAATAGATTGCGCAAAAGATCTTAAAGCTGCTTTAGTTGGTCCATAAGCAGCAGCTCTTGGCAAACCAATCCAACCTGAAATGCTAGACATTATTATTATGTGTCCATTATTATTATCAATCATTTTAGGAAGAAAAGATTCATAACAGTTAATAACACCCAAGTAATTAACATTTATGTGGTTCTTATAATCATTTATATTTTCATCGACAGAGTTAATTGGTTTATATATGCCTGCGTTTAAAAATAAAAGCATAGGAGCTTCATTTTCTTTAGCTATTAATTTCAACTTTTGAACATCTTGTACATCGCATTGATAAAACTTAAACATATTTTTTTTAAACTTTAATTTTTTTTTAAATAGTTCAAGTTTATTTTTATTTCTACTTATTCCAATAACTTTCCAACCGTTTTCAATTAAAATTTTGCAAAAAGAAGCCCCAATACCCTCACTTGCACCAGTCACTAAAGCCGTTTTTATATTCATTTCAAATACTCTAAAAATTATTAATGATTAAAAATATTAGCAGTGAAGATTATTTAAATTTTACAAGTTTTGTAGCGGACTAATACAGCGCCTCTCACTTTTGAATTTATTACTTCTATTAACACCGAAAATTTACCTGCTGATATAGTTTTCTTAATTGGCAATATCCCTTCAATTACTTCATTATTTCCAAGATATTTTAGTGTAATTCTTAGTGGCTTTAATTGATCAAAGTATGGATGGTTATTTGTCTTATCATTGATATTTCCCTCAGCTTTTATTTTTAAACCACCTGATAAAAGTATAAGCTTATTTTGAGGTGGGATAAAAGA
>CAZFKZ010000002.1:0-81682 GCA_964519035.1 uncultured Rhodobacterales bacterium | reverse complement strand
ACATATTTAGTTTAAAAATAAGCAAATACAACTTATAAATATATAATTAAAATTAATATTTATTTTGTAGTTTATTAGAAGGTAATCATTATTTATAAAAATAATAAAGATCGTGCATGGCAAAGGATGTTATCTGGACGAAAACTAGATATTCTATCTCCATCTCCTTTAGACATAGAAATAGAAGATATTGCATTAGGTCTGTCTAGAGTAACTAGATGGAATGGTCAAACAATAGGAATACATTCATATTCAGTAGCACAACATTCTCTTTTAGTTGAACAGCTACTTTATCAATACAAACCTAATCTTTCAACTAAATGTTATTTAGCCGCACTTTTGCATGATGCTCCTGAATATGTTATAGGAGATCTAATTACACCTTTCAAATATGCTCTTAATAATAGTTATAGAATTGTAGAAAATAATTTAATGGAAGCAATAAATTTAAGATTTGGATTGCCTGCTGTTCTGCCAAAAAAGGTTGAAAAAGACATTAAAAAAGTAGATAAAATAGCAGCATGGATAGAGGCAGTCCAAATTGCAGGATATTCTGAAAAAGAAGCTTTACAAATTTTAAAAAAACCCAAAGAAGATTTTAAGATAAACTTGAAACCAATGCCACCCAATGAAGCTATAGATAAATTTATAAAACGTTTTAATAAACTAATAAAAAATTAATTTAATAACCTTCATCTAATAAAGGAAAGGTACTTAAAACATTTAAAGAACCAAAAGAATTATCGGTAGTTAAAAATGAATTATTAAGTTCTTTAAATGATCTAATTCCTAAAAGTCTCATGCATGTACTAATTTCTAATTCCAATAACTCTAACATTCTAAAAATAGCTTCTGATCCGCCTGCACCAGCAGCCAAACCTTGTAATCTTCCAATACCTACAAAATCAGCACCAAGGGCAATAGCTTTTACTACATCTGTTCCCCTCATTATACCTCCATCGTAAAAAATTTTAGCCTTTCCTTTGATTGCATCTACGACTTCAGGTAGGACTTTTAACCCTCCTAAACCATAATCTAACTGCCTTCCTCCATGGTTTGAAACGTACACAACTTCAACTCCATGATCTATAGCAATTAGAGCATCTTCAGCAGTAGCAATACCTTTGATAATTATAGGCAAATTACAATATGATTTAATTCTATCTATATCTTTCCATGAAAAACGCATTTGATGTTCAAATCCTGATGCAGATTGTCTAGATGTAGTTCTATACCGTTTAGCTAAATCTCTTTCCCGTCTGCCATAAGCATCTAAGTCAACAGTTAGGCATATTCCCACATAATCATGATCAATAGCTCTTTTTATATTATCATCAACCCAATCTTTATCTCCACGTATATATAGTTGAAAAAATTTCGGGTAATCAACACTCTTTGCCACTTCTTCAAAACCAGGAAGGCAAGTAGAACTTGTCATGTGCATGATCCCAAACTTTGAAGCTGCTAAAGTAGGAGCAATTCCAGCACCTTCAACAAAATCTTGCATAGATCCGATTGGAGCTAATATAACGGGAATCTTTAATTTATGACCAAACATATCAGCAGATAAGTCAATTTTTTCAACATCTCTTAGAATTCGTGGTCTAAATGCCAAGCTATCTAAAGCGAATCTATTTCTTTTAAACGTAGTTTCTGTCTCAGCGGCACCAATTAAATAATCCCATGTTTCTTTAGATAAATTCTTTTTAGCTTTTTTGGCAAACTCATGTAAAACTAGATACTCTTCACCTTCAATTTTACTTCCCATTTTATTACCACTCATTTTTTTTCTCCACATTAGATAACATGTTCATTTATAAGAAAATTGTTAATAAAAGTCATGAGAAATGATATTTTTTTTTTCAACAAAAAACTTGCCTTACCCAAAATCCTAAGCTACACAAATAAAATATGGTTTTGCGAGCGTGGCGGAATGGTAGACGCACTGGACTTAAAATCCAGAGTCCGATAAGGACGTGGGGGTTCAAGTCCCCCCGCTCGTACCATATAAATAAAACAATTATATTTTTATAATTACTTGAAGTTACTAATACAGGTCATTCAGTAAGATGATTATAGCAAAAACTATAAAAGATTTGAATTCGACACTTTATGATCTATCGTTAAAACCTGGAAAATTAGCTTTAATCCCGACCATGGGTAATTTACATGATGGACACTTATCTTTAATAAGGTTAGCAAAATTACATTCTTCAAAAACTATAACTTCAATATTTGTTAATCCTCTTCAATTTGGCAAAAATGAAGATTTTGATCAATATCCTAGAACTATTAAGTCTGATATAGATAAATTGAATGACATAAAATGTGATGTTTTATTTATCCCTAATAACAAAAATGAAGTTTTTTCAAATCAAGATAAAATAAATTTTATTAAATCTGGTAATTTAGGAAAAGAATTATGCGGACATATAAGACCTAATCATTTTGACGGTGTTTTAACAGTAGTTCACAGAATATTTCAATTAATTAACCCTAATATTGCCGTTTTTGGAGCAAAAGATTTCCAACAACAAGTTTTAATTCAAAGCATGGCTAAAAATTATTTTCCTAACTTGGAATTTTTAATAGCACCTATAGTAAGATCTTCAAATGGTCTTCCTTTATCATCTAGAAACTCGTACCTGACTAACGAAGAGTTAGATTTAGCTTCAAATTTGTATAAATCACTTAAAGAAAGTGTCGAATTATATAAAAACTCAAAAAATATAGAGAAAATAATTGAAAGTGCAAAAAAATTTTTGATTTCTAAAAAACTGGTTCCAGAATACTATGAACTTAGAGACCTTTTTCTGAATAAAATTAATTCTAAAAATTATCTTGAGAAAAAAATTTTCTTAGGCTCAGTTAAAATAGGAAAAACTAGAATTATAGATAATCTTGAATTTTAAAATTAGATGTTTTTTTTTCCAATTGCTGACGAAAATCCCACAAAAAATAAACCCTTTATAAGTTGGATAATTATTTTTTTATGCGTAATTAGTTTTTTCAAATTAGTATATGAAGAAGAATATATAAAAGAACAAATCTACTTAAGCTTTGGAATGGTACCTGCTTTATTATTTGGCTTTTCAGAGTTGTCACCATCTCTAAAAACAATATATCCAGTCTTTTCTATCTTAACATCTATGTTTTTACATGGTGGATGGATGCACTTAATTGGAAACATGACATATTTATATATCTTCGGTGATAACATAGAGGATAATCTAGGTAGAACAAAATTTATTTTATTTTACATTATTACTGGAGCGTGCGCAGCATTGTCTCAAGCATTTTTGGATCCAACGTCTACTATTCCAATGGTTGGAGCATCAGGAGCTATAGCAGGTTTATTGGGAGCATATGTAGTTTTATTTCCAAAAGCCAAAATTAAAGTTTTTTTTTGGTTTATAATTTTTTTTAAAATAATAAAAATACGGGCTATTTTTGTACTTGGTTTTTGGATCATAATTCAATTAATAAGCTTTAAGGGAAGTGATCTAAATGCTGGAGGAGTTGCATATGCAGCTCACATTGGTGGCTTTGCTTCAGGTATCATATTAATCTATTTTTTAAAAAACAAACAACTACATAAATTGAATAAAGGTTCGCTTCCATCTTCTAAATAAGTTTATTATAAATCTCTGTTATCTATCTCACCTTCTTCAAATATTCTACCTTTACCACCTAACTTTAGTATTGATTTTAAAACTTCTTGTGAAGCATTATCTAACTCTGTTTTGTTTTCTGATCTTAAAACTACAGATGTTCCAAAACTTCCTGGTTTAAAATACGGATATGAACCTATTTTAACATCTATATAATTACCTTCAATTATCTCTAAATCTTTAGCTATTAAACCTTCTCCTATATTACAAGAAACAGTTTTAGACATAAGTTTTTTACCACCAATCAATTCATGAATAATAGAATGAAACATTCCTTGCATTATTTTAGGAACGCCAGCAAAAACAAATAAATTTTCTATTCTATAACCTGGAGCAGCAGATACTGGGTTGTCTATTAATATTGAGTTTGTAGGAACAATTGCCATTTTTTGACGCGCTTCATTAAATTCTATATTAGTTCCTTCATAATGTAGCTTTAACCTTCTTATCGCTTCTTGGTTTTTTTCTAATTTTTGATTAAAAGCTTTAGCCACAGATTCTGTAGTGATATCGTCATGAGTTGGCCCAATCCCTCCACATGAAAAGACGTATGTATAATTTTTTGTAAATGTATTAACTGTTTTTTTAATTGTTTCAATATCATCACAGATTACTCTAGCTTCTACTAATCTAATTCCAAGTTTTGTTAATTCTGATGCTATCCAATTAATATTAGCATCTTTTGTTCTCCCAGATAAAATTTCATCACCTATAATAATAATCCCTGCTGTAGCAACCATAAAATTTCAACTCCTAAAAAAAATTAAGTTTTGTACGTATATTTATATAGTATTATATGTATATATAAGTTTAATTAAAATAAAATTTAAATAAGAAGAAAATGACAGAGCATATACAAATTCATAATAAAGATTCATTCTTAAAAATGCGCAATGCAGGTCAACTTGCTGCCGAAGTATTAGATTATATTACTGATTTTGTTTCTATTGGTGTTTCAACTGAATACTTAAATAAATTATGCCATGAATTTATTTTGGATAATAACGCTTTACCAGCTCCTCTTAATTATAGAGGATTTCCAAAAGCAACCTGTATATCTGTAAATCATGTTGTATGTCATGGTATTCCTGGAAGTAAGGTTTTAGATGATGGAGACATTCTTAATATTGATATAACAGTTATACTCGATGGTTGGTATGGTGATACAAGTAGGATGTTTTTTGTAGGAAACACTTCTAAAAAAGCTAAACTTTTAACTAAGGTAACTTATGAATGCTTAATGTTAGGCATAGCAACAGTGAAACCCGGTAGTACAGTAGGTGATATAGGTCATGCTATTCAAGTTCACGCAGAAAATAATGGCTTTTCTGTTGTTAGGGATTTCACAGGTCATGGATTGGGTAAAGTATTTCATTCACCACCAACTATTTTACATTATGGAAAACCTAATTCAGGTAGTATTCTTGAAGAAGGTATGATCTTCACTATTGAGCCTATGATAAATATTGGTAAGTATGACGTAAAAATATTATCAGATGGATGGACAGCAGTTACTCGTGATAAAAGTTTATCTGCGCAATTCGAACATAGTATTGGTGTAACTTCAAACGGTTATGAAATTTTTACTAGTTCTCCAAAAGGTTTTACACAACCAGAATATCTTTAATTAAATAGAAAAAAATTGATCAATTTTATAAATAGTCTAAATTTTTCTCATATTTTATTTTTTTTTATAATTTTCATTAATTGTTTTTTTAATAACTTTAGTAGCTTCTTTTATAACTGGAGCAGAAGTTTTATATGCTTTTATAGCAACCTCTCCTGCTTTTTTTCTTATTTCAGGATTAGTAGCTAAAACTTTTACCAAATTTTTTAAAATTGAACTTATAATCAATTATTCACCTATATTATCAAAAATATCATATTAATTAACAAATTATAGTGTTAAACAATATTTATTATATTTACATAATTTTAAACAAAATTATAGTTCTAAAAACATGTAATTATATTCTTTTTTTTAAAATTAAGGTCTAAAATGATTGAACGTTATTCTCGAAAAAAAATGGTGAAAATCTGGTCACCAGAAGAAAAATTTAAAATTTGGTTTGAAATTGAAGCTCATGCTTGTGATGCTCAAGCTAAATTAGGAGTTATTCCAAAAGAAGCAGCAAAAACTATATGGGAAAAAGGAAAATTTGATATAGAAGCAATAGATGAAATAGAGAAAACAACGAAACATGACGTTATTGCATTTTTAACAAATTTATCTCATTATATTGGAGAAGACGCTAGGTTTATTCACCAAGGCATGACATCTTCTGATGTATTAGACACAACATTATCTATACAGTTAAAAAAAGCATCTGAAATTTTATTAGACGATATTGATAGCTTACTTCAAGCACTTAAAACAAGAGCTTTAGAACACAAAAAAACAATCACTATTGGACGTTCACACGGTATTCATGCTGAACCAATAACTTTTGGGTTAAAGTTAGCTGGGTTTTATGCTGAATTTCAAAGAAATAAAAAGAGACTAATAGAAGCCAAAAAAGAAATAAGTACTTGTGCTATATCTGGAGCAATTGGAACTTTTGCTCATATTGATCCTTTTGTTGAAAGCTATGTTTCTGAAAAATTAGATCTTATGCCAGAAGAGATTTCTACACAAATAATTCCAAGAGATAGACACGCAATGTTTTTTTCAGTTTTAGGTGTAATAGCTTCAAGCGTAGAGAGACTTGCAACTGAGATAAGACATCTCCAAAGAACAGAAGTTCGCGAGGTTGAGGAATATTTTTCTCAAGGACAAAAAGGTTCTAGTGCTATGCCTCATAAAAGAAATCCTGTTTTGACTGAGAACTTAACTGGTTTAGCTAGGATCGTAAGATCATCTGTTAATCCAGCATTGGAAAACGTTGCTTTATGGCATGAAAGAGACATCTCTCATTCATCTGTAGAGAGAATGATTGCTCCAGATGCTACCATAACTCTTGATTTTGCTTTAAATAGATTAACTTCAGTTATAGACAATTTACTTATTTATCCTGAAGTAATGTTATCAAATTTAGAAAAACTAGGAGGATTAGTTCATTCACAACAAGTATTACTAGCTTTAACACAAAAAGGAGCAAGTAGAGAAGATGCATATGAAATGGTTCAGAGTAATGCCATGAAAGTATGGGAAACTGAAGAAAGTAAAAGAAAAGATGTTTATAAAAATCTGTTAAAAAATGATATACAAGTAAGAGGTTTTTTATCTGAGTCTGAAATTGAAAATTTATTCAATCTTGATCAACATTTCAAACATATAGATACAATTTATAATCGAGTATTCTTGAATGATAAGGACTTATAATATGCCAAAAAAAAAGATAATTTATGAAGGTAAGGCAAAAATAATTTATGAAGGGCCAGATCCAGATACAATAATCCAGTATTTTAAAGATGATGCTACAGCTAACAATGCAGAAAAACATGCTATTATAAATGGAAAAGGTGTGCTTAATAACTCAATTTCTGATTATTTAATGAAAAAAATTAATGAAATAGGAATTCCTACACATTATATTAAAAAAATTAATATGAGAGAACAACTTGTTAGAAAAGTTGAAATCATCCCAGTAGAATTTGTTGTTAGAAATATTGCTGCAGGTTCACTTGTTAAAAGATTAGGATTAAAAGAAGGACAAGTGATTTTAAGACCTTTAGTTGAACATTATTATAAGAAAGATGAATTAGGAGATCCATTTATTAATGAAGATCACATAATAAATTTTGAATGGGCAACCAGAGATGAATTAGACGAAATGAATGAATATGGACTCAGAATAAATGATTTTTTAAGAGGACTATTTTTAGGAGTTGGTCTTAAACTTGTTGATTTTAAGTTAGAGTTCGGTCGTTATTTTTCAGAAGATGGTAACTCTATATTACTTTTGGCAGACGAAATTAGTCCAGATAATTGTAGATTATGGGATCTGAAAACAAATAATAAAATGGATAAAGATTTATTTCGACAAGACATAGGTGGTTTGAAAGAAGCTTATCAAGAAGTAGCTAAAAGATTAGGTATTTTGCCAGAAAAAAAATCTTACTCCAGTATTAAAACTGAAATAGTCAAATAAATAAGGCTAATAATGAAAGTAATTATAAATATATCATTAAAGAACGGTGTCTTAGACCCTGAAGGTCAGGCAATTGAGAGTGTGTTATCAAATTTAAATTTTACTGATGTAAGCAACGTAAGGATTGGCAAACAAATAATTTTAAATGTTGATAGACCAAATAAAGAAGAAGTTATTAAAATAGCAGATAATATGTGTAGAGATCTTCTTGCTAATACAGTTATAGAAAATTATCATATTGAAGCATTAGATGATAGTTTAGATTAATGCGTACAGGAGTAACTATATTTCCAGGATCTAACTGTGATAGAGATATTATTGACGCCTTATATAAGGTAACTGGGAAAAAACCATTAAAGCTATGGCATAAAGATAATGAAGTACCAAATTTAGATTTAATAGTTATCCCTGGAGGCTTTAGTTTTGGGGATTACCTTAGGTGTGGAGCTTTAGCTGCTCGATCTCCGATTATAAAAAATATCAAAAATCATATCAGCCGAGGTGGATCAGTTCTTGGAATTTGTAATGGCTTTCAAATATTAATAGAATCACAGCTGCTTCCTGGTTCGCTTATTAGAAATAAAAACCTTTTATTTACCTGCGTAGATACTACTTTAGAAGTCCAAGACACCATTCCAAGCCCTTTTTCATCTGGTTTCAAACAAGGTACGTTTCTAAAGATACCTGTGGCTCATAATGAAGGAAATTTTTTTGCTTCTAGAGAAATTATAAATGAATTAGAAAATGATGGCAGAATAGCTTTTAAATATAAAAAACAAATTGATAATGAAACTAATTATAATCCAAATGGATCTTGTAATGATATTGCAGGAATTCTATCAAAAAATGGTAAGGTTTTAGGAATGATGCCTCATCCAGAAAGAGCCATTAATAGTTTTCACGGAAATACAGATGGACTTTTATTTTTGAAAACAAGTATTGAACAAATAATTGGTTAAATAATGAAAAATAATGAAGTTAATATAAAAAAAAATAAAGATAATGATCTTCTTAAAATTAATAAAAATGAATATTTTGTTCAACAGCCTAGTGATCTGAAGTCAGCTTTAGATATGGGTTTAACAGAAGAAGAGTTTAAATTAATCTGTATAAAAATAAGTAAAGTTCCTAATAAAACTGAATTAGGGGTTTTTTCTGCAATGTTTTCTGAGCACTGTTCTTATAAAAGTTCAAAAAAATGGCTTAAAACTATGCCAACAGAAGGAGAACATGTTATTCAAGGACCAGGAGAAAATGCTGGTGTTATAGATATTGGTGATAATTTGGCTGCAGTTTTTAAAATTGAGTCCCACAACCATCCATCTTTTATTGAACCTTATCAAGGCTCTGCAACTGGCGTTGGAGGTATATTAAGAGATGTATTCACAATGGGCGCAAGACCTATAGCACTCATGAATGCGTTGAGGTTTGGTTCTGCAGAACATCCTTTAACGAGACATCTTTTATCCGGAGTAATAAAAGGTATAGGTGGTTATGGTAACTGTATTGGGATACCTACCGTAGGTGGTGAAACAAATTTTAATAAATCATATGATGGTAATATTTTAGTTAATGCTATGGCAGTAGGTTTAGCCAAGAAAAACAGAATATTTTATTCAGCTGCAACAGGAAGTGGAAATTCTGTAATATATGTTGGAGCTAAAACAGGTAGAGATGGAATTCATGGTGCAACAATGGCATCGGCTGAATTTAATGAAGATACATCTGAGAAAAGACCTACTGTTCAAGTTGGAGATCCTTTTACTGGTAAATTACTTCTAGAAGCCTGTCTAGAATTGATGGAAACTGATACCGTTTTATCTATTCAAGACATGGGAGCAGCAGGTCTTACTAGCTCAAGTGTCGAGATGGCTTCTAAAGGTGGATTAGGAATGTTTTTAGATCTAGATCTTGTTCCCATAAGAGAAGAAAACATGACAAGCTATGAAATAATGTTATCTGAAAGCCAAGAGAGAATGTTAATGGTGCTAAAACCTGGCTCTGAAGAACAAGCAAGAACTATTTTTAAAAAGTGGGATTTAGATTTTGCTAACATTGGTCACGTAACAACTAGTGGTAGGCTAGTACTTCAAAAGAATAAAAGCGTTGCTTGTGATATTCCTATTTCACCCTTGGTAGACGATGCACCAGAGTACGAAAGGCCATATAAAATTTTTAGAGATAAGAATTATTTGTCATCAAAAGTAATAGCTTCAAATGAAACCGTAAGCGACATTCTTTTTAAAATATTTAATAATCCTAATATAGCTAGTAAACAATGGATTTGGGAACAATACGATAACTCTGTTATGGCTGATACAGTGTTTTCTAATGGAAATAGTGATGCGTCAGTTGTTAGAGTATATGGAACAGAAACAAAATTATCCTTGGGTAAAGGTATTGCAATGACAACTGATTGTACTCCAAGATATGTTAAATCCGACCCTATAATCGGAGGTATGCAAGCTGTATGTGAAGCTGCTAGAAACATAGCATGTTCTGGAGCGAAGCCTCTAGCAGTAACTAACAATTTAAATTTTGGCAACCCTGAAAAAATTGAGATAATGGGTCAAATTGTAGGAGCAATTGAAGGTATATCGAAAGCATCTAAGTTTCTTGGCACTCCTATTGTATCTGGAAATGTATCTCTTTATAATGAAACTAATGGAATTAGTATTTTACCAACTCCTGTAATTGGAATGGTTGGAATTATTGATAAAATAGAAAATACTGTTAGCTTAAATGCTGATGATAATTGTACATTAATTTTACTTGGACAAAATGATAATGTAGATGATGGTTGGTTAAGTTGTAGTATATATCAAGAAATTATAGGCAAAGACTTTAAAGGCCCGCCTCCTCCAATTGATTTAAATGACGAAAAAAAAATCATTGATATTTTATTAAATTTAACAAAACAAAGTTTAATTACTTCAGCACATGATATTTCAGATGGAGGATTGCTTCCTGCTATATGTGAAAAGTTATTTTTGAATTCTTTAGGTTCAAATATTAATTTACCTAAATCACTTTCTAAGATGAATGATTTTAACCACCAACTTCATGGCTGGTGCTTTGGAGAAGATCAAGGTAGGGTAATTATAAGCACAAAAAATAAAGAAAAAGTAATAAATATTTTAAGAAGTAAATCTATAGATCATTTTATTCTTGGAGAAACGAATAAGAGTGGTATCTTGAATTTAAATGATATGACTACTATATCAATTATTGATATTAAATCTAATAGTGAAAAAACCATCCCATTACTAATGGGTGAAAAATAATAAAGTTAGGTTAATTACATGGCTATGAAAGCAAATGAGATTGAAGAACTTATATTAAAATCTTTTCCAAAAGCTAAAATAACTATTGATGATTTAAGAGGTGATGGTGATCATTACGCTGCTCAAATTATTACGGAAGAGTTTAGGGGTAAGTCACGAGTTCAACAACATCAGATGATTTATAATGCTATGGGCGGAAGAGTAGGAAAAGAGCTTCACGCCTTAGCATTGAATACTTCTGCTCCAAAAGAATAAAGGAATATTATCATGGAAGAAAATATTAAAAACAAAATTCAAAACATAATTCAAGATAATGAAGTAATGTTATTTATGAAAGGAACCCCTGTTATGCCTCAATGTGGTTTTTCAGCTGCTGTAGTTGGCGTTTTAAGTCATATGGGTATAAAATTTGACAGTGTGAATGTTTTAGAAGACGCTGAAATTAGAGAAGGAATTAAAGAATTTTCAGATTGGCCAACTATACCTCAATTATATGTAAAAAGTGAGTTTGTTGGTGGTTGCGATATAATTCGTGAGATGCATGAAAACGGTGAATTATCAGAGTATTTCACTAAAGCAGGGATTAAGGCTTAATTATCAAAATATTTTTGTGAAACGCTATGATTAAGTTAGCGTTTCACTCAAAGATACAGTCTAAATTAACGAGAATAAAATTCGATTACTAGATTAGTTTCCATTTGAACTGGATAAGGAACCTCATCCGGCATAGGTATTCTAACTAAAGAACCAGAGAATTTTGAATGATCAACTTCTACATATTCAGGAACATCTCTCTCAGGTAGAGTAGTTGCCTCAATCACAGCTGGTATACCTTTTGCTTTTTCCTTAAGTGAAACAACTTCTCCTACATTGATCATTCTAGATGGTATGTTACATCTTGAACCATTAACTAACACATGACCATGATTAATCAATTGGCGACAAGCAAAAACTGTAGGAGCTAATTTCATTCTATATAAAATAGCGTCAAGCCTACACTCTAATATGCCAATCAGATTAGCGCCTGTATCACCTTTTTTTCTTACAGCTTCAGTATAATATTTTTTAAATTGTTTTTCACCAATATTACCATAATAACCTTTTAATTTTTGTTTGGCCATTAATTGAATTCCATAGTCAGTTGGCTTTTTTCTTCTCTGTCCATGTTGACCAGGTGCATATTCTCTGTCATTGAGAGGAGATTTAGGTCTTCCCCAGAGATTAACTCCTAATCTTCTGTCTATTTTATGTTTTGAACTGGTTCTTTTATGATCTGACTTAGGCATTACACATCCCTTTTGAAACTACTTTAAAAGTAGTAATATGCTTCCAACCAGAAGTAAAATAAGTATTAAACTTCGGGATAGTCAACACCATGTTAACATCCACGTTATCGGAATTAGAATTGAAAAATACTATCAAAATGGTAAAAGTCAAGAACGATTTGTATTTCCAGTCAATGATCTAATTATTCCATGTAATGTTCTTAAATCTTGATGAGTTAAAGAAGCACGATTAAATAAGCTTCTAATATTACGTTTAACAACAGGGGCCATTTCTGGAGAATAGAAAAAACCAGATTTAGTTAACATTTCATCTAATTGTTTATAAAAATATTCTCTATCACCAATATTAGAGAGTTCTGTGCTTTTTTTTAATTTTTTATTAACTAAAACTTCATTATTTTTACTTTCTGATTGTATTAATTTTATTCTATTCCATTCCCAACAAATTAATAAAACTGCTTGAGATAAATTTAATGAGGAAAATTCTTTGTTTAAAGGCATTGAAACTGTAAAATCAGCTAGAACAACATCATCATTGGATAGACCTGATTGCTCTGCACCAAATAGAAAACCTACCTTTCCACCTTCAGTTGTGTGCTTATAAGATTTTGAAATAGCTTCATAAATGTTTAAAGACTTAGTTCCCACAACTCTTTTTCGCGCAGTAGTAGCTATTAGCAATGATATATCGTGAGTTGCCTCATCCAAAGAATTAAAACACATTAAATTATCTAGAATATCGTCAGCTCCAGCCGAAATAGCATAAGCAGATTTATTTGGCCATCCATCTCTTGGAGATATTAATCTTAGATTATTAATTCCAAAATTTTTCATGGCTCTAGCAGAAGAACCAATGTTTTCTCCCAATTGAGGCCTAGAGAGGATAATGTAGGGATTAAGATTAGTCATTTACAGTTCATATTTTAATTAACTTCTTCTCCATACAGTTTTATCTGCTTTATCTTCAAGAGTTATATTTGATTTTAGCAAAGTTTCTCTAATTTCATCAGCTTTGGAAAAATCTTTGTTATCTTTAGCCATTTTTCGTTCTAATATTAAATTATTAATTTGATCATCATTCATTGTTGAATTCAAATTTACATTATCTTGTTGATTAGCACTTCCATATTTAAGCCAATTTTCTGAGGAATTAGATAGTATTCCTAAAATTAAACTCGAATTTTTTAACTGTTGAGCACATTCTTTACTTCCCTTATTTGCTTGGTCAGCTAGATAATGAGATCTAGCTAATGCTTTAGGAGTATTTAAATCATCATTTAAATTTAAAAATATCTCTTTATCGACTTCACCATTTACCTCGAAACCATCAACAGCTCTGTAAAGTCTAGACAAAGATTTTTTAGCTTCACTTACAGTATTTACACTAAAACTTAATGGAGCCCTGTAGTGAGCCTGTAATAGAGCATACCTTATTGATTCACCATCATAGTTTGCAAGTAAATTTTTAATAGTAGTAAAGTTTCCAAGAGACTTTGACATTTTTTCTCCCTCAGACGTAACATATCCATTATGAATCCAATAATTTGCCATTAAACTAGAATTATTGGCACAACATGATTGAGCAATTTCATTTTCATGATGGGGAAATATAAGATCGGCACCACCAGCATGTATATCAAAATGATTACCTAAATATTTCTTACTCATAGCTGAACATTCAATATGCCATCCTGGCCTTCCCCTTCCCCATGGACTATTCCAGCCAGGCAGTTCTTTTGAAGATGGTTTCCACAATATAAAATCACCAGGATTATTTTTGTATTCAGCAACATTCACACGAGACCCTGATATCATTTCCTCTAATAATCTTCCTGATAAATTTCCATATTTATTAAATTTTTTAATAGAAAAAAGTACATTGTTAGAAGAGACATATGCAAAACCTTTTGATATAAGGGTTTTAATCATTTCTATCATTTCATTAATATGGTCTGTAGCCTTTGGTTCATATTCCGGAGTTAAGTTACACAAAGATAAACAATGAATATGGAAATCTTTAATTGTTTGATTTGTTAATTCAGTAATGGATATTTTTTTTTCATTGGCACGTTGATTTATTTTATCATCAACATCAGTAATATTTCTGACATAAGTAACTTTTGGATAGATTGTTTTTAATAGTCTAACTAAAATATCAAATACAACTAAAGGTCTGGCATTTCCTATATGAATTGAATCATATACTGTTGGCCCACAGGCATATATTCTAATATTTTCAGAATTGATAGGATTAAAATTTTCTAGTTTTTTTCCTAAAGTATTATATAATTTTAAATTATTCATAATTTTCTGTTTTCTTATTTTTTATTACTCAACCTACTAATAACTCTATCTCTTCCCATTATTCGAATTAATTCTGCCATTTCGGGACCTTTATTTTGCCCAGTTAGACATAATCTCATAGGCATAAATAAATCTTTACCTTTTTTACCACTTTCTTTTGATAATGCTTTTGTCCATATTGTCCAAGTATTCTCATCAAAGTCAGTTTTTGGGATCAGATTAAGTGCTAAATCTATTAGAGTTTTATTTTCTATAATTGGTGTTATTTTTCCGTAACATACGTTAAACCATTCATTTACATCTTTTAAAGTAGTAATATTACCTTTAATTAGATTCCAAAGTTCAATTGTCATGTCAGAGTTTATTTTATTTAAATCTTCACTTAATTCTTCATAATCCATCAATTGAAAAATCTTAGAATTTAAATTTGACAATTCATTTTTATCAAATTTTGGTTTAGATCTACCAAATTTATTTATATCAAAATCTATAATTATTTTTTGTATATCTTTTTTAATCTCAACTGGGTCTGATGTTCCAACTTTTGAGAGTAATGAGGAAATAGCCATGGGTTGAAAACCCTCACTCTTCAAATCCTGAAGAGATAAACTACCCAAACGTTTAGATAAACCTGAACCAGAAATATCTGTTAACAATGATAAATGACCTAACTCAGGAGCTTTAGAACCTAAAGCCTCAAATAATTGTATTTGCGCTGCTGAGTTTGTCATATGATCCTCACCTCTCAAAATATGAGTTATTTCAAAATCAATATCATCAACTACAGAAGCTAAGGTATATATAACTCTACCATCTTCTCTTAAAATAACAGGATCTGATAGACTTGACATATGATACTTACTTTCACCTTTAACTAGATCATTCCAATTGACTTGAGAATGATCTAAGAGAAATCTAAAATGAGGTTTTTTTCCTTGCGTTTTTAAACTAGCGATATCCGAATCTGATAGTTTTAATGCAGATCTATCATAAACAGGCGGTTTGCCAGATGATAATTGTACTTTTCTTTTAAGAGACAATTCTTCTGCAGTTTCAAAGCAGGGATATGCTCGTTTTTTATCAAGTAATATCTGAAGAATTTCATCATAGCGTTTAATCCTAGATGATTGTTTTTCAATACTATCCCAGTTTAAACTCATCCAACTTAAGTCATCTTTTATAGATTTTTCAAATTGCAAAGTAGACCTTTCATGATCTGTGTCGTCAATTCTTAGCATAAAGTGACCGTTTTTTTTTCTGGCAAATAAAAAATTTACTAAAGCTGTTCTAAAGTTTCCAATATGTAAATAACCAGTTGGGCTTGGTGCGAAACGAACTTTAACCATAATTATTCCTAGTTTTAATAAAACATTAAACTTTAATATAAAATATTAAATGAAGTAATTTAACACAATTACAATTGAATTGATTTAACTCCAATTCCTAAAACCACTTGTTAAAGGATATCTTCTATCTCTTCCAAATGCTTTTTCTGTAACTTTTGGTCCAGGAGCAGATTGAAATCTTTTATATTCTGATCTAGATAATAGCATAGATATTTTTTTAACATCATCAATGTTAAAACCTTGATTTATAATTTGATTTAAGGAGAAGTTTTCTTCTACTAATTTTTTTAATATAGCATCAAGAATATCGTACTCAGGTAAACTATCAGTATCTTTTTGATCATCTCTTAACTCTGCACTAGGAGGTTTAGATATTATACGTTTTGGAATAACAGTTCCATTAGGCCCTAATAAACCATCAGGGTTATTTAAATTTCTCCATTCACAAAGTTTAAAAACATCACTTTTCCAGACATCTTTTATAACTGCAAACCCTCCACACATGTCACCATAAAGTGTAGCATAACCAACAGCATATTCTGATTTATTACCTGTTGCTAAAACCATAGATCCAAATTTATTAGAAATAGCCATCAAAACTAATCCTCTAAGCCTTGATTGAATATTTTCTTCAGTTATGCCAGGGTCCTTATAAGGACCTTTAAAACCTTGTAAAATATTATCAACTTCTTCCATTCCATCTTTTATATTTAAGTAAGAGTAATCAATACCTAGCATTGATGAAGCTAACTCAGCATCTTCTAAACTTTCACTACTAGTATAAGGACTGGGCATCATTATAGCTTTAACTAATTTAGGCCCTAATGCATCTGTTGCAATTGCAGCAACTAAAGCAGAATCTATTCCACCAGACATACCTAAAATTACACCAGGAAACCCATTGTTCTTAACATAATCCCTAACACTAATCACTAAAGCCTTGTATAAACTTTCTAAATGAGAAGAAACTGAATTAATTTCTCCCTCGCAGATCCAATTTTCACCTTCTTTTTTTAGAGTTATCACTGAGGTATGTTCTTTAAAATCATAAGATTGAGAAGTTAATTCACCTTTATGACTCAAAGAGAAAGATGAACCATCAAAAACTAATTCATCCTGACCTCCTACTCTATTTAAATAAATTAAAGGTAACTTTGATTCTAAAACTCTAGAGACCGCAACAGACATACGTTGATCAATTTTTTTTGTGGAATATGGAGAAGCGTTAATAGATAGGATTATTTCAGCGCCTGTTTCACACAAACATTCAATTACAGTTTCCGTCCATATATCTTCACAAATTGGTAATCCTATTAAGACATCTCTTACTTTTACTGGCCCTGACAATGCTCCTGGAGAAAATATTCTTTGTTCATCAAAAACTCCAGAATTCGGTAAGTTATACTTATCTCTATAAGTTATTATTTTTCCATGGTCTAAAATAAAAACAGAGTTCTTAATAGATTCTTTCTCTTTTCTTGGAGCACCAATTATAATAGCAGCATTATTATCTTTAGTTAATTCAGCAAGTTGTTCAATTTCATTTTTTACAAGTTCTAAAAAATCGTCTCTAAGAACTAAATCATCAATTGGATAACCAGTGACATATAATTCTGGAGCAACAATAATATCAACATCTTTATTTAACGTACTTCTAACTTTTATTAACTTTTTGATGTTGCCTTTAACGTCACCTACAATTGGATTTAACTGAGCAAGAGCAATTTTAAGTTTATTTTTCATTTAACGAATTTAACCTATAAAATTATTTTTTTTAACGACGAAGTAAAAACTCTCTTCCAAGTTTTACCTGTGATTTTCCACCATAAGAAATAATATCTGCAGTCGCATAGGTCTCCGACCATCTACTTGGTAAATAAGAACCCGTTCCAATAACATCTACTGGAACATTTGCTAATGAGAAGACCTTACATTTTTCCGGCCCAAAACCACTTGACGCTACTATTCTAACATTTTCAAAACCTTCATTATCAAGCATCTCTCTTAAGTGCCAAACTGCTGCTGCTGAAACTCCAGTACCTATTAAATATCTTAGTTCTTGTTCAGTTCTATAACCTCTAATAGCGTCAGGGCAATTTCTTTCTAAAATAGCATAAGATCCAGCAACATCTAACCCTTCTATATATCTCCCACCGTGAGTATCTAACCTAAGAGATAAAGTTCCTTTATCCGCTAAAGTTTTGAATGCTCTACATACCATCAAACCATCTGTGATTTCTTTTCCAAAATAGTCTATTAAAACAGTTAAAGGTTGGTCTGGCCATTTGGAATGAAACATTTGAGCTGCTTTTAGTGTCGAGCCCGCATAACCTACAAGTGCATGCGGCATAGTACCTAAACCTTTAGTATTTTCAAATAAATGAGCAGTTCTATCTGTAGCACATCCAATGAAGCCAACTGCTTCTCCTTCAGATTTAACTCTTTCAGAACCTACAAAAGCACCATAGGCCATTAAGTCAGCCATATCAGTTCCAGCACAATGTCTTGCATCCATAGCTAAAAACGAGGTTTTTTTTAAACTTTCAACCATGGACCTTGCGTTATATGCAGCTACGCAAGTAGCTCCTATCTTTTGAAGTAACGATGTTTCCAGATCAACTAAAATTAACATTGATCCAGATATGTAAATCATTGGCTCTCCAGCTCCAACATCATCACCTTCTTTAAAACAACGTTTAATGTTTACACTACCTTTTCTTTCTTTAACTATTGCCTGAAGCCAATCAATGGCTAGGTTTACAGCTGATAGAACTGGACGCCTCATAAAGATTGCGTAGGTAACTTCTGTATCTCCATAGGAAGAGACTATGTCACGTGTTCTTAAAAAATAAGTGTCTGTCACAGAAGCTAATTGATTAGGATTTGGCCTCAAATCAACAGGCCAGTTGTTTTTTTTAATAATTTTAATATTTGATTTATTTTTATGTTGTGACAAATGACTAACCCTTTTTAAGAGACCTATGATAAAGATTTTTTTGCTTTGCCTCGAGTTTCTGACAATAAATCTGCAACTAAAAATGCTAATTCCAAAGATTGAGTTGCATTTAATCTTGGATCACAATGAGTGTGATACCTGTCACCTAAATTAGATTCACTAACGGCATAAACACCACCCACACATTCTGTAACGTTTTGACCAGTCATTTCAAAATGCACCCCTCCTGGAACGGTATTCATTTCTTCGTGTACATTAAAAAAACCTTTTACTTCTGTCATTATATCATCCATTTTTCTAGTCTTAAAGCCACTAGATGCTTTGACTGTATTCCCATGCATAGGATCGCAACACCAACCCACTATTAACCCAGATTTTTTAACGGCGGAAACTAATGGCTTTAGTTTATTTATATCATTTGCACCCATTCTTGCTATCAAAGTTAATCTACCGGCTTGATTTAAAGGATTTAATTTTTCTATTAATCTGAGCAAATCATCTGGATCTGTTGAAGGTCCACATTTGAGTCCAATAGGATTTGCTATTCCTCGCATATATTCGATATGTGCTTCATCTATGCTTCTTGTTCTATCTCCAATCCATAACATGTGAGCTGAAGTTGCAAACCAACCTTTTTCTTCGGTTATAGTATCTTTTCTTGTAAGAGCTTCTTCATAATTTAAAAGTAAGCCTTCATGTGAAGTGTAAAACTCTGTCTCTCTTAATTGCGCAGTATTTTCAGGGGTCATGCCACAAGCGTTCATAAACTCTAGTGAAGAAGTGATTTTACTTGCTAGATCTTTGTATTTATCAGCTTCTTTAGTACCTCTTACAAACTCAAGATTCCATTCATGCAATTTAGTTAAGTCTGCCATTCCACCACTTGCAAAAGCTCTTAATAAATTAAGCGTAGAAGCTGATTTATCATAAACTTTTATTAAACGTTCTGGGTCTGGTTCTCTAGCTTCTTTATTAAACTCCATGTCATTTACCATATCACCTCTATAACTAGGAAGTTCTATGTTATTAATAGTTTCAAAAGAAGACGATCTTGGCTTGGAATATTGCCCAGCTAATCTTCCAATTTTGATCACTGGTAAAGCCGACCCAAAAGTAAGAACAACTGCCATTTGCAACAATACTCTAAAACTATCTCTTATATTATTAGCATTATGTTCAGCAAAAGACTCTGCACAATCCCCACCTTGTAACAAAAAGGCTTTACCTTCAGCAACATCAGCCATTCTTTTTCGTAGTCGCCTAGCCTCCTCAGCAAAGACTAGAGGTGGTCTTAAAGAAAGTTCACTTTCCACATTACTCACTTTGTTCTTATCACTATATTCAGGAACTTGCTTTATAGGAAATTTTCTCCATGAATTAACTGACCAATCGACCATAATATTTCCTTCTTTATAATTAAATATTTTTTAGTAAAAAAAATAATATTCTTACATATATATTGTTTTCAAGTAACAGAAAATCAAAAATTCTACAAATATTGTCTCAATCTTTTAATTTTAATCCCTCATAGTAACAAACTCTTCAGCTGCAGAAGGATGTATACCTATAGTCGCATCAAAATCTGATTTAAGAGCACCGGCTTTAATAGCAATCGCTATTCCTTGAATAATTTCTGCTGAATCTGGCCCAATCATATGAGCACCTATTACTTTTTGAGTTTTATCTTCAACAATTAACTTCATTAAAGTTCTTTCAACATTTCCAGTAACTGTATTTTTTAAAGCTCTAAAACCACTTTTATACTCAGTAACCTTTAAACCTTTTTTTTCAGCATCCTCTTGAGAAAAACCTACTACAGCAATTGAAGGCTGACTAAATACTGCACTAGCAATATTATCATAAGAAATAAACCTTAATTTGTTACCAAACTCTCTATCTGCAAATGCATGTCCTTCTGCTAAAGCAACTGGAGTTAATGTAACTTTATCAGTAACGTCCCCTATTGCGTATATTGAATCAATATTAGTTTGATTATATTTGTTAGTTAATATTTCTCCCTTAGATCCAATTTCAACGCCTATTTTATCTAACTCAAGTTTTGAAATTTTAGGTATACGTCCAGTTGCTCCCATTACGGATCCAACAATTAATGAATTCTGATCAGAAAGTAAAACTTTATACTTATCATTATTCTTTTCAATCTTAGAAATTGTTTTTTCACTATGAATTTTGATACCTTTTTGCTTCATCGAGGTCATTAATTGATCTCTAATGTCATGATCAAACCCTCTTAAAACTTTATCAGAACGAAAAATTAAATGGGTTTCAACTCCAAAACCGTTAAAAATTCCAGCAAATTCTACTGCTATGTATCCAGACCCATATATTGCAATTGATTTAGGAAGGTCAGTTAGATCTAATGCTTTATCAGAGTTAATCATAAATTTATTTCCATCAAATGGTGGAAAAGAAGATTCGCCTCCAACTGCAATCATAATCTTTTTTGATGAATACTGAACTACTTCGTTATTTTCTTTAGTAACTGAAACAACATTGGGACTTATAATTTTACCCCAACCAGAAATCAAATCACACCCTGAGTTTTTAATCAAATTAACATAAATTTCATGCAATCTATCAAGTTCTTTATTTTTCTTTATTATAAGTTTATTCCAATTATTTTTGAAACCATCAACTTGCCAACAAAACCCTTCAGCATCAGAAACTTGTTCAGAAAATTGTGAAGCGTAAACAAGTAATTTTTTTGGAACACAACCTCTTAAAACGCATGTACCACCAGCTCTGTCACCTTCTACCACTAAAGTTTTAGCTCCATATGATGCAGATATTCTTGCTGTTCTTGTTCCACCTGATCCAGCTCCTATAACTATAAGATCATAATCGTACTCAGACATTATTGCTCCTTACATCGAAAATTTAACAAAATATGTTAGTAATAAAAATAGAATTTAAATTTATATTTAAAATTTTACATTTAATAAAGTATAATTTTAAATGGAAAGAAATTCTAAATTAAAGTGTTAAGTATATTAAAAAACATTAATAAGTTTTTAAATTAAAAGGTTGCTTCTGCCTTCATAGTTAAACCTGCATCTTTTGTACTGGTATAACAATTTATTAATCCATTATTTGTATCTTCAATATTAATAAGTAAATCATTATTTGCAAAAACAGGAGCTATACCCTTGTGAACAAATTTCTTAGCTTTAACTTTTTTAAATTTTTCTGCTGCCCTTAAAAGTAATGTCGCCTGCAACGGTCCGTGAAAAACCAGATCTTTGTAACCTTCTTCTTTAGTTGAATAAGGGTAGTCATAATGTATTCTATGACCGTTAAAGGTTATTGCTGAATACCTAAATAAAGTAGTGGGATGAGCAAAAAAATTTTCTTCATAAGAAGATACAAAATTTGGTAAATTAATTTTTGTAATTTTTGATTTATCTGTAGGTTGTAAATCTCTATAAACAATATCATGATATTCTTCAATAATTAAATGACTTTCTACAAAAAACTCATACTTTGCTTTTACAAAACACAACAAACCAGATTTTCCATTTTTTATAATGATATCAACTATAGTAGATTTCTTTGTTACTATATCTCCAATATATAAAGGAGAAAAAAATTCTGTCTCACAACCTGCCCACATTCTTCTAGGTAAAG
Source organism: uncultured Rhodobacterales bacterium (assembly GCA_964519035.1). Taxonomy (GTDB): domain Bacteria; phylum Pseudomonadota; class Alphaproteobacteria; order Puniceispirillales; family Marisalimonadaceae; genus CAJJBL01. Next base: position 59,099 of record CAZFKZ010000002.1, on the reverse strand, counting down.
GAACAGGAGGTAAGAAACTACCTTTTTCTGGATGAGAATCCTTACCTAATAATGAAGATTTAACCACTGCAGGTGCAAGTGTCCAATGAATTCCAGAGGAAGCTTCATCACCTTTAGCAGGATTTCCAGGATCTAAATCTAATGTAGCTTTAAACCTTTTTTCAAGACTTTTGGAAACTTCATCGACACTTTCTTCTGAACTTCCAATCCATGTTTTAAGTTCATCTATATTTATTTCTATTTGATTCATAATTTGTCCATATAAAAAATTTTACTTAATATATTTAATAAAATGCTTTAAAACAAGTCTCTGAATTTTTAACAGGTTTTAAAAAATGAAAAATATACTACAAATGAATGTGGGCATTGCTGGCTGCGGCACTATGGGACTTCCTATGCTTCAGGTACTCATTAAAAATAAAATTAAAGCTATAGGATATGATATAAGACCGAAAGAAGATTTTTTATTAATAAAAGACAATTTTGTTTCTTCAAAAAGAACATTTTTTGAAAATTCTGATATAATTTTCAGCATAGTAAGAGATATTAAAGAAACTTTAGATTTATGTGAAGGTCCCGATGGTCTTTTTACTTTGAACAGTCCTAAAACACTTATCATTTGTTCAACCTTGTCTCCTTCTTTCTTGAATGACTTCAAAAACAAAACACCTGAAAATATTAAAATAATTGAGGCACCAATGTCTGGTGCACCAATGAAAGCAAAGGATGCATCTTTAACATTTATGGTAGGATCAACAATAGATGAGTTTAATCAAATTAATCCATTATTAAGCATATTAGGCGATAAAATTCATCATATTGGTAATTTTGGATCAGGAATGTCTGTAAAAGTTTTAAATAACTTTGTTGCATCTTGTTCAGTGCTTGCTGTACGACATGTCCTATCAGAAGCAAAAAATTTAAATATAAGTACAGATCAATTATTAGAAATACTAAATTGCTCTTCAGGCAAAACCTGGTTTAGCGAGAATTTAAATTCTATAGATTGGTCAAAAGAGAGTTATGATAAGAAAAATACTATAGGTATTTTAGAGAAAGATGTGAACAGTTTTTTAGATGGACTAGAAGGAATGCAGACAACATCTTCTGAGGCTATGAAAAATTTTCAAAAAGCTTTATTAAAAGGATTAAAAAATATACCTGAGTTTCCAAAAAATAATTAATAAACTCCCATTTCCACACCATTAACGAATGTTAAAGTTTTTTCTTCAAGCAACTCTATAAAATTATCACTCCATTCTCCTTTTAAAATCAATGGAGGCAAAACTTGACGCCATTTTAAGCCTATTAGAATTTTGTTTATTGCCATTTGACTTCCTTCACCATCTAAACCTGCACGTACATAGTAAAAAATTGGAAGTCCCTGTGTTTTGTCTTTTAAACCATCAAAGCATCTATCAAAAAAATCTTTTGTCATACCTGACATATATCCAAAATTTTCGACAGTTCCAATAATAACGGCGTCTACTAAATCAAAAGATCCAACAAAAGTGTCATTAGTATTTAAAGTAATTAATTGTATTTTAGGATTTAAGCTTTTTACTTTATTTTTAATATGATTTGTTAGTCTTAATGTATTTTTAGACGGAGAATGATTTATAAATAGTATAGTTTTAGATTTCATTTTTTAAATTAATTACTTTTTATACCAAAATGATTTAAAAAACGTTCTAAACTTTCATATGGTTGCGCTCCAACTAGGCTTTGACCTTCATAAACAAAAGTAGGAACTCCTGTAACACCGTATTTCCCTGATTTTTCCCAATCTTTGTCAATATGACTTTTAAATGTTCTATTTAAAATAACTGATTTTGCTTCATTTACGTCAAGATTGGATTTAGATACCACATCAAGAATAACTTCTTCTAAACCAACATTTAAACCATTAACAAAATAAGCCTCATAGAATTTATCATGAATAGTTGTGTCTGGTTGAATTGTTTCTGCCCAAGCACCAACCTCTTGAGCTAGTCTGCTGTTATATGTATGAGTCCTATCGTTATATGGAAGATTTTCTTGTTCCATTAATCCTTTCATTCTTAAGTTTTTTTCCTTTATATCTTCTGAACTAGTTCTAAAAAGCTCTAATAAAGTTCTACCCTCTTTAGGAGTTTCAGGATGCAAAGGAAAATGAACTAGTTTAATTTTAATATTAAAATTTTCTTTTATTTTTTTTACTCTTGCATCTCCTAAATAACACCAAGGACAAACATAATCTGTAAAAACTTCTAAAGGTATTTCATTCATTTTTTTACTCTAATTAATATTAATTCCAACTAAAACCTGTTGTTCTAAGATAAAAATGCAAACCCTCATCTTGTACAACAAAGCTCATCATTCGTTTTGATCCTCTATTATGATGTGAATGAAGTTCTGCAGCTGGGGTCACTAAAACAACTCCATTCTCCCAATTTATTTTTTCGTCTTCTATACGTGAATATATATTATCTGCCTGAATAGCAAGTGTTATAGCAGCACCATTATGTCTATGAGATTGTTGATCTCCACCAGATTCAAGTGTATTTAAAGCAGTGTTAATCATAGGTATTGTATTTGTGCTTGGAAGTGTGTCTGGAGAGGAAAATTGAACTGCTACACCAGCTGTTTCTTTAGTTTTTGGTCTCTTATAGAGATCATCAAGAGTTGATATAATTTTTTTATTTGTCCAGTGAGTATATTTAACTTTTTTATTACTGTTTTTTGAAGGTTTCAACTCTTCAAACGATAATAAAGGTTCATTAGTAACTAAAAATAAAATAGAGTTTTCTGAAGCAGAAGAGTGTGTAGTATTATTGCCCCCTGGCAAACAAAAAACATCTCCTTTAGACCACTCAACAATATCCTTAGAAGAAACACTTTTTCCGTTACCTTCAAGGACATAATATATTTCACCAGAAGCAATTAAATTATGTGAAATAGGGGCATTCTTTTTTAACCTTATATACCTAGCTAATATAGATGGAATTGTAGCAGGATAATTAGTTAATAAAATATGGGAAATATCTAAGGGAATAATTAAACTTGCATCACCAAAATTATAAGCTTCAATTTTTTCTGATATAAATTTATGTCGAGGAACTTTTGGCCATGACCAATTAAAAACATTTTTGGGCGTATTATAAACAGCTCTTTGACGAGCTGATTCAGCTTTAAAATTATTTATATCATCCATAACACATCTCCTAAATAAATATAAAAAACAATTATTTAATATTAACTAAAGATATTAATTTGTAAATTTAATTGAAAAGTAAAATATTAAATTCTAAGTTATTTAAAAGAGAATATTAAATTTCATGTTCAAAATGTTATTTTTTAAAAATTTTGAAAGGTAAATCTCATGAAACAATTGCAAGATAAAACTGCAATAGTAACTGGTGGCTCTAAAGGTATTGGAAAATCCGTTAGCAAAGCCTTATCTAACGCTGGTGCCACAGTATTTATTTTAGATATTGATGAAGATAATGGGCTTCAAACTGTTAATGAAATTACAAGTTTAAATAACAAAGCTTATTTCTATAAAATAAATGTTGCAAAAGAAAATGAATGGGTTGAATTTTCAGAAGTATTAAAAAAGAAAAAACAATACATTGATATATTAATTAATAATGCTGGAATTTGGTTAGGCAAAGAAATTAATGATGTTTCAATCGAAGAGTACCATAAATTAATTTCTATAAATTTAACGGGTGTTTTTTTAGGTTTAAAACATATTACACCTTTGTTGATTGGCGCAGGAAAAAAGTCTAAATTTGGAAGTTCAGTTATAAATCTTAGTTCAGTTGCAGGCCTTGTAGGATCTCAATTAGACCCACTATATTCTATGACAAAAGGAGGAATAACGACTTTTACTAAGTCTATGGCTATTTATTATGGAAAGAAAAAATACCCTATTCGAATTAATCAAGTTCACCCTGGTATCATTGAAACCGAAATGGGTACTCAAGTATCGAATGCTAGATTATTACAAAATCCTCAAATGACATCAGATGAATCAATGCTTGCAGGTCTTTCCCAGACACCCATAGGTAGATTGGGTACGGCAGAGGAAGTGGCAAAAACAATATTATTTTTATCCTCAGATTCATCTAGCTTTATGACAGGATCAAGTTTGGTAGTAGATGGCGGTTTAACTGCTCAATAGACCCTTTTTTAAAATCAAAGAAAGTCTTACTTATGAAAAGAAATTTAAAAAATAAAATTGTATGGATAACAGGAGCAGGATCTGGGATAGGACAAAATTCAGCCATAACCTTGTCGAAATTAGGGATGAAAGTAATCTTATCAGGAAGAAATTTGGAAACCCTTCAAGAAACTGCTCTTAAATGTGATAACGAAGTAAGTATAAAAGTATTAGACGTATCATATAAGGAATCAGTGAAAGATACTGTTAAGGAAATTGAAAGAGAATATAAAAATATTGATATATTAATCAATGCTGCTGGAATTAATATCGAAAACAGAGACTGGGATAATATAAATGAAAATGATTGGGACAAAGTATTTCAAACTAACATAAATGGGTTATTTTATTGTTGCAAATCTGTAATTCCATTAATGAAAGTGAAACAAGATGGCTTAATTATAAATGTTTCATCATGGTCAGGGAATCACATAAGTCTTTTATCAGGAGTTTCTTATACTTCCTCAAAACACGCTGTGAATGCGATGACTGAGACTATTAATATGAAGTATTGTAATCTTGGAATTAGAGCTTGTGCACTTTGTCCTGGTGAGGTTGCTACTGCAATTTTAGATAAGCGTCCGAAAAAATTATCCATCATTCAAAAAAATAAAATGCTTCAACCTGACGATTTAGGCGAAACAATAGCTTTTTTATGCCAAATGCCTAAACATGTGTGTGTTAATGAGTTAACAATTAGCCCAACTTGGCACAGAAGGTATATTGCAGATTTAGGTATTGAAGCACTATAAATTTAAAATATTAGTAAATTAAAATATTGGATAAATTAAATGCAAAGAAATTTAGAAAATAAAACTGTTTGGGTTACTGGTGCTAGTGGAGGAATGGGGCAAAAAATAGCAACTACATTTTCGGATATGAAAATGAAAGTAATTTTATCAGATATTAACGAAGATGGACTTTTAAAAACAGCATCAAAATGCTCAAACTTTGTAAGTATTAAACCGTTTGATATAACTTCCGTTAATGAAGTTAAAAAAACTATTCAAGAAATTAAAAATGAATTTGGATATTTAGACATACTTGTCAATGCAGCAGGAATGAATATACAAAATAGAGATTGGGATAATATTGATGAAAATGAATGGGATTTAATTTTTAAAGTTAATGTTAATGGAATGTTTTATTGTTGTAAATCTGCTTTACCTATTATGAAAAAACAAAAAGATGGTTTAATTATAAATATTTCTTCTTGGGCTGGAAACCACATAAGTTTTTTGTCAGGAACTTCATATATTGCTTCAAAGCATGCTGTAAACGCAATGACTGAAACTATTAATATGAAATATTGCAACCTTGGAATTCGCGCTTGTGCAGTTTGTCCAGGTGAAGTTTCAACTCCCCTACTAGATCAGAGACCAATACCTATTTCTCAGGAAGACAAAGATAAAATGCTTCAAACAGAAGATATAAGTGAAACAGTAGCATTTATATCACAAATGCCAAAACACGTTTGTATAAATCAAATAACTCTAAGTCCTACTTGGAATAGGCTTTATACTTCAGCCCTAGGTCTTGAAAAAATTTAATTAGTAAATATTTAAATGTTTAATTTTTAAAACTCTATATTATTTAATAATTTTATCTTGAGTACTTTTTAAAAAGTCTTCAGCATCGTGTCTTTCATGAAGTTGGCTTTCTAATTTACCAGTAATTCTATTGACCATCCTACCTCTTTTGATAGCAGGTCTGTTATCAATCTTATTTGCCCATCTCAAAATATTTTTGTAAGATGTAACATCTAGAAAATCTCCCGCACTATATAATCTTCCTAGAATAAGTGCACCATACCATGGCCATATAGCTATGTCTGCTATGGTATATTGATTACAACAAATGAAGTTTTTATTTGATAATTGTTTATCTAAAACATCTAATTGCCTTTTAACTTCCATGGAAAAACGATCAATAGGATATTCAAATTTTTCAGGAGCATAGGCATAAAAATGCCCAAAGCCTCCTCCAAGATAAGGAGCACTTGCCATTTGCCAAAACAACCATGACAAACATTCCGTTCTTTCTTCAAATTTTTGTGGAATAAAATTCTTAAATTTATCTGCCAAATACAATAATATTGATCCAGATTCAAAAACTCTAAGCTGTTTAGAATTTGAATTATCTAATAAACTTGGTATTTTAGAATTAGGGTTAATTTCAACAAAACCCGAGCCAAACTGTTCACCTTTGCCAATTCTTATAAGCCATGCATCATATTCAGCTTCCACAATTCCTAATTCAAGTAACTCTTCAAGCATTACGGTTACCTTAACGCCATTTGGAGTACCTTGAGAATATAACTGAAAAGGATGTTTGCCAATTGGCAATTTCTGTTCATGAGTATATCCTGATATTGGTCGATTTATATTAGCAAATTTCCCACCATTTTCTTTATCCCACTTCCATATTTGAGGGGGTATATAATTTTGTTCAACTGACAATTGAAATTCCTTTTTTATAATATAATTAAAAAACTTATTAGTATTTTAAATCCGCTGACATGAGCGGTTCTTTTCCAAGCACTAAATCAGAACCTTTTTCTCCGATCAGTGTTGCACCTGAATGTAAATTAGCAGATAGCATTGTTGGCATAATAGAAGCGTCAATAACTCTTATGTTCTTTAAACCATAAATTTTTAATTCATTATCAACAACTGCGGTTGGATCTGTTTTAGGACCCATTCTACATGTTCCCATTTGATGATATGTTGTAGTTCCTCTTTCTCTAGCGATTTGGAGTAACTCTTCATCAGATTGTTTATCTAAACCAGGGTATACTTCATAATCAAAGTACTTGGATAGTGCTTGAGAATGCATCAGTTTTCTTGATAATTTTAGACCAGCTACGACAACTCTTTTATCTTCTTCTGCATCTAGATAATTAGGCTGAATTAGGGGAGTATCAAAAGGGTCATTACTTTTAGCTTTAACCCATCCAAGGGACTCAGGTCTTTGCTGCCAAGCAGCTACAGTAAATCCTGGTTCATCATCAAGAGTAGATTGAACTCCTTCTTTATATGACGCTGGAGTAAAGGTCATTTGCAAATCATGATTTCTAATGGTTTCATTTGAATGCCAGAAACAATAAACCAATGTAGGACTTAAATTAACAATAGATTGTCTACCAATTAAGTACTTACCAATTTCCTTTAATAATTTAACACCCCTTGCTTTTTCATTAATTGTCTCAATATTTTTTGCACGAGCTGTTAATCTAGGAGCAAAATGATCTCTTAAATTCATTCCAACACCTTTTAAATCATGAACTATATCAATACCGAGATCATTAAGTAGCTTTCCAGGACCTATTCCAGATAAATGAAGTAAGTGTGGAGATTTTATAACTCCAGATGCAAGAATTATTTCTTTATTAGCCATTAAGGTTAATTTTTTACCTCTTGGACCACCTTTAGAATAATTTAAACCTGTAGCAGTTTTATTTTCAAAAAGTATTTTTGTGACAAATGCGTTTGTTATTATTTCTAAATTTTTTCTAGATTTGACAGGGTTTAAAAAAGCCCTAGCTGAGCTAACTCTAAATCTTCCTCTAGTTGTCCGTTGAACATAAGAAACACCTTCTTGTGTTTTTCCGTTATAATCATTATTAATTGGAATTCCTTCTTCAACCGCACCTTTTATAAAAGCTTCGCATAAAGGATCCCTGTATTCTAAATCTGTAATTGGCAATTCACCATCTGTACCTCTAAATGTTTCGTTATGCTCTCCTAACCTATTTTCATATCTTTTAAAATAAGGTAATAAATCACTATAACTCCATCCCTTATTACCTTTTTGAGCCCAAACGTCAAAATCCATATTTTGACCTCTATTAAAAACCATTCCATTAATTGAACTTGATCCACCTAAAGTTTTTCCCCTTGGAATATCGATAACTCTCCCATCAGTACCCCAACTAGGTTCAGCTTGAAATAACCAGTTTACTTTCGGATTAGTTAAAGTTCTCATAAACCCAGCAGGAATGTGAATAAATGGATTCCAATCTGGTGGCCCTGCTTCAAGCAAACATACAGTGTATTTACCACATGCACTCAATCTATTAGCTAAAACACAGCCAGCTGAACCTGCTCCAACGATAATGTAATCAAAATTATCACTCATTTACAAAACCTTAAATTCTTATAGTTTCTATCTAATATACTTAACATAATAAATAACTGTTTAGTTAATACAATTAGAAAAACTTATTTAATGTTTTAATATATTACCAAGATTGAAGCCACAAAACTAAAGTATCTCGAAATCCAGAAGAAACCATAAATATCTGAATGTCATCAAAGAAAAAGAAAACAACTGCTGAAATTATTATTCCAAATATAAATGTCATAGTTTTTCACCAATTCAGATAATTTTATATATTATTATTGCACAATTAAATTAATTTGAATAATATAATAAAAAACATAATAAATGGGGAAATTTTATGTCTAACGAACAGTACAAATTTACAGAAAGCTTAAAATCTGAACTAATTTTCGCTTTTTTAATATTCATTCCACTAACTTTTACAATATCAGCTGTATTTTAAATATAAAACGCCACTTCTTATTAAGCAATAACACCATCTTTAATTAATTTATTTATTTCATGCGTTCTATAACCATGATTTAACATTATCTCTTTTGTATGTTCTCCCAAAGTAGGAGCCTTTGAATATATACTTCCCTCTTCTAATTTAGGCATTCCAGGTAAATTTGGAACAGGCCAAATTTCATCTGATGAAGGTTGTTTTAACCAAGAAATTATTTCTAATTCTTTAGTTTGATCACTATTTATAAATTCAGTATAGTTTTGAACTTTTTCGTTCTGGACTTCAAACTCGCTTAGCAATTTTTTCCAATAATCAGTAGTTTGTTTAATAAACAAATTTTGGACTTCTTCAGTAAGTATTGCTTCATGTTCCCTTCTGACAGCATTTGTTAAAAATCTTTTGTCATTTAAAAAATTTTTCCAACCAACTGCATTACAAAATTTAACAAATTCATGGTTCTTTACTACAATAATTTGTATCCATCCATCCTTAGTTTTAAAGGTACCAGAAGGAGAGGACGCATGTTTATAGGGACCTTCCATATAACCACTCATAAGCCTAATAGATTGCATTGCTGCTGCAGATTCCATTAAACTAATTTCAATTTTTTTTCCAAAATCTTCATTTTTTCTGGCATATAAAGTTGAAGAGATTAATTGCATAGCGTAAAGAGCAGTTGTCATATCGAATATTATCACTGGTGTCCTGTGAGGAATATCGTCAGGACCTTTATTTTCAGACATAAACCCAGTAAAAGCTTGAAGTACAGGATCCATTGCTGGCTTTTTACTCATGGGACCTACCTGACCAAACCCTGAAATTGATAAATATATTAATTTAGGGTTGATTTTTTTTAATCTTTCATAGCTAAACCCAAGACGTTCAATGACACCTGGTCTAAATCCTTCTATAAAAATATCTGATTGTGAAATAATTTTATCAAGAATAATCTGACTTTGTGAATTTTTTAAGTCAATAACAAAACTTTTTTTTCCAATATTGGCTGTCACTGAAAATGCAGAATGTTCTCCATACTCCTGGCCAAGATTTCTTGCCCAGTCACCTTCTTTAGGCTCTATCTTTATGACTTCAGCACCATGTTGAGCTAGAAGCATTCCACAATAAGGGCCAGCAACACCCTGAGAAAAATCAACTATTTTTAAACCTTCATATGGCCTTTCATAAGACATTAACATCCTCCCAACTTGTATAACAATAATTAATATTTTTATAAACCAGGTGATAAAAATAATAATTTATTATAAACATAAATTTTTTAAATGAATTTATTTCATTTTTATCTCTAGTTTATGATAATCAATACTTATATGTAAATTGTAAATAAAATTGAGAAAAACATTATGAATGATAATATTAATATATATTGGATAAGGCAAGATCTCCGGTTAATGGATAATCCAGCCTTAACAGCTGCTGTAAATAACGGACCTATAATTCCTATATATATTTTAGATGAAGAAAGTCCCAAAGAACACAAATTAGGGCAAAGTAGTCGATTATGGCTTCATCATTCATTGATACAACTAAACAGGAAATTTGATAATAAATTATTAATAGCTAAAGGTAATCCTGAAGATATTTTGATTAATATATGTGACTTAGAAGGAGTTAATAATATTTTTTGGAATAGAGTTTATGAACCTTGGAGTATAATTAGAGATAAACAGATAAAACAAAATTTATCAGAAAAAAATATTCAAGTTAGTACTTTTAATAGCTCACTTCTATGGGAGCCATGGGATGTAAAAAAGAATGACAATACACCTTATCGTGTTTTTACACCATATTTTAGAAGAGGATGTTTAAATGCAAAAACTCCAAGAAGACCAATTCATAAACCAGATAATATAATCTATCATCCAATTAATTGTTTTAAACCCATTCAAATAAATGATCTTAATTTACAATCTGATTATAAATGGAAAGATAATATAATAGCCCAATGGAGTATTGGAGAAGATGCAGCTCAAAAAAGGTTGAATGAATTCGTTGACAATGAGTTGGACGGCTATAAAGAAGGAAGAAATTTTCCTACAAAAAAAAATGTTTCTAGATTATCACCTTACCTACATTGGGGTGAAATATCACCGAACACTGTTTGGTATAAAGTAAAAGATAAAAATGATCTTGAAGTTAAAAATCACCAAGATACAGATCATTTTTTATCTGAAATGGGTTGGCGTGAATTTTCTCATTCACTTTTATATTATTTTCCAGAATTACCTAAAAAAAATTTACAAAAAAAATTCGATAAATTCTCTTGGAATATTGATGAAACAAAACTCAAGGCATGGCAAAGAGGCAAAACAGGATATCCCATTGTAGACGCCGGAATGAGAGAATTGTGGTTAACGGGTTATATGCATAATAGATTAAGAATGATAGTAGGTTCTTTTTTAGTAAAAAATCTTTTACTTCATTGGAATGAAGGAGAAAAATGGTTTTGGGATTGCTTAGTTGATGCCGATTTGGCTAATAATAGCGCTGGCTGGCAATGGATAGCAGGTTGCGGAGCAGATGCAGCTCCTTATTTTAGAATTTTCAACCCTATTACTCAAGGATTGAAATTTGATCCTAATGGTGAATATGTAAGAAAATACATTCCAGAAATATCTAAACTTCCAAATAAATATTTATTTAATCCTTGGGAAGCTCCATATGAAGAATTAGAAAGGGCAAATGTGACCCTTGGAGATACTTATCCAAAACCGATAGTTGATCTTAAAATATCGAGGCAAGATGCATTGTCAGCTTTTGCTCAGTTAAAAGAAAACATAGTTTAAAAATGAAACAAATCATCTATAGATGTATTTTTTACATTCTTTCATTTATGTGCACATACGCCTTCTATATTTTTCCATTTGAGATTCTTTGTAAATACATCTTAAATGATGAAACTAGTTTAATATATTCGCTTATAAACACTATAATTTTCAATATATTAATAATTTATTTTTTAAGGTCTAAAAGTACTTTCAAACCACTAAAGTTATTTGTTTATGAGGGACTGGGTATAGGATTCATAAGTTTTCAAGTAATAATTATAGGAATTTTATTAAACTTTATAACTATTATAGACGATTTGATTATAGGCGTTGCGTGTTTAATTTTAATTTTGTTATTAGTCATATATGGAATGTTTAAAGGAAGAAAAGTTATTGTTAAAAATATCCAGTTATTTTCACCTAAGGTAACAAAAGATTATGATTTTATTTTTATTAGCGATATCCATTTAGGCACAAATAACATTAACCATTTTTTAAAAATTTTAAAAAAAATTGAAAAATTAAAATATGACTTCATTCTAATTGGGGGTGATTTGGTTGATTCCAGTTCATTTGATATAAATCAATTAAAAGTTTTGAATAAAATAACTCAAGATATTTATTTTGTTAATGGAAATCATGAATACTATTTAAAGGATTATAAAAATAAGATAGAAAAAATAAAAAGTTGTAATATAAATTTGTTGCAAAATAAAACCAAAAATATTGACGAAATTAATCTAATTGGCATTGATGATTTACAGAGTGAAACCAGTAAAATTAAACATGTCAATGTTTTAAGAAAAAAAGAAAAGTATAATCTAGTTATGTCTCATAAACCAGATATTTGGGATCAAATCAATAAAAATACTGATTTAATGTTATGTGGCCATACCCACAATGGACAAATATTTCCATTTAATTTTTTAGTAAGGATTAAATTCAAATATTTATATGGATTATATATTAAGAAAAATTCTCAAATTTATATTTCTTCGGGAGCTGGTTGTTGGGGACCTAAGATAAGATTAGGGACATCAAATGAAATCATAAAATTTAAGTTATCTAGAGATATTTAATATAAACCAACTAAAGTAAATAATAAAATTGAAAATATAAAGCATGCAAGAATTAATTCAAAATATACACTGTCGTAAAACGAATTTTGTTTTTCAGATTTCATAATTTTACCCATTAATATTATTTGTTATCTATAACTATTAATGATTTAAAAGCAAATATCATTTTAATATATTATATCTTTTTCAAAAGTAATTTATCATCAATTGCATAAAATTTAGAAGTAGCATTTTTTAAAGAATTAGCTGTTAACTGAGAGACTCCATAAACTTCAGTATAATTTTTATTTAAAGAGATCACTTTTTTTATTAAAACATCAAAGTCACCGTCACCAGAAGCTAAAACAATAATATCAGTTTTTGGAGCATGCTCCATAATATCTATTGTTATCCCTACATCCCAGTCACCTTTTGAGGAACCATCAACTCGACTTATAAAAGGTTTTAATTTAACTTCAAAACCAATGCCTCTTAGTATATTTTGAAATTGGATTTGCTTACTATCACCTCTATCAGTAGTATAAGCAATAGCAGTTATTATTTGTCTGTTATTAGTAACTGTTTTCCAAAATTTATTATAATCAAAATGTGAGTTGAAAGTTTGTTTTGTAGTATAATAGATATTTTGAACATCTACAAAAATAGATACTTTTTTCATACGGATCCTTAAACATAAAAAATAAATTTTTAAAAATTATAAAATCTTGAAAAGTTTTAAAGTAAGGTTTTCTAAAGGTTCATTCCCAAAAACCTTTCGTTTTAAAAATTAGAAATCTATATCAAAACAAAAAGCCATTAATGAACAATAGACAGATCACGCATCAATAATAGATTTTAGATCTCTTCCTTCAAACAAATTAGATTTTTTTAAACCAGGCCAAACAATATATACTTGCGATGATTTTATAAATCTACCCGCCATTAAAATAGCTGAACCAAACCCATGATCAGTTCAATATTCACCATTTTGATATACCGTCCTTCCGAATTCAGTAAGAGTTAATATTAATGTATTTTCAAAATCTTTACCAAGGAAAGTTTTTAATTGTGAAATAATATTATCAACTTCTTTAAATTTGATGCTATTAGAGCACTTTTTTTTAAATTAATCCAGTTACAATAACTGGCATGTCATTATTTTCTATTTCAGTAATAATGGTATTTAAATGCTCTGAATTTTGAGTTTCTATAGTAATATTTAGTTTAGCTACACTTGCTGACAAATCCATTGTAAAACGACTGTGTTCTACTTCTAATACATTAGCACCAGCGTTTGCACATATTTTAGAAATGAACGCTAATTGTCCAGGTTTATCAGGTATAGTAATAGTTAGAGTTGTTACTTGTCCGGACCTAACTAAATCTCTCATTAAAATAGAAGATAAAACCTTAGAGTCAATGTTTCCCCCACAGAGGATTATACCTACCTTTTTATTTTTAAAAAGTTCTGGCCTCTCAATAATACCTGCTAAACCTACTGCTCCCGCACCTTCAACGACTACTTTTTCATGTTCAATCAACATTGAAATTGCTCTTTCAATAGATGCATCTGAAACTGTAATAACATCATCAACATATTTTTTAATAAATAAAAGAGGAATTTGTCCAACTTCAGAAACTGCAATACCCTCTGCTAAAGTTGAACCTTTACAACTAATTTTTTTATTAAATAATATATTAGATAATGATGGGTATAATTCTGATTCAACACCAATTACCTTAATATTTTCTTTCATACTTTTTGCTACTAAAGAACATCCAGCTATTAATCCACCACCTCCAACTGGGACTAACAAAATATCAATATCATTGAAATCAGATAACATTTCAATTGCAATAGTACCCTGTCCAGAAAGAACATTTATATCGTTATAGGGATGTACTTCTGTAAAACCTTTTTGGTCAATAAGGTGCTGGACATGTTTGAATGACTCATCAAGGTTTTTTCCTTTAATAACAACATTTCCTCCAAAGTTTTTAGTTCTTCTAATTTTTGTAAAAGGAGTTCCTTCAGGCATAACTATATTTGCAGAAACATTTAATTTTTTAGAAATAAAAGCTAGACCTTGAGCATGATTCCCAGCTGACATTGCTACAACACCATTTTGTTTTTCTTTATCAGAAAGTGATAGAAGTTTTGCATAAGAACCACGAACTTTAAAAGCACCAGTGTGTTGTCGATTTTCAAATTTGAAATAAGTATCAATTCCAGTTTTTTCAGAAATGGATTTTGAAAAACTAGTCTCGGTCCATTTTACTGTATCGGATATTTTTTTATGAACATTCTTAATGTCTTGAAGGGTTAATTTCATTATTTTCTCATATTGTTATAAGATAAATTATGGGTTATGAGTAAATGATAATTTTGTCAAACAATATATCAAAGTAATATTTTTTTTTCTAAAATATAATAGGAGAAGTAAATGAAAGATTTAATTATTAAAAATATTATGGAAGGTAGCCCTCCACCTAAAAACTATCAGGTCACTCTAGAGAACTGGAGAAAATATCCATATAATAAATGGTCATTTGTTAATGTCAGGAATTTAATTCCAACTTCACCAATTCATTCTGGAAATGATTTTAGAATGAATTTTAAAACAAAAATAACAAATTTTAATGATTTAATCATAAATCATAACAACAGTTCATTTAATTTTATTGATATATTAAAAAAATCAGACACTGATGCTTTTTTAGTTATGCATAAGGGAAATTTAATATACGAGTTTTTTGATAATTTCACTTCTAAAAATTCTCCACATATTATTTTTTCAATTTCAAAATCACTAACTTCTCTCTTAGCAGGAATTCTGCACGAAAAAGGTATACTTAATTTAAACAAGACGGTTTCTTATTATTTGCGTGAAATAAAAGGAACCGCATACGAAGACGCAACAATTAGAAATGTACTAGATATGAATGTCGCTTCCGGTTTTATTGAGGATTACACTGGGGAATCTGAAATTTTTAAAAACTATAGATCTTCTACGGGATGGGATATTGACAAAAACACTATAAATAAATTGAATGATAATGGCCTGCATAAATTTTTATCTACAATGCCAAAATCTAAGTTACCTCATGGGCAAAAATATCATTACTGTTCTCCTCATAGTGATTTACTAGGCTGGATACTTGAAAGAGCTTCTGGAGAAAATTTCTCTAGTATTATGTCAAATTTATTATTCAAACCAGCAGGAGTTCAATTTAACTCTGATGTTACCTTGGATAAATGGGGTGCATCAAGATCTGCTGGCGGGATTAGCATATCACCATATGACCTACTAACTATTTCTGAACTAGTTAGATGTGAAGGTAGTAACAAAAATGGTCAAATAATTCCTTCAACTTGGATTGATGATTTTAAAAATTTTGATGATAACAGAAGTTATTTAAATCAAGATAATTTAGAAAGGTTTCCAAAAGGTAATTATAGATCAAAATGGTATCAATCAGGTTTTGAAGATGATGAGTTTTGTGCAATCGGTATTCATGGTCAAAATATATGGATCAATCCTAAAAAGGAATTAACTATCATAAGAATGTCATCTGCATCAGATCCAATAAACATTCAAACTGAAGAGTTAATGTTTTCAGTTTTCAATGAAATTACAAAAATATTATAAATAACAGCTTCAATATAACTGACATTGCACTCTGGAGTTTTACGGATTGGATTACATCAAGAATTATTGAAGGATTTCCAAATGATTTTTAAAAAATTTTTCAAAGATTGAAACTGTATTTTAGAAGTTAATGAAATGCCTGAAATACAAAAATGGATTAAAAAAACACATAAATAAGTGAGACAAACTAAGATCATTTATAAACAGAAAGTTATGTGCGCGATACAAATTAAAAAGTGATAGGAAATTTTTTATACAGTTTGTTTATTTCAGTCATCACCTCATCTGATAATACAACTTCCATCCCCTCTAAAATATTTTTTAACTGTAAATCATCAGTGGCTCCAAAGATAATTGAACCCATAAAAGGTCTCTGATTACAAAAAGCTAAGGACATATGTACAGGGTCTAAATTATATTTTTTTGCTAGACTCATATATTCTTTTACCGCTGGTGTAGAATTATCATTAATTCTTCCAAATAAACTTGGAACTCTAGACAGCCTAGAGTTTTTAGGAATGTTGTTATCCAAATATTTTCCTGTTAAAAACCCTCCCGCTAACGGAGAGTATGCTAATAAGCCAATATTTTCATGATGAGAGAGTTCTGCCATATCCAAATCATATAATCTACAAAGCAAACTATATTCATTTTGAATAGAAGCTAAAGTAAGATTTGGAAAACTTTTCATACAATTAAGAAATTGAATTGTGCCCCAACAAGTTTCATTTGATAAACCTATTGACCTTATTTTACCTTCCTTTTGATAATTAGCTAAAACTTCAAGTACAGAATGAATGTTCTCTTTTACTATGTCAGTTTCTTGTGATGTAGGGTTATAACTCCAATTTTGTCTAAAATGATAAGATCCTCTATTTGGCCAATGCAACTGATACAAATCAATATAATCTGTTTTAAGTTTTTTTAAGCTACCTTCTAATGCAATTTTAATAGATTTTGCATTAATGCCCTCTCCATTCCTAACAGCTTTGTACCCTTTACCTGATATTTTAGTCGCAAGAATAATATCAGATCTTTTCGATTGATTTTTTTCAATCCAATTTCCAACAATTTTTTCAGTATCTCCAGTTGTTGTCTCTCTTAATGGACAAGTAGGATACATTTCAGCAGTATCTAAAAAATTAACACCGTATGATATAGATTGATCAATTTGCCGGTGACTATCTTTTTCAGACGTAGCTTCTCCAAATGTCATTGTACCTAAACAGTAAGGTGATACGCATAAATCAGAGTTACCAAGTTTTTTTAAATTCATAGTTAATCCTCTCTTTATAATAAAGAAATTAAGTAATAATTAATCACTCAAATTCATAAAATAAATCATATTAGACATCAATAGAAAAGAATAGTTTCATATAGTAGATAATTTTATATATTTTTCAAATAACCACACATTATGAATATCTTGAAATACAAGTCTTTTAAATAAAAAGCCTGTACAATAAAAAATTAAATTTAATATGAAATGCTTCCACAATAAAAAGCTTTAAAAAAATATAAATTTAAATAGTATAAACTTAAAAGTCAGATCTAATAATAAGATCTTAATACATCCATAGGTTTTGAGTAAATTAATTTTAGCATTTTAATAAAACTAACTATAGTAATTAAAAATGGCACAATTAAAGAAAGCATAAATAAATTATTATAATTTAGAAAAAATTCAATTTTAAAAATATAATTTACTAATATAAAACTAACAGATATTCCAATAAACAATGAAATTATCGAGGCGACAAAGCCGATTACCAAATACTCTTGTAGCCATAAAAATATAATTTTTTTTGGACTAGTTCCTAAGATTTTTAAAATTGCCACTTCATATAATTTATCTTTTCTACTTACATCTAGAATACCTAATAAAACGATGACACCAGATAGTAAAGTTATGAAAGCTATAGAGTTTATGACTAATGTTAATAATTTTAATATTGACTTAATTGCCATATAGGATTCCTTAATAGAAATAGAGGATATGTTAGGAAAAGTAGAGTTTATTTTTTCTATTAAGTCGTCGTTCTTTTGTTTATCGTCATCTGTGGTAGAGGCTATCCATGAATGCGGCGCATTTTCAATATTACTTTTACTTAAAATAAAGATAAAATTTATATCCATATTCTGCCATATAATTTCTCTTGTATTAAATATTTTAGCTTCGAAATTTCTTCCTAATATATTGAATTTTATTTTATCACCAATGTTTAGGTTTAAACCCTTTGCAATTTTATTTCCAATTGATAAAAGAAGAGGACCACGATAATCCTCAGGCCACCAATTTCCAGAAATTATTTTAGCATTTTTAGGTATTTGATTAGACCAAGAAAAAGCTCTATCCTTTTTTAGAACCCATTCAACATCTTTGTTAACATTTAAATTATTAACTGTAATATCATTGATTGATGTAATTCTACCTCTCAGCATTGGTTGAATATTCAAGTTATCAACACCTATAAAATTAGCAGAAACTTCTTTAACGGATTTAACTTGATTAGGTTGAATATCAATTAGAAAATAATTTGGAGCTTTTTTATCAATAGTACTAACAATTTTATAATTTAAACTTTCTTGAATAATATTAAGTGTAATCAAAAGAGATAAACCTATACTAAATGAGATAACAATGGATTTAGCAAAAGTATCTGGTCTTGTTAATGATTTTCTTGCATTTTCTAATAAAGATCCAATTTTAAAATTAATCTTTTTTAAAGATGTAAAAAATAAATAAGTCATTAGCTTTAAAATCAAAAAAGAAAATAATAAAACACTAAAAATGTAAAAAGATAACTTCAAATCATTTGTTAATTTGAAAGTCAGAGCACATAAAGCAAAAATAAGAATAAAAATTATTACTCTCACCCTTGTAGAAAAAGTATTCAGGGAATTATGAGCAGACAACCTTAACAATTCACTAGGTTTAATATTATAAGTTCTAGAAACTGGGATAATTGTAAATAAAACACATACAAGAAATCCAAATAAAAAGCTTATAAATACAGGTTCAAAAAAAAAATATGGTTCGAAAGAATTAATAAAACTATTACTTATGAATGATGATAAGAAAAAAGGAATGGATACACCAGCTATTAAAGCTGGAATTATACTTATTAAAAATATGAACATAACCTGATAAAAATAAATTTTAAAAATTGTTATATTTTTTGCACCTAATGATTTCAAAATTGCAATATTTTTTACTTTTTTTATTAAATAACCTTTAACGCCATTTGAAATACCCACTCCAGAAATCAATAATGTTATTAAACCAACTAGAGTAATAAAGAGGGAAGTTTTTTCTATTGATTTATTGAAATTATTGTTATTGTTTGAACTATCTTTAACAGAGATATTTGTTCCTTGGACAAGTTTATTTAAAGCTTTTAAATTAGTTTCTTTATTATTAGGAATAAATTTAATCTTATATCTGACAAGAGACCCAGGGATAACTAGATCTGACGCTTTCAATGTTAAATTAGAAATTAATAATCTAGAACCGAATGTTGCAAAAGAGAACATGCGATCTGGTTCTTTGGCAATAATGCCATTTATTACAATCTTAATTTTACCTAATTTTAAGATATCACCTATTTCAATCTTTAATTTTTTTTTTAAACTTTCATCAATTAATGCACCATAATGGTTGTTACTGATTTCTAAAGATTTTTTAAAAGATTTATTAGGGATTATAGAAGGTTTACCTTTTAAAGGCCAATTTTGATCAACCGCTTTTAACTCAACTAGTCTTTGCTTAATATTATCTGATGATAACATAGTTCTCAATTCAATTACTTCTGAAATTGAGCCATTAATTTCAAGCCATTTTTGTATTTTAATTGGAAATTTTTGATAAGTAGTACTTAATTCAAAATCTCCACCTAGCAACTCGCTACTTTTATTATTAATTTCATATTTAAGATTGTTAGATAAGCTACCAACAGCTGCAATTATAAAAACACCTATAAAAATAGAAATAATTACTATTTTAAATTCACTAAACGACCCTTTTAATTCTTGATATGATAATTTCAAAAAAATGTAATTACTTAAAATAGATTTATACAATAAATTTTGTTTTATTATTTCCATATTAAACAATTTGGCCATTATCTAATTTTATAATTTGGTTGCATTGGTTAGCGATAAGATGATCATGAGTGACAATAATTAAGCTTGATCCTTGCTCTTGTTGTAATTTGAAAATTAACTTCATAATTTCTTCACTATTTTTTTTATCTAGATTCCCAGTTGGTTCATCAGCTATTAATATTTCAGGCGACGACACTAAAGCTCTTGCAATAGCAACTCTTTGCTGTTCACCACCTGATAGTTGATGGGGATAATGATCTACTCTATTGCCAAGACCAACTGTTTTTAATAAATCAAGTGCATTTTTTTCTTTGCCATATAAACCACAAATTTCATTTGGTAAATTAACATTTTCTATAGCTGTCATAGATGGTAATAAATTAAAAGATTGAAATATGACACCAACATTATTAGATCGATATGTAGCTAATTCATTTTCATTAAGATTATGAATAGGAGTTTTTTTAAAAAATATTTCACCTTTTTGGATTGATTCAAGGCCCGCAATTACCATTGCTAAGGTAGATTTGCCAGCACCACTTTCACCAATTATACTCATACTAGTGTTTTTATTAATAATTAGATCGACACCTTTAAGGATATGAATAGTTTCTATTGAACTTTGAAGATTTACATGAACCTTTTTAAGTTCTATTATTTTCTCAATCATGCTTTTTTATTTACCTAAAATTAGTTTTTATTGTATTACACTAATCATATGTCTCTAATTTTACCTATAGATTGATTAGAATATGGTTTATATACTAAAAAAAATTTTTGCAATTATTTTAATCATTTTATTTTCAAATAATTTAGCGTTATCTAAACCTATTAAAATTGC
This sequence comes from uncultured Rhodobacterales bacterium, assembly GCA_964519035.1. GTDB lineage: Bacteria > Pseudomonadota > Alphaproteobacteria > Puniceispirillales > Marisalimonadaceae > CAJJBL01. The sequence goes on along the minus strand of CAZFKZ010000002.1, from coordinate 37,889 downwards.
TGTTCTGGGAGATAGTCTCATTGCTGGATATGGTTTAGAAGAAAAAAATGGATTTATAAAAAAATTAGAAAATAAAATACAACTTACACTCAATAATATAAATATAATAAATGGTGGCGTTTCTGGAGAAACATCATCTGGTTTAAAAAATAGATTGAATTGGACTTTAGAAGATACATATGATGGTGTAATTATAGCTATAGGATCAAATGATGCTCTAAGAGGAATATCTACAAATATTGTTTATAATAATCTTGATTATATACTAAATAACCTTAAAAAAAGAGGTTTGCCAACAATGCTTATTGGAATGAAGGCCCCTAATAATCTCGGAATAGAATATGTTAATTCATTTAACCAAATATATCTCAGTTTGTCTAAAAAATATCAAACGAGTTTTTTTCCTTTCTTCTTATCAGATGTTGCTTTGGTACCTAAATATAATCAAAAAGACATGATTCATCCAAATATAGAAGGTGTAAATATAATTGTGAGAAACATCACTCCTTATATTTTAGAATTTATTGAGAATTTAGAAAAAAACTAACGTCTAAAGATTATCAACCTTATTAATCTCCATATTCCTCTAAAGATTAAAGATCTAAAAAGAGAATTAGATAAGATACTTTTAAAAACCAATTTAATTCTAGAAAAGTTTCTTATTAGAATATAAATTATGAAAGTAAGAATTAATGATAATAAAATTATTTTAATCATAAATGAACAATTAAGTTAAATTAAAGCTTACTGTCATATTTCCTAAAATACCATAATCTACATTAACAGTATCACCTGGACTTACTTCAATAGGTTTTGCACATGTTCCAGTTGAAACAAGCATACCCTCATACAACGTAATATTATTTTTAGATAATTCATTTATTAACCAAGTTAGTGCTATTCCTGGATCTCCCAAAACGTTGGAGCCTTTTCCTTGATGGCTTTTTTTATTCAAAACTGAAATTGTTATATTATGGTCAGATAATTTAGTACTTTGCCAAAGATTAGGCATTGATGGACCAATTACAAAATCGTGTGCACAGGCATTATCAGCGATTAATGATAATTCGCCAACTAATGAAAAATTTATAAAACGTGAATCGGGTATTTCAATTGAAGGATGTAATGACACAACACCATTCATTACCTCTTCAAGATTATAGTCAGATTTTCTAGGTTTAAAAGTTGTTCCCATTTTAAAAGCAAATTCAGGCTCCGCAACTGCCATTTTATTTCCAGCAAAATTTAATTTATCTTTAGGAGTAAAAACTCTTTCTTTAAGAATTCTACCTGCTAAGGGACCTGAAACACCAATATGGTTTTGTCCCTCCACACTAGTTGCAGCAATTTTCCAACCCACTATTCCAGAATTACTAAACTTTTCATAACATTTTTGAATCTCATAAGCTTCTTTTCGTGTTTTGGGAGAAATATCATCAGGAAATTTTTCAATTTTCTTTCCAGTTTGCCAACAATCCCAAATTAATTTAGCAGCATCCATAATTTAAGTAACCTATTTTAAGATTTTAAATAATTATACGATTTATTCAAAATATGAAATTAAATAAAAAAACTATCTGGATTTCTGCCAAACAGTTATATCTTGAGCTATGGGTGGCAATGGTATTTTACCACACATTTCTGCTATAATACCTCTATGGTACCCCCCATGGGTAATTAGATGAGTAATGATCATAAAACGTGGAAGGCTACTTTTATTTCCTCCTATTAATTCAAACTCTATGATTTCTTCCATTTCATCTTCATTTAGGGTAGTAACATAACCTCTAATTTCATTTTCTGTTATTTTTTTTTCTTCCCAAAGATCATTCATATTTTCAAATAAAATTGTCTGTAAATTAGTAAAAACATGCTTTTCTTTCTTCATATTAGCTAACCATATTTTGTCGATAACTAATAAGTGATTTAAAGAATTACGGATACTATTCATAAAAGATTGACGCTGTTTATTAACTTCAGCCTCAGGCAACTCAGCTATAACCTTAAAAAATTCATTATTAGCCCAACTGTTATAATCTAAAAGTGAAAGAAAATAATTTTTATCTAGCATTTAATTTTCCGTTATTAAAAGTTTTACTAAAACTGAGTTGACTATTTTATTGTTATAAAAATATTTATTTATGATTTTTGATATTGTTAAAAAGTAGCTTAAATAAATTCTTTTTAGAGTTGTTATTGATATTCCATCTTTTTTTTAAAAGTCTATAAACTACAAAACACCCTAATCCACAAACAAGATATAAAAAACCTAAGTATTCTTCCATTATATTTTAATAATCCTAGTTAAAATAAAAAACCATTTCCAATCCAACCAATTAAAATTTTATTGTCGACATATATAATAATAAATCATGATATTAATATTTACCATCTTTAAAAAATTAAACTAATAATGAGGAGGTAATTTATCTTCTTGATTAGAAATTGTTCCTGTATCGTCTTGAAAAGATTGCAGCTCAAATTTTAATTTTTTAAATTGTAACTTTAATTCTATTATTTCTTTTTGTTGATTATATATTTCATCACTCATTTGTGATAGTTCAAGCTGTAGCAATGATATTTTTTCTTCAATGTTAATTTTAGTATTCATTTTTAAATTATATCCATAAAAGTATGCTATGAAGTCTATATGAAAATTATAGTCGGAATATTTTTATTTTTTTGTTTATTAAATATCGCAATGTATTCAATTTCCTTCTTTAATTTATCATAATATAGAGATTTGTTTTACATTAACCATTATACATTTGAGCTCTAATGGCTTCATATTTTATTAACTCAATTTAACGTATTAAAAGTTAAAACTTAATTAGATGCCTTCCAGTCAGGACCAAATAAACAAAATGCTAGACCAACTCCAGTTATAGTTAGACCAACGCTAACCGCATAAAAAATAATATCTATTGTCAAAGAAAAATGAAGTGCAAAATACGCAGTTATAGATACGATAGCAAATCTTAATACACCAACACTAACTGGTAAAGCAATTTTACCTGTTCCTTGACTTGCAAAATATAAAGCTTGGCCCGCACCAAATAAGCAATAAAATGGAGCTACTATTGAAAGATAAAGAATTCCAAATTGTTTTGTTAAAAAATTGGCATCGAAATTATTTAACCAAATTTCAGGGAATACTGTAACTGTAAAACCGATTATACCAACCATAAGAAAAGATATAGCAGCTCCTGTCCAAGCAATCTTTCTTGCCCTTACAAATTGTTTAGCCCCAACATTAACTCCAACAGAAGCGGTTAGCACAGAACCAATTCCAAAAACTAGAGGTGTCAGTATTATTTCTAATCTACTTCCTAATCCATAGCCAGCAAGAGCCTCAATTCCATAGTTACTTACTGTACCAGTCACCACAGCAACAGTTCCAGCTATGGTAATACTATTGATTAACCCGCCACTCCCTACTTTCATTATATCTAAAAATGATTTCTTATTAAGGAATTGAGGTATTAATCTAATTTGTGACTGTTTAAATTGTATATAAATAAATAAATATAAAGCCATTGAAATATGAGTAATTACCATGGCAATGGCAGGACCCAAAATACCAAATTTTGTGGTTCCAAACCAACCTAAAGTAAGAATTCCTGAAAGAAAGACCTGAACAATCCCACCAAGGATTTGAACTCGTGCAGGAGTAACTACGTCACCCAAAGCCCTCAAAATAGCTGAAAATATATATACAAGCCATATAAAAACAGACCCACCAAAAGCAATGTGTGCGTATCCTACAGCACCATTTAAAACTTCATTTTCGTCACTCATGAAATTAAAAATATATTTTGGGAAAATTCCCAGAAATATTGTAAAAATTAATGATATTATAATACCAATAACTATTGCATGCCATGCTGCAGTTTCTGCATTGGAATTTGAACCATTACCTAAAGACCTAGATATTGATGAGGTTGTTGCTCCTCCAATGGCACCAGCAGACATCATCTGCATTAGAGCAGTAAAAGGAAAGACTATAGCTAAACTTGCAAGATGAACAATTCCCAACTGACCGATAAAAAAGGCATCTGCAAAAATAACTAGTGTCATTGAAGAGACACCAACAAAATTTGGAAATGAAAGCTTACAGACCATTTTGAAAATTGGCCCTTTTAACATGACATTTAATCTTTCACTCATTTAGAAAATTCCTGTATTAAAATCAATAAAAAATTATATTTTATTTATTTATCAGGCAAGGCTGGACATAAACCATATGACTTTAATGTTTCAAAAGCCATAAGAGTATGTTCAATTCCTTTTTCAATGGAAATAGATGAATAAGGTCCTATATGATCTCTTAAAGGAGTGTCATCTAAATCAGGAGGAAACGGAAGTGATTGACCAGAACAACTAATAGATGCATTAGGCTTATTTATTTTTATTATATCCAAACCTTTTTCTATAGTTTCACAAGTGCCATTCAAATTAAATACGTGAGAACCTTTCATATCCTTGGACACACAACTAATGAATGCTTGCGCAGCTTCTCCAGCATAAAGCCAACTATATTTTCCCTTATAAGGAATGTCATAAGCTTTTTCCAATACAGCAGCTTGTATAGCAATTGTATTTTTTGAACTCATACCTTGATCACGTGCTAACCCATACACTATGTTTGGTCGTATACCTATAGAAGGCACTTCCCAATCAGACCAGTACACAAAGGCTGTGTGTTCATTAGCTAATTTATAGGCTCCATATAAAGTTTCTTTCCAAGGCCCCTTTGGAGGCATTCCTAAAGCAGCAACTGAGGATGCATAAACAGTTCTTTTTATATTTATTTCTCTAGCTATTTCTAAGATATTTATAGTTCCTTCAACATTTACTCTTGCACCTAAGGCAGGTTTAGCAGCACAGAAAGGCACTTGAAGTCCTGCCAAATGGATTATAGAACTTGGATTATATTTTTTTATAATTTGTTTAAGCTTAGTAAAATCAGTAATATCGCATTTTTCCCATATAATTTTTTTAGCTTCCTCACCCAAAAGAAGCTGTAATCTTGTTCTTTCTTCAGATAAGTCAATCGCAACACAGGGAATATTTGATCTATGCAAAATTGCTATAATCCAACTACCAATACATCCTCCAGCGCCTGTGACGATAACAGGAGCATTAAAATTATTTTCTTCGATTAGAAGATGGTTAGTTAAAAAGTCTAGGGTCATTGTTTGCCTCATAAAACTTTGTCATTAATAAAAAAAATTATATTATCATTTCATAATATCAATAATTAATAAATTAGATTTTATAAAAGAATCTTAATAAATTTATCAATATCAGTTGCTAATTCTCTAGGTTTTTCCATTGCAGCAAAGTGACCTCCAGATTTATGTTCTCCCCAAAAACTTATTTGCTTATAATATTGAGATGCCAAGGAGATAGGTGGAGAAAAAATTTCTTTAGGAAATTCACTATATGCCATAGGAACTAATATGGGATTATCTGAACTGATAGGCCAATCGGATCTATGACGAATATAGTATGGCCAGAATGAAGCCCCAATACAACCAGTTAACCAATACAAAGTAATGTTAGCAAGCATTTTATCTATATTAATTTTACTGAATAAGTCTCCATCATTATCAGTCCAGGAATAAAATTTTTCACTGATATAAGCGCATAAAGCTACAGGAGACGAGTTTAAAGCATGTGCCAGTGTAAACGGTTTAGTTCCTTGTATTTGTTGGTATCCAGTTTCATAGTGTATCCATTGTTTAAGTTTTTTATAATATCTCTTTTCTTGAATATTAGATGAACTCTTCTGTAATCCTCTAGGAAGTGGAAGTAAATTCAAATGAATTCCATAGATGTTTTTAGGACTTTTAGTAGCCATGATTGAAGCAATAAAAGATCCTAAATCTCCTCCTTGAATAAAATAATTTTTATAATCAAGTGTTTTCATTAATTTAATAAAGTTAAGTGCAATTTGATTTAAATCAATCGGTTTCTGATCTAATTCAAAAGAGTAACCAACATTTGGCAAAGAAGGAATAACTAGATCAAAAGCTTGATGACCTTTTAAGTTATTTTTATCTGGATTTGTTAAAAGAGGTATCAAATCAAAGAACTCAAAAACAGAACCTGGCCAACCATGAATTAGTAATAATGGAATTGCATTTTTTTGTGATGATTTAATATGTAAAAAATGGGTTGAAATACCATTGATTTTTATTTTGGTTTGATTATATCTGTTAAGTTCTTTTTCTTGATCTATCCATGAGAACTCATTTTTCCAATAATCAAGAATGAATTTTAAATTTTTGAAAGTTATCCCTGCATTTTTATTATAATCTGTACCCCAATCAAGAATACGGCTATTTGATATTGCTTGTTTTAAAGTTACAATATGTTTAGGGTCCGTGTAAGATTCAAATATGTCCATACATCTTATCCTCTATCAAAGTAAAATGCTTTGCAAAAAAAACAAGGAATAATAAGTTGTTATTATTATAATATTAAACAATTGTATCTTAAACAAGTTACTTTTTATTTTTGTAAACCACTCCTCCAAAATGTAAACAAACCTGCTGAAACTACCATTAATGAACCAATTAATACTGGGATTTCTAGAGTTTCATTGAAAAAAATCATACCTATTAAAGATACAACAACTAATTGGAGATAATTAAAAGGTTGTAAAAGTGAAGCTTCAGAATAATGATAAGCTTTAATTACAAAATAATGAGCGCTAGTTCCCAAAAAGCAAATCATTAAGATTAAAATCCAATCAGATTTTAATACATCTATATAAAAAAATGGGCCTACGAATGAAAGTATTAATGCTCCAGTTATTCCTGTGTAAAAAAAACTTGTTTCAGAAGTATCAAAAGTTGAAACAAATCTAGTAAGTATTTGATAAATGGCATAAGAAAGAGCACAACCTAAAGCTAACACAGAGAGCGGATCAAAAACTTTCATACCTGGCCTCAATATAATAATAATTCCTATGAAGCCGAATGCTATTGCAGCTAACCTTTGCCAACCAACCTTTTCGTTTAAAAAAATTATAGATAAAGCTGTTACCATTAAAGGTCCTACTGCAAAAATCGCTGAAGTTTCTATCAAACCTAATTTTAAAAAACAGTAATGGGCAAAACACATCTGAATTGCTAACATTGATCCACGAAAAGTTTGTAATATTCTATTTTTACTTTTAGATACAATTACAATAGATTTGTTTTTGTTAGAGTGAATGAAAAATAAAAAAACAGCAAAAAACCAGTAACGAAACATATTGAGAGTGATAACATTATAAAATTCAGATAAATATCTTGTGATGCCATTCATAATGGAAAAACATAAGACTGCTGATATAATAAATAATATACCTATTGTTTTATTTTTCAATTTTAACATTTGTCAAATTCTAAGATTTAAGATGAATAAATAACTACAAAATGATTGTAACATCTATTTTTTATATTAAGGTCAAAATATGAAGAAATTTATTATTCAAAGTTTATCTATTTTTTATTTTGTTATTTTTAACGCTAGTTTTACTTTAGCAGAGAGTTTCGTTTATTCCGGAGGCTGTTTTTGGTGCACTGAAGCAGACATGGAAAAGCTTAAAGGAGTAACAGAAGTTATAAGTGGTTTTACAGCTGGTACTACTAAAGATCCTAAATACATTCCCGGAAAATGGGGCGACCATCGTGAAGCTGCAAAGGTTATTTACAACCCCAAAATAGTGACTTTTGAAAACCTAGTAAAACATGTATTTAAGACTATAGATTTTGAAGATAATGAAGGTCAATTTTGTGATAGAGGAAGATCATATAGTCCTGCAATTTACTTTAAAAATAATAAAGAGAAAAGTATTATATCAAAACTTGCCCCTAAAACATCAATAGTACCCGTGGAAAAGGAAACTAAATTCTATCCTGTTAGATTAGAGCATCAAGATTATTATAAAAAACAAAGTTACAAATATGAATATTATAGATTTCTATGTAGACGTGATCAAAGATTAGAAAATTTAAATAATTAAAACCAAAAATTTCTATATTACTTTAAATTTATAGTTTCTCTTTTACCTCTAGGGTCAACCCATCCAACCAAACCGTCACTTCTTTTATAAATCATATTTAGGCCACTATGCTTTTTATTTCTAAACATTAAAGCTGTTGCGTTTCCATATTCCATTTTTTGAACAGCTTCAATGACACTTAATTCTTCAATTTCTGTATCAATTTCTGCAAAAATTAATGGCTCGTTTTTAGTTTCTTCTAATTGATTTGGAAAAGACGAAGTTTGGTCAATTATCTGGAGTTGAGCTTTTAAGTCATTAAAGTTATTTTTTTCTTCAGAAACTTTATGATTTTTTATTTTTCTCTTATATCTTCTTAGCTGTTTAGATAATTTTTCTATACCGTTATTTAATGCAACTTTAGCAGTTTCACCGTTAGAATGTGATGTAAACTCCATTTTTTTATTAATATGAACAATAATATTAATCATAAATATTTTATTTTGTTTTGAAAGACTAACAATAGTGGAAGTCGAATTTTTAAAGTATTTTTCTACAGACTTATTTAATTCAAGCTTTGCATAATCAGAAAAAGCATCGCCAAGCTTAACCTGTTTACCAAAAATTTTAAAAGTCATTAATTAATCCATCCTTTGTTTAATCAGAATATCAATTAGAAGTTTTGTCAATGGTTATATTTAATTATTATTCATTAATAAATTAGAAATTTCTATTAAATTTTCATCTGGGTCTCTAACATATATTGATAATATAGGCCCTGTTGCTCCTGTTTTTTTTACAGGACCATCTTCTATATTAATTTTATTTTTTTTTAATATTATTAACCATTCTGAAACAGGTTTTTGACTTAAAAAACAAATATCAAATCCTCCAGGCGAAGGATATTTAGCATGAGGTTTGTAGGGATTAGATGCGTCATGAAGATTAATTTTTTGATAACCAAAAATTAATGATTTCCTAAAAGTTTGATCAAACTCAGAGTAAAATTCTTTTAGTTCCATTCCTAAAATATTTGAATAAAAATTAACAGATTGATTTATATCATTTACAGTTAAAACAATGTGATCAATTGAAAGTGACATAAATATTATTTCTTTTATTTTATTAAATAAGATTATAGTGATCATTATACTAATAAGTAAATTTTAGAAAGTAACATCAATGACAATTACAAGAAAAATTATTTTTTATTTTGGATTCATTTGGTTTTTGTATCCGATTAATTTAATGGCAAATGATTACTCCATTCCTTCTGCCGGGTTTGATTGTAAAGACGATAATATCCAATTAGAGTTTCTTTTTGATAGATCAAAAGATATGGATAATCCAGTGGTGTATAGAAGAGTAAATGGATCTTTTAGAGAAATAGGAAATGTTTTAGCTGAAAAGCAAGGAGCATATGTTGTATGGGAGGATAAAGATTTCTTTATGACAACAGATTTTGCTTGGACTTTTGATAAGGTTACTTCAAAATTATCATCTATAGTTTTAAGTGTGGGACTTGGGACAGAAAATTTAAACAAAATACCAAAACCTATGACATGTATGCAAAAAATATTTTATTATTAGAGAATAAATTTATTTACATTATACATATTTCATAACATTTGTTTTGACTTAAGGAACCATTAGTAATAGATAATTACAAACTTTGTATCTAAACTTAATATTAATTTAAGATGCAATTTCAAATGTGGACTGGTAGCTCAGCTGGATAGAGCAACTGCCTTCTAAGCAGTAGGTCACAGGTTCGAATCCTGTCCAGTTCACCATTTTTTAATATAACAAGGATAATATAATGTTTGGTTTAGGCTTTATTAAAGGAACAATTTTAGGACTTAGTGTGGGAATAGCTACTGGTTTAGTTTTAAAAAATGTAGCTGGCATGATTAGAAATAAGAAAAATTCTTCATCAAATAGTGATGTTGAAGAAAGTCAATTTGAGGAAGATGTAGTTAATAAATAAGTTATATTATAAAATTATCTATTCCAATTTGAATACCAGTTTTTAAATAAATCATACTGTTTTTTTGCATAATTTTTTTGGCTTATACTGAGTTCGTCTGTTTCGTTAAAATTTAATAAATAATCTTTTTCACCATTTAACACCATTAAATATTTGTAGTATAAAACTAAGTCAGGACCTTCATCAAAAGATGATAAAATTCCAATGGCCTCCTCAAGTTCTTTGGCTTTAAATCTTGCATTTGAGTCTCCTTTTGTAGCTTGTTTACATAAAGAAATTAAGTGTAAAACCTCTTTTGGAAAAGCATTCCCTACCCCGGTAATAGCTCCTACTGCTCCACAATTTACATATCCATGATAAACAGTAGTATCAACTCCAATCATTAGAGCTATACTTTCATCTTTAGAAGTAATATTTTCTGCTGCATAGGTTAAATCTTTAGCACCACCAAATTCTTTAAATCCTACAAGATTAGAAAACTCTTTTTTCAAATCAAAAAATAACTCTGCACGTGTTGAAAAACCATAATAATGGCTATTATAAATAACAGCTGGCAGATTAGGTGCAGCTGCTAATATAGAAGAGAAATGTGCCCTTTGAGCAGAAGATGAAGGTCCACGTGATAATACTCTAGGTATAACCATTAATCCTAATGCACCAACATCTTGAGCATGTTTGGCATGAGCTGTTGCTTTTTTTGAATTAATAGCACCTGTTCCAACCACTGTCGGTATACCAGCGTCAACTAATCTGGCAACACCTTCTTGTCTTTCTTCATCAGATAGAAGAGGCCAATCACCCATTGAACCACAATATATTACAGCAGACATACCTACATCAATTAATTCTCTTCCTTTGCTCACAAGTGATTTAAAATTTGGAGTATAGTCTTTATTACAAGGTGTCATTAATGCAGGCATGCATCCTTGAAAAATATTATTCATTGTTTTACCTCACGTCTTTATTTTTATCTATTTAAACAAGATATCAATTAAGTTAATTAACCGTTTATCGAATATCCACCATCAACCGGTATAGCTGTCCCCGAAATAAAATCAGAAGCTTGACTTGATAAAAACACAGCTATTCCTCCAAGATCATCAGGCACACCCCATCTTCCAACTGGTGTTCTTTCTTCAACTCTTTTTTGTAATTCTGGAATATCAATTCTAGCTTGTTGCGTTAAGGTAGTATCAATATACCCAGGTAAAACGGCATTTACCTGAATATTATCTTTTGCCCATGAGTTAGCTAAACTTTTTGTTAACTGAACAACCCCCCCCTTACTAGCTGAGTAAGCACTTCCAAGCGGCGCACCAAATAAAGAATGCATAGAGCCAATATTAATTATTTTACCTTCGTTTATATTTTTAAAATGACTAAAGCAAGCTTTTGAGCATACAAACATGCTAATTAAATTAGTATCAATAATTGATTTCCATTCATCTAATTTATATTCCTCTGGTCTTTTTCTAATATTAGTTCCTGCATTATTGACTAAAATATTAATTTTTCCAAAATGAGAAACAGTTTTCTGAATTAGACTTTCACAAGATGCTTCATTGGTTACATCCACAGTGAGTGATATACAATCAATGTTTAAACCTTTTAGAAAATTTACAGATTCTTTATTTTTGGTTTCGTTTCTTCCTGCAATAACAACACTTGCTCCTGCCTGCCCTATGGATTTTGCCATTGCCAGGCCAATACCACCATTACCTCCTGTTATCAAAGCTGTTTTTCCTGCTAAATTAAAGCTTTCCATTCAAACATTCTCCTTTTTAAAGTTACCAGTTTTCTTTTGAGGTTCTTATATCTAACTCAAAAGACCATGCATTTTTATTTTGATTATATAAAAACATATAAGCATCAGTAACACTTTCGATGTGCATTAATTTACCTTCTTTTACTCTTTCATCAAAATCAGAAAGACGGTTTTTAATTTTATCACCAGCTAATCCTCCGTCTACTATGACATGACTAACATGAATGGAATTTGGAGCGTATTCCTTAGCAATTGCTTGAGCTAAATTTCTTAAAGCTCCTTTTGCTGAGTTGAATGCACCAAAGTTAGCTTTCCCCCTTAAAGAGGCACTAGCCCCTGTAAAAATTAAAGTTCCAGGAGTTTTTTCTTTTAAGAATGTTTTTATTACCTCCTTAGAAAATAAAAAGCCTCCAAAACAACAAGTTTCCCAACTTTCTTTAAAATAATTAGGTTCCATATCTAAAATTTTTCCAGGCCTATTATTACCAACGTTATAAATAGCAAAATCTAATCCAGGCCCAACACTATTCATCATAGCCTTAACCTCATTTTCGTTCGTTGTGTCAACGACTACTGCATTTGCTTTATTACCATCTTTAAAAATACTATCTACTACCGCGTTAAGAGACGATTTGGTTCTTCCAGCTACAAATACTTCAAAGTTATTCTTAGCAATTTTTTTAGCTAGTTGAGCACCTAATCCATTTAATGGACCTACTCCGATAACTAACGCTTTTTTCATTTTATTCCCTCACAAAATATCATAACTAATTATTTATATAAGAATTGATAGATATCATTATACTATTTAATCTAAATTTAAGATCTCTTAATTGATTTTTAAGTCTCTTATTCTCATCTTTTAGTTTTTGTATTTTTACTTTAAATAAACTTTTATTCAATTCATCACTTTGTAAGTTATCTATCCTTTTTGGATTTAACCTTAGATCAGCTTTACATGAATTATAAATAGTTATTTCTTTAGCTGATGTGCCATTAAGGATGCAATCATGAGCAAAACTAGTTGATGAAATAAGAAAAAAAAATAAAAAATAAAAAATCTTCATATTGTTACTTTCTAAAAATGAACTAATATATAATTACATATTACTGAATCAATAAACAAGAGATTTTAAAATGTATACAAGACTAGCTGAATTTCAAACAACATCAAAAATAAACTGTGATATGTTAATAGCCTTTTTTCAAAACATAATGATACCTAGAAATATTAAAAGTGGTCAATTGAGTTGTGAAGTTTACAGGGTCTCTGAAACTACTGGTTTTATAATATCATGTTTTAAAAATAAAAATGATGCTAGTAAGGTGATGAAAATTATGGCTGATGAATTAAATGAAGTTAAGGGTAATACTAAAATAAAGCTAATTGAAGGAGAAAGAGTTTTTAGGTTAGATGCTTAATTATTTTTTAAAAATTAAATGACTTTTATTCAAAATCAACACCTCAAAATTTTTGTTGGGTTTGATAAAATTTTTAATGAAATTGATCAAGCCACATTAAATAAAGTATCATCTGATATTGCCTATGATATAATCAGATGCGAAGACTCTAACTATGAAATTAACATTGCACTTGCTGGAATAAAAGAAAACCAAATTCATCTAAGTTTATCTAATAATATTTTAACAATTAAAGTTGATAATAGAATAGATGTAGAATATTTTGAAGTTATTCATAAAGGTATAAAGACAAATGTTATTAATCAATCGTTTAGATTAGAGCAAAACATAGAAATAAAAGAAGCAGTTTTAAATAATGGTATTTTAGTTATAAAGTTACATAAATTACCTCAAGAAAAAAAAATAAGAAAAATAATAACTGTAAGATAAATATGTTTTGTTTTTATACTCTCAAGCTTAAAGTTTTTTTAGTTTTTGAATAAATAATTCACCATATCTTTTAAGCTTTATTTCACCTACTCCATTAATATTGCCAAATTCATTTAGATTTTGTGGTTTTTGAATAGATATTTCAGATAAGGTAGCATCAGAGAAAATTAAATAGGCTGGTAATTTTTGATTTTTTGCTAATTCAAATCTTAATTTTTTTAATTCATTAAAAATAACTAAATCATTTTCATTAAAATTATTTTTATTATTATTGACTTTTTTTAAGCTAGAAGTTTTTTTAATACCTTCCTTAACATTAGCATTATATTTTTTATTTCCTTTTAGAACTTCAAGCCCTTCGACTGTAATTTTCAAACCTCCAAAGCGTTCAAGGTCAATGACTATATGTCCAGATGATATCATTTGACGAATAAGTCCTTGCCAAAATGGTTTAGGTTTTTCTTTACCTACTCCAAATGTTGGCAATAAATGATGTTTTCTATCCATTACTTTTTGATTAGAACTACCAATAACAATATCTATAATATGGACAGTTCCAAAACATTGTCCTGTTCTCATTATTGCGGACATAAGCATTTGGGAAAAGATTGTAACATCGGACAAAATTGGCGGGTTCAAACAATTATCACAATGATCACATTTAACTAAAGTATCATCAAAATAAGATAACAAAGCTTTTCTACGACAACCAGAAGCCTCACAATATGCTAATAATGAGTCTAATCTTTTGTTTTCTCTAAGTTTTTGTTCAAAGTCGTCACCATTTTGTTCTACCATTTTACGTCTTATTATTAGATCATTTAATCCATAAATTAGCAAAGTATCTGCATTTAATCCGTCTCTACCTGCTCTTCCAATTTCTTGATAAAATGCTTCCATGCTTCCTGGAAGGTTTAAGTGTACTACAAATCTAATATCTGCTTTATCAATACCCATTCCAAAAGCTATTGTAGCTACAATAATAACCTTTTCATCTGACATGAATTTATCTTGATTTTCTTTTAAATGATCTGCGTTATGTCCTGCATGATATGACAACGCATTAAATCCTGATTTATTCAGATAACTTGTAACTTCATCTGTGCCCTTTCTAGATAAACAGTAAATTATTCCACTAAATTCTTTCCTAGGTAATAAGAAATCTATTAATTGCTTTTTCCAATTAACTTTTTGTTCAACAGCTAAAAATAAATTAGGTCGATCAAACCCTTTAACAATTATTTTAGCTTTTCCATTTGTAAGTTTATTTGATATGTCAATTCTAGTTGAATAATCTGCTGTAGCTGTAAAAGCTGTAATAATTGCTTGAGGAAACTTATTTTTTAATAGAGAAAGTCTTTCATATTCAGGTCTAAAAGAAGCTCCCCATTTTGAAATACAATGTGCTTCATCAATGACAAACATATCTACATTTAATTCACTCAAGTTCATTAGCATATTATCTGTCATTAGACGTTCTGGAGACATATAGATAATTTTACAATCATTTGATTTAAATTGTCTGAAAGAAGTTCGATTTTCTTCTGCGCTTAAATTTGAATGTAATTTTACTGCATTTATTCCTAATAAATTTAATCCGTCAACTTGATCATTAATTAGAGATATTAACGGAGATATAACTACTGTCTTATTATCAAATACTAATGCAGGTAGTTGATAACATAATGATTTACCTGAACCAGTTGGCATAACTGTAATGATATCTTCTCTATTTAAAATGCAATCAACTATCTCCTCTTGACTATCTCTATAATTAGAAAACCCAAAAACATTATTTAAATTATTTTTGGCTTTTGTCTTAAGTATTTCAATTGTTGAAGAATTCATTTTGAAACGTTTAACTTTGTAAAAACTATATTAACTAAATAACAAATTATGTTTTAATCTAGAACTCATATAATTAATATGTTAAAATTATATATGAATTAATTTCTGGAGAAAAATAATGAACCATATGGTAGACGCAAGTAAATTAAAAAGCCAAATTAGTGAAAAAGAATGGCAACTTCGTTTAGAATTAGCTGCTACTTACAGGTTAATAGCCTTATATGGTTGGGATGATTTAATTTATACTCATGTTTCTCTTCGTATACCTGGTCCTGAACACCATTTCCTTATTAATCCTTACGGATTAATGTTTGATGAAATAACCGCATCTAGCTTAGTTAAAATTGATTTGGATGGTAATTCAGTAATTGATACTCCTTATGAAGTAAATCCAGCTGGATTTACAATTCATAGCGCCATTCACTCCGCAAGAGAT
The DNA here is from genome assembly GCA_964519035.1 of uncultured Rhodobacterales bacterium. Lineage (GTDB taxonomy): Bacteria > Pseudomonadota > Alphaproteobacteria > Puniceispirillales > Marisalimonadaceae > CAJJBL01. The sequence continues at coordinate 22,006 of CAZFKZ010000002.1, read as the reverse complement.
GATGCTCAATGCGTCTTACATCTTCATACAAATGATGGCGTCGCGGTTTCAATTCAAAAAGATGGTTTGTTACCAATAAGTCAAACTTCAATGTTAATACATCCTCATATTGCTTATCATGACTATGAAGGCCTCGCATTAGATCATAGTGAACGTGAGAGATTAATTGCAGATATAGGTGATAAGAATCTTTATATTCTTAGAAATCATGGAACACTTTCCGTAGGACAAACCTGCGGAATAGCTTTTATGGGAATATACTTTCTTGAAAGGGCTTGTAGCTCTCAAATTAGAGCTCAATCAGCAGGTAATATTAACATGCCTTCACCAAACGCTATAAAAACTACTCAAGAACAATCAGTTGGTATGTTTGATTTAGGCAGAGATAGACTTGCTTGGCCTGCACTATTAAGAAAGTTAGATAGAGAGTCACCTGATTATAAAAATTAAAAAGCTGACTTAGCTCCTCCTGTTTTTTGAGTGGTAAAAATAGACCCATAATCTGGTGCAGGAGGTAGAGGTAATACAACTGGAATATTTTCCATTCTTGGTTGGTAACTAACTTGACCACAAACCATTTGCTTTTCCATTTGTGAACATAGCTCAATAGGATTACCATTGTTCAAATATGCACCAACTCCAACTAATGGCCACGCATCTGCAGAATTACATTCATAAAAAAGTATCAGACGATTTCTGTTACTATTGTTGGGAGCAGAACCATGCAAGGTTCTTGCGTGATGTATTGTCATTGATCTAGCTTTGCCTGTTAATGTAACAGCTTTTTTTATTTCAAAATCTTTATCTTCAGGGTTTATCGCTCCACAAAACACACCATTATTATTATGACTTAACATAGGTCCTTTATGACTCTTCGGAATTACCATTAACGGACCATTATCTATATCAACATCATTTAGCATTAAACCTAAGGCTAGAACGTTATCGTTAGTATGAGGATAAAATGCCCAGTCTTGATGCCATTCAACCGCTGCACCGCCACTAGGAGCTTTAGTATTTAATTTACTAGTTTTTAGAGAAACATCTTGGCCAAGCAGATCAATTAAAATATTTTGAATTTTAGATTCTTTTATAATATCCCAGAAAAAATTAGTATGTTGATGAGGTTGCTTAATTCTTTTTAACCTCGGATTAATAGATGAATGGCCATCTTCTAGATCATATATGTTATCATTGTTTTTTATTTTTTTGGATTTTTCGTAGAAATTATCAACAAGGCTCAACATTTCTTCAAGTTGACCTTTGGATATGACATCCTCAACTAAGAGATACCCTTCTTCATTATAAAACTGAATTTGATCATCAGATAATTCCATTAATTTTCCCCATTCAAAATTAAATGTATATGTTATTGTAGAAATTCTAATAATTAATATGTTAATGGTTAACAAACCAAGAGCAAGCAAAAAATGACCAATAATTTAATAGATATTGATAGCCGTCAAGCGTGGTTGAGACTTCTGCTTATTTTTACAATGAGCGTATTAGGAACAGCTGGGATGTGGTCAGTTGTTATTATTATGCCAAGCATTCAAAATGAATTTCAATTAGACCGAGCTGCATCAACTTACCCCTACGTAACGACTATGTTTGGATATGGCTTTGGTAATGTTATTATAGGTAGAATGTTAGACAAGATAGGGGTAAAGAAACCCATAATATTTGCACTAAGCTTACTTATTATATCATATCTACTATCAGTTTTTGCTAATAACATATTATGGCTATCTATTGTCCAGTTTTTTTTAGGTTTTTCTGCTGCAGCTTTTTTTGGACCAATGATGGCGGATATATCAAAGTATTTTCATAAAAGAAAAGGTTTGGCTGTATCTTTAGTAGCAAGTGGGCAACATTTATGTGGAGCAATTTGGCCTTTTTTAATTAAAGATTTTCTCCTTGAAGGTGACTGGAGAAATGCACACCTTTTTATTGCTTTAGTATGTAGTATATTTATACCAATTCTTTTTTATTTTATTGGTAATAAATCACCTAATCTAAAAAATAATAAATTATTTTTAGAAGAACAAAGAGACATACATTCAAATTTAAAATTATCAATAAGCAATAAAAAAATCCAAACTTTACTAATGATAGCAGGGGTTTTTTGTTGTATAGCGATGTCAATGCCCCAAGTACATATCGTTCCTTTATGCATAGATAGTGGGTTTGGATTAGCTGTTGGAACAGAAATACTATCATTTATGTTGTTTGCTGCTGTTACAAGTAGAGTACTATTTGGGTTTTTGTCAGATAAAATAGGTCCAATTCAAACTTTAATTTTAGGTTCGTCTCTGCAGGCAATTTCTTTATCTATGTTTTTGCCTTTTGACAGCCAGTTATCTCTTTATATCGTAGCCATTTTCTTTGGATTATCTCAAGGAGGAATAGTACCTATATATGCTGTTATAATAAGTAAATTCTTACCACCTGAAGAAGTTGCAGAAAGAGTTGGACTGCTGATTTTTGCAACAATTATTGGCATGTCATTAGGTGGATGGTTATCAGGTGAAATATATGATTATACTAGTTCATATACTTTGGCATTTTTAAATGGAATTTTTTGGAATATAATAAATTTAATAATTATAATTTATCTATTTTTTGTATATCAAAAAGCGAAAAAAAGTATGGTGATCAAATGAATTCAGAACAAGTGATGCTCTCTTTATGGAAGAAATATTTAGATACGAAAGATATAAGTTATCTTGCTCAGGCTTGTGAAAAGGCTCCCTTTTTTGGACAAAAGGAAATGGGAAAAGAAATTGGTAGGATTTTGAGAAGTATCAAATAGTGATAAATACAGAGGAAATAATTAAATTTTGGTTTTTAGAATGTAACCCTAAAATGTGGTTTAAAAAAAAATTAGACTTTGATAATTTGATTAAAGATAAATTTTCTGAGACAATTGACATGTGTTTGAACACTTCTTTTGAAGATATATATATTTCTTCAGAAACATACCTTTCTTATATAATCGTACTAGATCAATTCACACGAAATGCTTTTCGTAATACTTTTAAATCATTTGTTGGCGATAAGAAAGCTTTAAAGCTATGTAAAAATGCAATCATTTACGATTTTATTAAATATAAAAATATTTACTATAATAGTTTTTTTTTAATGCCCCTTATGCATAGTGAAAATATTTTAGATCATGAATTAGGAATACCTTTATTTAAAAAATACACTAGTGATAATACCTATAAATTCGCTAAAAAACATAAAGAAATTGTTCATAATTTCGGAAGATTTCCTCATCGTAATATAATATTAAATAGAAAATCAACTGATGCAGAGATATCTTTTTTAAAGTTACCGGGGAGTAGATTTTAAAAATGAATAACCAACTTAAAACTATTAAAATTGGTTCTAAACCATCAATTTCAGTTGATTATTTAGGTGAAGGAGAAATGATTGTATTTCTTCATGGAATAGGAGGTAATAAAAAAAATTGGGAAGAGAATGTTGAATTCTTCTCAAGCAAATTTTTATCAGTTGCATGGGATACTCGAGGTTACGGTGAAAGTGATGATTATCTTGGGAGTTTAAATTTTCAAGATGTTTTAGACGATCTTAAAAAAGTATTGAAATATTTTAATAAAGATAAAGCTCATATTGTAGGGCTTTCGATGGGAGGTCAGATTGCAACATTGTTTTATGAAAAATTTCCAGAATCAGTTAAATCATTAATATTATGTGATACACATTTTGGATTATCAAATCTAAGTTTACAAGAAATAGAAAAATTTATAAATTTAAGAAAAGAGCCTCTTTTACAAGGAAAAGAACCTATAGATATAGCTCCAATTGTGGCTAAAACATTAATAGGAGATGTGAATAATAAAATAGCCTATGACAAGCTAGTGAAATCAATATCAATCCTTCATAAAAATAGTTACCTTAAAACAATAGAAGCCTCAATGAAAACTGAACATAGACATGTCTTTGAGACAATAAACATACCTACTTTAATTTTGGTGGGTGAACTTGATACGTTGACACCTCCTTCTATGGCCAAAGAGATTAAGAAGAAAATACCAAATAGTTTAATTAAAGTTATTCCTAATGCAGGTCATTTAATTAATATTGAACAGCCTAAATTATTTAATAATTATCTACTTTCATTTTTAAAAAGTTTAAAAAAATAGAGGAAATAGTGAAATTTTTTATTTTTAGATTTATATATAATAAAATTAAACATACAAATTTAATGACACAAAATATGAGAAGTCCAGGCAAAGGTTTTTTGGGAATTATTGCTAAAACTTTAATGTTAAGTTTTAATAAAGCCGTAATAAATGATGCAGTTAATAGGCTCAATATTAAAAGAAATGAAAAAATTATTGAGATTGGATCTGGTAATGGTGAAGCAATAGAAAAGATGCTTCAACTTACTAAAAAAGAAATAATGGGAATAGAAATTAGTGATGTATTTCGTGAAGGATTAATTAAGAAATTTAAGGAATTTAATGTAAGCTTTTATTCTAATGATGCAAAAAACCTTAAAAAAATTATTCCAAATAATACAATAGATAAATTATTAGCTGTAAATGTTATTTATTTCTTAGATCCATTAGAGGATTACGCAAAAGAATTCTATAGAATTTTAAATTTAAATGGCTTTGGGATTCTTGCATGCAAGTTCGAAGGCATAAAAAATTTTAATACTTTAACAGCTCCTAATAAAGATTTGAAAGGTGTAACTAAAATTTTTGAAAAAGTTGGTTTTAATGTTAGTTCTGAATTAGTAAATTTAGGAAATGATCAATCTAAATATTATGCAATACGCATAAGAAAGGTTTCGAATGAATAAACATATTCCAACACAATCAAGAAGAAGTTTTATCTTTACACCAGGTTTAAAGCCAGAGATGTTTCCAAAAGCTCTTAAATCAGGAACTGATATGGTATGTATTGAATTAGAAGATGGAATAGCACCTAAAGATAAAGAACTTGCAAGAAAGCTAGCTATAAAAATTTTTGATTCCAAACAAGAATACGATGGCGTTGAGAGAATATTGAGAGTTAATTGCTTAAGAGAACAATTTGGAATTGAGGACATTCAAGCAATTTTAAAAACTTCTAATCCACCACCAGCCTTGATGTTACCAAAAGTTAAAACTTCTCAAGAAGTTGTTGTATTAGATGATTTACTAACTGAAAAAGGTCAGAAAACCAGACTTCACATTATAATCGAAACAAATGAAGGACTTGAAAACGCATATGAAATAGCAAATTGTAGTGATAGAATAGATGCCCTTTTTTTTGGAGGTGTTGATATGTCTGCAGAATTACGTTGTGAAAACAAATGGGAACCACTTTTATATGCAAGGTCTCGAATCGTTCATGCAGCTGCATCAGCTGGAATAGATGCAATTGACGTACCCTATTTAGACTTAGAAGATCTGAATGGAATGAAAATTGAAGCACAAAAAGCTAAAGAACTTGGTTTCAGTGGCAAAGGTTCTATACATCCAAAACAAATACCTATTTTAAATCAAGTCTTTACACCAACAGATCAAGAAATTGAAAAAGCAAAAAAAATCACATCAACTTTTGAAAATGCGAATACGGGTCTAGTTGTTATAAATGGTAAGTTGATTGAAAAACCTGTTTTGAGAGAGATGTATAGAATTTTATCCATAGCAGAGAGGGTTGAATTTAATAAGAAGCTTAATTTACTTTAAGATAGATTATTTGATAATTTTTGAAATATAAAAGCTAAATTATTAGCAGGCATAATAACAGTATTTAAATGTGTAAACCCTATTTTTAATAAATAATTTTTGATCTCTTTATCATCCTTATATCCTAAGGTGGAGTCTTTTTCTAAAATATTTTTATGAAATTCTATATCACCCTTACTTGTAAGTTTACCATCACGCATAAAAGGACCATAAAGTATTAATATTCCATCTAAGGATAGAGATTGGAAAATTTCATTTATTAAAATTTTTGTTTTCTTCCAACTAATCAAATGTAATAAATTAATTAATAATATAAAATTTTGATTAGGATAATTTAAAGACCACCCTACTTGAGTTGCATCTAAATAACGAGCCGGTTTTATATTTTTATGAATATTGTCTTTTGTCCGATGATCAATACTAGTTATACGTTTTTGATCAACGTCAGTTGGTTGCCAAATATAATTTGGTAACGAAGAAGCAAGTTGGACAATATGTTGACCACTACCACTAGCAATTTCTAAAGAATTACCACTTTTAATCAAAGTTTGTGAAACAAGGTTAACTATATGAAACATGTTTTTTTCTGCTGAAGGTGATACTATAAGATTATTTTCTTGAATAATTTTTTCACCTGCATAGTTCTTATAATCCTTGCCATATATCATTAGCTTATTTCCAATGTTTTTTTAAATTTTTATTTAATAAAAAAATTAAGAAGTTAATAGCTTAATTGCTAAACCTACTAATATAATTTGGAATATAATAGTAAATATTTTATTACTAATTTTATTTAATAGAGTTTGTCCAATTTTACTTCCAATCATAGTAGCAGGAATAATCATAATAAAAGAATCTAAATATTTGAAAAAAGAAAAACCAATAAATGTAAAACCAATAATCTTAAATAAGTTTCCGATTAACCCAAAGTAGCCTAAAGTTCCAACAATTGACTTTTTTTCACTAACACTTTGTCTTAATATAACAGCTAATAATGGAGCAATAACTCCTACTAATATGTTTAAAAAACCTGTTACAAGTCCAATAAGATAATATATGTTGATTGGCATTTTAATATTTTTAAAGGTTTTAAGATTCTGGAGTCCAAGTGCTAACAATATAAAAAATCCTATTAAATTTTTAATTTCATTAGCATCTATACTTTGGAAAATTTTTAATCCTAAGTAAACGCCCAAAGGCAATAATAGAGAAAACTTTAAAACTATGTTCCAAATAACAAACTTTCTTAATAACCATATTCTTGTAAGATTTGAGCTTAGTTGAATAACACCATGAACAGGAATAGCTTCTGCTGGATTCATAAACTGAAGCATTGCAGCTAACAACACAGTTCCCCCTCCAGCTCCTGCGATAGAAGTCATTAAAGCTGTAAAAAATGACAAAACAGTTAAAAGAATATTGTCTGCTAAGGTTATTTCTAACATTAAATACTCATGAAATAGAAAAAATTATAAAAAATAACTTGATAATTTTAACTTTATTTTAAAATATAAGAATTATAAACATTATTTATTAAAATTATAAAAAGTGAATTTGAATTTAAGCACAATGAATAAACTATCACACTTTTAATTGATAATAATGAAGGATATCTTTGTATAGATATCTTTCAAAAAAATGATAGAAATTATAGTTTTGTAGAATATAGGAAAGGTCCAGAAAATACTTCTGGGTGTTATAAAATAGGAGATTATAGTATTAAAAGTTACTTAAGTGAACAAGAAGAGTTAAAAAATGATATTATAAAAATAACATGGCTAAATCATTAAATATAAAAATAGTAAGTTTGTTACCTGCAGCTTCAGAAATGTTATGTGACTTAGGTTTAATAGACAATATTCATGCTGTAAGTCATGAATGTAATTACCCAGATTTATTAAAAGACAAAATTCAAATAACCTCAAGTAATATTCCTAATAACATTGAACAGAAGTTAATAGACGATTTAGTTTCAGAAGCAATTAAAAATAAACTTCCACTTTATAATATTGATACTGACAAACTAAATAATATTAATCCAGATTTAATTATTACTCAGGGTTTATGCGACGTCTGTTCAATTTCTGAACATGAAATTGAAGTAACACTTAAAAATAAAAGGTGCATATTATCTTCAAAATCAAAAATCATTTCCTTAAATGGCACATCGTTTGATGAAATTTGTTCAGATTTTTTGAAAGTAGGTAAACTTGTTGACAAGGAGGACGTTGCAAACAATATAGTTAGCAGAGCTAAAGAAACAAAAATTAAAATAAGTACAAATAGTATTGATAAAAGCATACTTTTACTTGAGTGGATTGACCCATATTTTAGCGCAGGTCATTGGATTCCAGAGCAAATAGAAATGTCAGGTTTTAAGTCAGCATTAGGAAAAAAAGGGGAGAAATCTAGGAAAATTACTACTGATGAAATAATTGAATCAAACCCTGATTTTATCGGATTAATATGTTGTGGTTATAATCTCACTCAAAACAAATTATTTGCAAACCAAGTGTATAATGACAAAAAAATAAATCATTTAACTGCTATTAAAAATCAAAAAATTTATGCGTTTGATTCAGATTCTTATTTTAGCAGACCTTCTTTAAGAATTTTAGAAGGAGCCATGCAACTTAGAAATGCAATTATAAATAATGATAATCAATTTCATTGCAAAAGATATTAAGTTTTGTAAATAATTGGAAATTCACTTCCAGACAATTGATCGCCAGATTGTAATTTGACGTTTTTAAAAGGAGGGGAACCCTTTCCTTTCCTGTCAATAAAGATAGCATCATCACCTACTATTCTAGCTGAAAAAACTCTTCTTCTAAGTTTTTTGTTTAAATTTTCAGATGCTCCATGGAGTGTTCTAAAATCAAAGGCAATAGCGTCTCCAGCTTTAATATCCCAACTTAAAATTTTATATTTTTTTCTATTAGAATTAATGTCTGGAACATCTTTAGAATAATCATTTTCATAAAGATCATTTCCATTAAATCTTTTTGGTTTATGTAAAATATTTGATAAATGAGAACCCGCAATACATTCTAGACAACCATCTTTAGATATATCATCCAAAGCAATCCAGAAACTAACTGATTGCTTACCGTCAACACAATAATAAGGTTTATCTTGATGCCAAGGTGTCACAATTGATGAACCAGGTTCTTTTACTAAGACATGATCGTGAAAGAAACGAGAGTTATGAGATTTCATTAATTTAGCTGAATATAGACCAATTGAAGAATTAAAAATAAAATCCTTAAATTCAGGAATTCTGTCCCAATTTACCAAATCTTGAAAAAAAGGTGCAGTTCCATCATCAGGTACATATGATCTTTCTCTTTCGCTTGGGTTTTCAATAAGCTTATCAACTCCTAATCTAAGTTTATCTAACCATTCAACAAAAACACCTTTACATAAAACAGCACCGTCTTTAGCAAAATTTTCTATTATTTTATTATCTATAAATTCCATCCCACTCTTCCACTGGTTGTAATTTTCCATCTTTTCCTATCTTAGGTCTATTTTTAGTGAATGTATTTTCAGAACCAACAACTCCATAATCCATATATCCTAATCTAACTAAAGGTCTTGCAGCAGCTGCGTTAAACAGACCATCCTTAATAAAATCGTCATTGATATAAATTCCAACAACTTGGCCAAATATAACGTAGTTACCTTTTCCAGTTTCTCTATTAACATTAGGAAGGTCTATGGTTTTCCAATGTTTACATTCAAGAGCAGCAGCAGCTTCTGAAACAAAAGGAGCTGAAACAAATTTACCTATTTGAGATTTTAAACCAGCTAATTCAAATTCATCCACATCTGAACCCGCAGGAACAGAACTCCCATTCATATGATCAAATAAGTTTTCCGTAGCTAGTGAAACCGTAAATTCTCCAGTTTCTTCAATATTTCTAACTGAATCCTTAATATCTACAGAAGAAAACATTACAAAGTGAGGTTTATCTGCAATTGCATTAAAATAACTATAAGGTGCTAAATTATAAACTCCAGAACTAGATTTACTTCCTATCCAACCTATAGGCCTTGGCGCTACAATTGCCTTAAATGGATCATGAGGCAATCCATGTTCATTTATAAGTGTGTCGTAATGCATTTTTTTTCCTTAATTTAATAATTATCAATAATAAATAGAACTAATATATAAACAATGTAAATAATAATATGAAGCAGCTTAAAAATTATTGAAAAAAAGAGGGGAATATGGATAGAGAACTTATTAGAAACATAGGTTTTATTGGCTTAGGAGTTATGGGAAAGTCAATGAGTAAAAATTTATTAAAAAATAATAAGTGGAAATTATTTATTAAAGATTTTGATAAAATCAAAGAAAAAGAACTTGAAAAAGCGGGCGCTATTATAGCTCAGGATACTGAAGAAATTTTTTTAAAATGCGATTTAATTATCACATGCCTTCCAGGAGGAGAATATATTAAAAAACTCTTTTTTGACGATCAAAAAGTAATAGATCAAGTTAAAGCAAATCAATATATAGTTGATATGTCTACGTCTCAACCTGATTTAATGGTTAAATTAAACGAAGCTATTAAAGAAAAAAAAGCATTCTTTGCTGATGCCCCTATAGCAAGAACACGTCAAGCTGCTATAGATGGAACTTTAGCAATTATGGTAGGATGTGATTTGGAAGTGTATAATAAAATCCATCCCATTCTAAAGTATATGGGAAACGATATTATGCATTGTGGAAAAGTAGGAACAGGTCAACTTACTAAAATACTGAATAATATGATTTTATTTGAAACAGTCGTTGCACTAAGTGAAGCTGCAACTATTTCAAAAAAATATGGAATGAAAGTAGATACTTTATTTGAAAATATTACTAAATGTTCTGGAGACAGTTTTGCGCTTAGAAATCATGGATTTAAAAGTATAGCAAAGGATGAATATCCTTCTCCAGCTTTTTCAACAGAGTATGCATTAAAAGACTTATCATACGCTTTAGAACTAGGTAAAAAGCTGAATGTGTCTCTTCCAGGTGCGTCAACTGTTGAAAAATTATTTAAAAAAAGCATTAAGAATGGTGATAAAGATTTATATTTTCCAGTAATAAAACGTAATTTGAACTAAATTTACCCCCTTCCAACAAAAGGCATTTTATTAGCCATCACAGTCATGTTCAAAACGTTAACAGTTACAGGTAAATTAGCCATATACAAAACTGCTTCGGCTATATGGATAGAGTCTATAACTGGCTCAACATCCATTTCTCCTGTTGCTTGAGGAACTCCTTCTTTCATTCTCGCTGTCATAGGTGTCTCCGCATTACCTATGTCAATTTGACTACAGGCTATGTCATATTTTCTTCCATCAAGTGATATTGTCTTAGTCATTCCAGTAACGGCATGTTTTGTTGCTGTATAGGGAATTGATCCAGGTCTAGGAGTAACAGAAGAAACGCTTCCATTATTTATTATTCTTCCACCTTGAGGCTTTTGTTTTCTCATTAAAGTAAAAGCATACTTTGCACATAAAAACATTCCATTGAGGTTAATATCAACTACACTTTTCCAATCCTCAAACGGCATTTCATCAATCGATCTTGCCGGAACACCTATACCAGCGTTATTAAATAAAACATCAATTCTTCCATGATTATCTTCAATAGTCTTAAATGCGTTTTCTACAGACAATGGATCACTAACATCACATTGCATTACTTCAGTTTTACCAGAACAAATTTCTTGAGTTTCAAGCAGTTTATCTTTCCTTCTTCCAACTAAATAAACAGTTGCTCCTTCTTTAGATAAAACTTCTGAAACTCTTCTACCAACACCTGTTCCAGCTCCAGTCACCATTACTATTTTTGACATTTAGATTTCCTAACTACATAAAAACTAGCTTTATTTATTAACATGTATAATAATATCTATACTAATTATATTATTAAATATATTTCAAATATATAAAAATTTAAATAAATTAGTATCAAGAAAGTATTATTATGAAAGAAAAAGTTTACATAGGATGTGGTGCTGGCTTCGCGGGTGATAGGTTTGATGCATCAATACCCATAGTTAAACAATTATTAAATATTGAAGCACCTAAATACTTAATGTTTGAAGTTCTTGCCGAAAGAACATTAGCCTTAGCCCAACAACTACGAATAAAAAATCCAGAAGAAGGTTACTCCCCTTTTTTAGATTCATACATAACACCAATTCTAGAAGATTGTTTAGAAAATAATATTAAAATTATTTCAAATATAGGAGCTGCAAATCCAATGGGAGCAGCAAAAAAAATACTTGAAATTGCAGAGAGATTAAATACTAAAAAACCTAAAATTGGTGTTGTTTTAGGCGATGATTTATTAGAGTATATGACAGAGGATGAAATATTAAAAAGTCCTACTATGGAAGGATTAGATTTTTCTAATAATAAAATAACAGCCGCAAATGTTTATCTTGGAGCTCAACCAATAGCAACTGCACTTGAAAAAGGTGCTGACATAGTAGTAGTAGGAAGATCTGTTGATAGCGCTCTTGCACTAGGGCCTCTAATATACGAGTTTAAATGGAAAGCAGATGATTTAGATTTAATGGGTTCTGGTACAATATGTGGTCACTTATTAGAATGTGGTGCTCAAGTGACAGGTGCTTATTTTGCTGATCCAGGATATAAAGATGTCCCCGACCTTGCTAATGTTGGCTTTCCAATTGCCGAAGTTAATCAAGATGGATCATTTGTTATAACTAAACCTGATGGTACAGGTGGGCTAGTTAGTAAAGCAACAATAACTGAACAATTACTATACGAAACTCATGACCCTTCAGCTTATTTAGTTCCAGACGTGACTGCAGATATGACACACTTAATTTTAGAAAATAATGGTGAAAATAGAGTCCTTGTCAAAGGTGGAAAAGGTAAAAAATCACCTGACAAGCTTAAGGCTACTATTTGTTCAGATAACGGTTTTATGGGTGAAGCAGAAATAAGTTATGCAGGACCTAATGCTCTAGCTAGAGCTAGACTTGCAGGAGATGTTATAAATCAAAGGATTGAAAAATTAGGAATACAAGGTCAAATGCGTATTGAAATTATTGGAGGTGGCTCGGTTCATTATTCTATTGATGAAACTGAGACATATGATTTACCAAATGATGGAGATTATCGAGTAAGAACATCAGGTATGTATAAACAACGTGAACAGGCTCAAAAAATGGTTGATGAAGTTATAACATTATATTGTTGTGGTCCATCTGCTGGCGGAGGAGGTCGTTCATATGTAACACCTCAATCGTCAACAGCCTCAATTTTAGTTGATAGAAATATTGTGAATCCCAACGTTAAAATTAAAATTTTATAAATTAATTTAAGAGAAAATAATGATAACAATTAACTTACCTGTTCATTCAATAGCTCATGCAAGAGCTGGAGATAAAGGAGATGTTTCTAATATTTCTCTAATAGCTTATTTGGATAAAGGATGGGATATTATTAATAATTTAGCTACTTCAAATAAAATTCATAATATTTTTAAACATCTGGGTGCTACTAAGGTAGATAGATATGAACTCCCTCAATTAAGAGCTTTAAATTTTGTTATACATAGTGCACTTGGCGGAGGAGTTAATAGTTCATTAAGATTAGATCGCCACGGAAAAACTTTATCATCTCATTTGTTATATGAATTAATTTTACCTGTTTCTAAAGAAATGATACCTCTAAATTCACCCTATTTAACAAAGTTCAAGGAATAAAAAAATGCAAGAAGCTGGCTCACTTTTAGTACAAATTTTAGAAAATCAAAAAGTAGATAGAGTTTTTTGTGTCCCCGGAGAGAGCTATCTGTCAGTTATGAATGGATTACAAGAGACATCTATTGAAACTATATTATGCAAACATGAGGGAGCAGCTTCAATGATGGCCGAAGCTGATGGAAAACTCACAGGAAGACCAGGCATAGCATTTGTAACAAGAGGACCAGGTGCTACAAATGCGGCTTCAGGAATTCATATTGCACAACAAGATAGTACTCCTATGATCCTATTTGTAGGACAAATAGGAAAGGAAATGTACGGAAGAGACGCATTTCAAGAAGTTGATTATCAACAGTTTTACGGAGGAATGGCTAAATTAGTTATTGAAGTGCAGCAGGCTGATAGATTACCTGAAATTGTTTCTCGCGCATATCATACAGCCATGTCTGGAAGACCTGGCCCTGTTATTATAGCTTTGCCAGAAAACATGCTTACTGAAAAAACTAATCAAAATGCTCCTGGTTTTATTGATCATATTTCATCTGCTCCTACAACAAAAAACTTAGCTCAATTTATTGAAGAAATAAAAGAAGCAAAAAAACCTATGTTAATTTTAGGAGGATCTGTCTGGTCACAAGAAGCTGAAGAAGATTTAGCATCTATTTCAGAAATGCTAGGGTTGACTATTGTAACATCTCATAGAAGACAAAGTTTTTTCAATAATTTTCATAAAAATTACGGAGGTGACCTTGGTTTAGGTGTGAATCCAAAGTTAATTAATCGTGTTAATGAGAGTGATTATCTAATTCTTTTAGGAGGAAGACTGAGTGAAAATCCATCTCAAGGCTTCACACTCTTAAATATTCCTGAACATAATAAAAAATTTGTACACATTCATCCTGGGCCTGAGGAAATAGGAAGAATTTATAAACCACATTTAGGTATCGTTTCTAGTCCTATAGATTTTGTAAGCAGTCTTAATAATGCATTAAATGGACTAAATACTAAACCACAAGATGTTAAACAGATAGAGACTAATCTTGCACATGAAGAATATATTGAATGGGGAGACATGTCCTTAGAAGCTCCAAACTCAGGTGTAGACCTAACTGCAGCTTTCAGAGAGTTAAGAGACAAAATAGAAAAGGACACTATCATAACGAATGGCGCTGGAAACTACGCAGTTTGGGGACATCGTCTTTTTAGATTTAGTAAATTAAACACTCAACTTGCTCCAATATCTGGTTCAATGGGATATGGATTACCTGCTGCTATCTCAGCAAAATTACGATACCCAGACCAAATGGTAATAGCTCTAGCTGGTGATGGTTGTTTCCAAATGACAGAAAATGAATTTGCAACTGCAGTTCAATATAAAGCAGCAGTAATTGTATTAGTAATTGATAATGAAATGTATGGGACTATTAGAATGCACCAACATAAACATTATAAAGGTAATTATAAACATACAGGTTTGGTTAACCCTGATTTTTGTCAACTTGGAAATGCAATGGGAGGCAAAGGTTATACAGTAGAAAATACCGGTGATTTTTACAGCGTTTTTGAAAAAGCAAATAAATGGGCTAAACAAAATAATTTGCCTGTATTATTACATATTAAAACAGGTTCTGAAATGGTTTTGCCTGGAAAACGTTTTAGTGCATTGTAGGTTTTTAGTTAAAATTACTTAATTTAAAATCGTTACCTATATTTACCTTTTGATTTTTTAATTCTTTAATATTTTTAGCACAAATTTGTTCCATTATATTGGATAATTCATCTTTTAAAATATCATGAACATGATTTGCACCTTTGTGACCTAAGGCAGCTAATCCAATAATAAAAGGTCGTCCAGTCATTACAAAATCAGCACCTAACATAAGCCCTTTACTTATATCTTGTCCAGAATAAAACCCTGAATCAATGATAATTGGAAACTTAGGACCAATTTTTTTTCTAATTTCAGGCAACATTTGTAAAGGACTTGGTGCTATATCAATTTGTCTTCCACCATGATTTGATAAATAAATAGCATCAACTATCTTGATTGATTTCATTACATCATCTTCATGCATTAAGCCTTTTAAAATTATAGGCCCTTTCCAAATATCTCTAACTTCTTTTAAATAATCCCAATCTAAAAACCTTTGCATTTGACTTCCTGCAAATCCAGCTTTTGATTTTGCGTTTCCGTGCCAATCGCCATTACTATATTGATCCATTGTTCCAAATGCAGGAATTCCATTTTTAAGGGTTCCAAGTGACCAAGATGGACAAATTGCAGCTTGGAAAAAAGTTCTTAAGTTATTTTTAGGAGGCACAGAAACACCAGCCATCCTTAATCTTTCCCTTCTACTTGAGGCAGGAATATCGGCTGTAACAACTAAAGTTTTAAACCCTGCGTTTTTAGCCCTATTTAATAAATCGTTTCTAATAGCTTTATCTGCAGGAGGATATAATTGAAACCATCCTTGACCATCTAAATGTTTGCCAATTTCTTCTATAGAAGCACAAGCAACGGTAGATAATGCAAAAGGAACATTATTCTTAACAGACATTTTAGACAAAGCCACCTCTGCTCCTGGCCACATCAGGCTAGTCATACCAACTGGAGCCATTCCAAATGGAGCACCAAATTCGTGATCAAATAACTTTGTCTTTAAATTCGGAACAACTGTTCCTTTTAGGTACTTAGGTACTAAAAAAATTTGATTAAATACTTTTCGGTTGTTTTCCAAAGCTTCATCATAACCTGTTCCAGCAAACAAATATTCAGCTGCAAAATGAGGCATTCTTCTTTTTGCGTCATTAATCATATCACTTACTCTTGGGTACTTATCAACTAAGTTAGACAAAAAATTTACTCCCTTTACTTATAATAATATAATAATTAACATGTTATAATTAATAAATGAATAATAGAATAAAAAAAAATGAAAGCATATAGCAATGATCGAAAACCCCCCATTAATACAAATAAAAAAATCAACTAGTCGAAATAGACCTTCTAAAGAACAAATTAATAGCTTTAAAGATATTCCTACTGGATTTATTTGTGATGCTATGGATGGTTATGGAGCTTTAGACTCAGCGATAAAACCTTTATCTATACCGGGAAAATCTGCAAATCACATAGTGGGACCAGCTTTGACAGTATTTTCTGGAGCTGCAGATGTACTTGGTATGGCAATAGCTTTAAGTGAAATAAAAGAAGGAGATATTGTTTTAAATGGAGTAAATGGATGGCAAGGAACAGCTGCAGTAGGTGATCGCATTGCTGGAATGATAAAAAACAATGGCGGTAAAGGTCTTGTAACAGATGGTCCTATGAGAGATTTGAATGGAGTAATAGAAACAGGCTTAGACTGCTTTTGCACTGGTTTAAATCCAAATTCACCCTTCAATAGTGGACCAGCAAAAATTGGGTTCCCTCTTCATATTGGAGGAAAAACTGTTAATAGTGGCGACATGATAATTGCTGATACTGATGGAGTAACTGTTGTGCCATTTGATAAAATAGACGAAGTTATTAGTAGGATTAATAGAATAATAGAAATAGAAAATGATATGGATGCCAAAGTATCAAATGGTCTTAAAATATCCCAATCAGCGCTAGACTTAATAAAAAGCGATAAAGTAGTTTATGTAGATTAAAAGTTACTGGTAAACGAGACCATCAGTAACTGTCTGCAAATAATTAAGATTTATATTTTCATTTATCTCAATTACCTTAAAACCTTTTTCAGTTATATCCAATATTGCATAATCCGTATAAATTCTTGATACAACATTTGCACCTGTTAATGGTAGAGTACACTTTTTAACTAGCTTTGGATCACCTTCTTTTGTTAAGTGTTGCGTCATCACAAAAACATTTTTAGCTCCTGCAACTAAATCCATAGCTCCTCCTACAGCCGGAATACCTTTCCCAGTTGACCAGTTTGCAAGATCTCCTGTAATAGAAACTTCCATAGCTCCAAGAACGCAATAATCTATATGACCTCCCCTTATCATTGCAAAACTATCAGCATGGTGACAAAAACTACCTCCAGGAAGAATAGAAACTGGTTTTTTTCCTGCATTAATTAAATCTAAATCTATTTCATTGTCTTGAGGAGGAGGCCCCATTCCTAAAAGCCCATTTTCGGAATGGTATACAATTTCTTGACCTTCTTCCACAAATTGAGAAACTAGTTCAGGCATACCTATTCCAAGGTTAACATAAGATCCATGAGGTAGATTTTTTGCTATTTTAGATGCTATAATATTCCTATCCCACCCCTTAATTTGTTTTAGTTTAGCTGAATTATTCATGGGTAAATTAATCCTTCTTCTATTGCGTTTGATTCTATAATTGGATTTATAATTTTGATTATTTTATTAACAAATATTCCAGGAGTCACAACTTTTTCAGGATCTGTTTGTGTAGGATCAATTATATTTTTTACTTGCACAATTGATTGCTTCGCTGCCATACACATTACAGGATTAAAATTTCTAGCTGTTTTATTGAATGTTAAATTTCCATATCTATCGGCCTTATCTGCTTTAACAAAAGCAAAATCCGCGTGAAGAGCGTGTTCTAAAATATATTTTTTTCCATTAAATGTTTTTTCTTGTTTACCTTCAGCCAGAGGTGTTCCAACTGCTGTTGCTGTGTAAAATGCTGGAACCCCTGCTCCAGCTGCTCTTATTCTTTCTGCTAAAGTACCTTGTGGGACAACTTCTAACTCTATCTCCCCTTTATTGTATAATTCTTGAAAGGTAATACCTTTTGCAGAACGAGCAAATGAACAGATAACTTTTTTAACCTGACGTTGACCTATCAAAGCACCAAGACCAATTCTTCCATTTCCTGAATTGTTAGCTATTATAGTTAAATCTTTTGCACCATTATCAATCAGACCATGCAAAAGTTCAATTGGACTTCCTGCTTCTCCAAAACCTCCAACCATTATAGTCGCGCCATCAAAAACATCAGATAATATATCTGTCATTTGTGTTTTGATTTTATTAATTTGCATTTTTATCCTTCATACTATTGATTCAAACCAATTAAACATATAATTTACATTACATGTTAACAAATATAAAATAAATGGTAATTAATTATGAATTTTGAATACTCTGAAAAAGAAAAACTATTTCGTATTGAAGTTAAACAATGGCTTGAAGATACATTGCCTAACTCTATATCTGATAAAGTAAGAAAACATCAAAGGTTAAGCAAACAAGATTATCAAACTTTCATGACAATTTTAAATGATAAAGGTTGGTTAGCAACACATTGGCCAACTGAGTATGGTGGGACTGGATGGAACGCTATTGAAAAACATATTTTCGAAGAAGAAATCATAATTGCTTGTGCTCCAAGAATTGTTCCATTTGGAACAATTATGCTTGGTCCAGTCCTTATAGAATTTGGTTCTGAAGAACAAAAAAATTATTATTTACCAAGAATTTTAAGTGGAGAAGATTGGTGGGCTCAAGGTTATTCTGAACCTGGTGCTGGGTCAGATCTTGCTAGCTTAAAAACAAGAGCCATAAATATGGGTGACCACTATATTGTTAATGGTCAAAAAACTTGGACTACACTTGGACAACACGCTAATAAGATATTTTGTTTAGTAAAAACTGACATAAATTCAAAACCACAATCTGGTATTTCATTTCTTTTAATAGATATGGATACTCCTGGAATAGAAGTAAAACCTATAATTACACTTGATGGAGAACATGAAGTAAATGAGGTTTGGTTTACTGACGTAAAGGTTCCTATAAAAAATTTAGTTGGTAAAGAAAATGAAGGTTGGACCTATGCTAAATATTTATTAACATTCGAAAGAACAGGCATTGCCGGAGTTCCATATTCAAAAACAGCATTGAACCATCTTAAAGTTATATCTCAAAAAACTATTAAAGATGGTAAACCTCTAATTGAAGATCCTGTTTTTTCTTCTGAAATTGCTGAACTTGAAATTGATTTACTAGCTATGGAGATATTCAATCTAAGAACTGTTAGTGCTGCATCAGAGGGTAAAGCTCCAGGAATGGAAAGTTCACTATTAAAGATTAAAGGGACTTTGGTTAGACAAAAAACTACAGAATTACTTAGAAAAGCAATTGGTCCACAAGCCTTACCATATTTACCAGAGCAGTTTGATGAAGGCTGGAATGATAACCCAATAGGTCCAGATTATGCTGGAACAATAGCTAAACAATATTTCAATATGCGTAAAATATCGATATATGGAGGATCTAATGAGATTCAAAAAAATATAGTTGCTAAAGCATCATTTGGTTTGTAGGAAACGTTCATGGATTTTTCATTATCAGAAGAAAGAAAAATGCTTCAAGAAACAGTTAGTCGTTTTTTTGAAAGTAATTATAAAGACATCAATCAACGCCAAAACAATGTAAGTTTAACAGATGGTTTTGATAAAAACTTTTGGTTAGAAAGTGCTGAATTAGGTGTTATAAGCGCATTAATAGATCCTAATTATGGTGGATTAGGTGGAAATGGTGATGATTTATCAATAATTTTTGAATTAATTGGTAAATCGCTTTGTGTAGAACCATTTCTTTCTTCGGGAGTTTTATCAAGTACAATTTTAACTTCTATAAAAAATCCAAAAATTGATGAAATAAAACAAATAATTGAAGGTAATTTATTATTATCGTTTGCTCATATGGAAATGAATAATAGGTATGAAAATAACTGTATAGAAACTAAAGCCTCACTAGACAGTGAACAATGGACTATTAATGGAGTTAAATCATTTGTTCTTAATGGAGATACTGCAGACAAAATCATTGTTAGCGCTAGAATAAATGGAAATGTAAATGATAAAAACGGTATTGGTTTATTCTTAGTTAATAAAGACCAGATAAGAATAAGATCCTACAATACAATTGATGGATATAGAGCAGGAGAGATAGAATTCGAAAACTCTTTAGGAGAATTACTTGCAAGTGATGAAGATGCTCTAAAAATTATAACTAAAGCAAATTCTGCTGGTGCCCTTGCTCTTTCAGCAGAAGCTTTAGGTATTATGCAAGTTTGCTTTGATATGACGCTTGAATATTTAAAAACAAGAAAACAATTTGGAAAAACTGTAGGATCATTTCAAGCTATTCAGCACAGAATGGTAGATATGATGCTAGAAATTGAGCAAGTAAAATCAGCTGTTATGTTAGCAGCTTCTACTTTTCAAGCAGATGAAAATATAAGAGACAAGCATATTTCAGCCGCTAAAAACTTAGTTGGTAGAGTTGGTAAACTTATAGCTGAAGAGACAATACAAATGCATGGTGGAATAGCGATGACTTGGGAATACTCTGCAGCGCATTATGCAAAAAGACTTATAATGATAGATCATTTAATGGGTGATAGCGATTATCATAGAGATCGTTTTAAAAAATTAAGTTTTAATTAATTTTCTATTAATAAAGAAATAGCTTTCTTTTTAAAATCGTCTGGAACGACAATTGAAACCCTTTTATCTAAATCAAATAGTACAGCAACTATTTCAATATCCATGATTTTATCTCCTGAGGCATCATCAATCATATGATGGATAAACTTTAGAGATTTATTACCAATATCAGTGAAATTGGTATACATCGTAATGGCCATACCTAAAGGAGCATCTTTAAAATATCTAACGGAATAATCTAACGCTGCTGATCCTATTTTATATTTTGTTCTCCATTTATAATCCGCACCGCATGCTGTAAAAAAATGGGTAGCTGCATCTGATACACAGTCAATTTTGAATTGACTTGAGCTCATACCATCAAAGCCTATATTCCATGTATTAACTGCTTTTTTACAACTTATGAATGCATTTTTATTAAAATTCTCTTTAGGTCTATTACCTCTTAACTCTCTTAAATCCTCAAAATTTAATTCATTTAAATAAGTGTTTTTTTCTAACAAAAAAATATCTTCAATAATCTTTTTAAAATTATCAAAAAGTTCAAAAGTAATTCGTGTTTCAAAAAAAGCTGATATATTTTGATTATCTATACAAAATACTTTGCTTAATAATATTAATTCGTTGCCTTTTAATGATTTAATAGAAAATATTATTTCTAAAGAAAACCCTAAATGAACTTCTTTACTAAAAATACATCTTTCATTTTCAACTTTAAAATCAAGGTCCTTTTTAGAAAATAAAGAAAAACAATTAAATAAATTCTTAATTGCAGCAGAATGTTTGTCGAAGTAAAACTGTACATTCATATGTGACATTTGATCACAGTCACTTTTTCTAACAATACCTTTGTATGCAGAAAAAATATTGTTTTTAAGATTTATATTTTTATTAGGATTATTGTTTTCTTTAAATAAATTTATAAGATGACTTTTACTTATTATTAATTGTGGTTCTTTATGCAAATAAGATTTATCTAAAAAAAGATGATGAATGATTTCACATTTATCGTTTTGTTTTTTATTAATCTCAGTATTTACATAAATTGTACTAAAAGAATCTATCAAAACGTCATTATTTTGATTTAATACTTTTGTATTAAATATTTTCTGAT
>CAZFKZ010000001.1:81927-118999 GCA_964519035.1 uncultured Rhodobacterales bacterium | reverse complement strand
TAAGAATGTTTGAAGAGAACATAAGAAAGTATCATAATTAGTCTAGTAACTAAATCCACGTGCACTTACAGGCCAAATTTCTTTTACAACTTCATTTTGAATAACAACATACCAATCATGCAAATTACAAGTTGGATCACAATGTCCAGGTATTAAAAAAACTTTATCATTAGTTTTTAATGAATTGTTAGGATCGGACAAAACACCATGTTCATCTGAACATTTAAGATAATCTAAATTGAGTTTTGCAACTTTTGGTAATCCACTATCTAAGGACATAGATTTTAAACCTGCATCAACTACAGCATGATTTTTTAAAGAAGTTGACATTACGCTTGATAAAACAAAAAGAGCATTATCAAATAATATTGTATTATTTATATCTTGATTTTTTTTTAATGAAGAATAATGAGCATCCATAAAAGCATAGGAACCAACTTGTATTTCAGTATAAATATCTTCAGAAACCTCAATATCAAAACAACCTGTTCCCACTCCTGTTATTTCCAAATCATAATCTTTAAAATATGATTTTAATTCTTTAATTTTCTGGCAAGTTTTTATGACTTCTTTTTTTCGATTTTCAAAATCTTGAATATGTTGAATCGATCCATTATAAGCTTGAAAACCCATAAATTTAAGATTTTGACTTCGATGAATCTCTAAAATAATCATTTCAATTTTATCAAAAGATTTTAATCCACACCTATTAGCACCACAGTCATACTCGATATAAATATTGATTAATGTATTATTAGTAGCTGCAGAGTTTTGGATATCTAAAACATTTTGAAGATTATCTATACAACATCCAATTTTAGTACCCCAAAAGGGAATTTTTGTTAATCTCTCTATTTTTTTTAAATTAGTAACTTGATTAGTTATAAGTATGTCCTGAATACCATTTCTAGCAAAAACTTCTGCTTCACTAACTTTTTGACAACATATTCCGTGAGCACCACCTATATTAATTTGATGTTTAGCTACATCTACTGACTTATGCATTTTTGCGTGAGGTCTAAGTTTAACTTTATTATTATTAACAAAGTTTTTCATTTTATTTATGTTATCTTGAAATATATCATAATCAATGATTAATGCTGGAGTTTGAATATCTTGAATCTTCATTCCAATTTTTGCAGGTATATTATATCCAACTTCAAAATCATCTAAATTCATTTAAACTCCTAAAATAACTATTTATTATTGCTTTAATAACGACTTTACTTTTAAACTAAATAAAGTAATAAAAAAATATAATTTTACATAGGATATGAAAATGAAATTTTTACATACCATGATAAGAGTTTCAAGTATTGAAGATTCAATAGACTTTTATTGTAATAAACTTGGGTTAGTTGAGATTAGACGTAAAGATGTTCCCGAAGGTAAGTTTACACTTATATTCCTCGCTGCAAATGAAGATGAAAATAGAGCAAAAGAAGAAAAATCTCCAGAAATAGAATTAACTTATAACTGGAATCCAGAAAGTTATGATTTTGGAAGAAATTTTGGTCATTTAGCGTTTTCAGTAAAGGATATCTATAAAACCTGCCAAAAACTTATTGATCATGGTGTTATCATTAACAGGCCTCCTAGGGATGGAAGAATGGCTTTTATTAAATCTCCAGATAATATATCTATAGAAATACTTCAACAAGGTGATAATTTAGAAATAATGGAGCCATGGTCTAGTATGCAAAATATAGGTATTTGGTAATTTTTAATTACTTATCAAAAAAATAATTAAAGGATATTAATTTGTTACATAAATCATTTATGATTATTTGTGTGTTGTTACTTATTAGTTGCAATGAATCAAATATTAAAAAGTTAGAAGTTTTGAATAAAGAAGTTAATTATTCAGAAAAACAGTTTAGCTTAAGATGGAATTTAGAAAAAAATGTTATAACTAATATACCTCAAAAAATTAAAAACAGATTAAAAAATATTTGCAAAAATTTTGATAAGTATACTCTAGTTAAAATTGAAACATTTTCTGATGATAGTGTTTTAGGAACTTTTGATTGTAGAATATAAGTTTTAATTATTAATTAATTCTATTTCTTCTATTATTTTTAATACTGATTTTATTTTATCATCTCTTGTTTTTAAGTTCTTTTTAACAAATAATCTTTGGTCAGGTCTGATTTTAACTAAACCTGAACTATCTTGTACCCAATTAAGTAATTTTTCACCATTCTTAAAATAATTATTTTTAAAGCCTAACAGAATACCGTTAGGCCCTGCGTCTATTAAGTTGATTTTATGTTTTAAACATTTGTTTTTAATCATTAATGTCATTAATAAATTATTGACTTCTATTGGAGGAGTTCCAAATCTGTCATAAAGTTCTTCTGAGAAAACATTAATATCTTCTTCGTTAGTAAGTTCACCAGCTTTTCTATATAAAGACATTCTAGTTGGTAAATCATACACATAATCTTCAGGTATAAGAACTGGAAGGCCAAGCATAATGGAAGGAGACCATATTTCTTCAGATACACTTTTTCCTTTTTTATATGATATAACAGCATCTTTTAACATATCCTGATAAAGTTCTATTCCTACTTCTTTTATTTGACCTGATTGCTCATCTCCAAGTAAATTACCAGAACCTCTAATGTCCATATCATAACTCGCCAAAGAAAAACCAGCACCTAAATTATCAAGTGTTTTAATAACATTTAACCTTTGTTGAGATTTTTTTAATAAAACCTTTCCAGTTTCAATAGTAAAATATGAATATGCTCTATTTTTACTACGACCTACCCTCCCCCTTAATTGATAAAGTTGGGAAAGACCAAACATATCAGATTTATAAATAATCATGGTGTTAGCATTTGGAATATCAATTCCAGATTCAATAATATTTGTTGATATCAAAATATCAGATTTGCCTTCAGAGAAGGTGTTTATAGCTTTATCAAGCTCATCAATTTTCATTTGACCATGTGCTACTACAATTGAAAAATCTGGTACCATTTTTTGGATTGTTTCAAATAATTTGTCCATATCTTTTATTCTTGGACATACTATAAAAGTTTGACCACCTCGCTTTTTTTCTCTTAGAAGTGCATCAACTAAAACAACTTTATCCCATTCTAAAACAAAAGTTCTAACTGCTAATCTATCAACAGGAGGTGTTGCAATTAAACTTAAATTTTTTAATCCTGACAGAGACAGTTGTAAAGTTCTAGGTATTGGAGTTGCAGTTAAAGTTAAAACATGAATGTTACCTTGTAATTCTTTTATTTTTTCTTTTTGCCCTACTCCAAAATGTTGTTCTTCATCAATAATTAATAAACCTAAATTACTAAAATCAACATCATTTGATAATAGAGCATGCGTCCCAACAACTATATTTATGTCTCCAGATTTTAAACCAGCTTTTATATTCACGCGTTCTTTATTATTTGTCATTCTAGATAAACCAGAAACTTTTAATGATGTCTTATTGAATCTATTAATAAAACTTTGAATATGTTGCTTTACTAAAATAGTAGTTGGAGCAACTAAAGCTACTTGATAACCAGCATTAGCCACAATGAAAGCTGCTCTCAAAGCAACCTCTGTTTTTCCAAATCCCACGTCACCACAGATTAACCTATCCATTAATTTTCCAGTTTCAAGATCATTAATGATATCAGTAATAGCT
Source organism: uncultured Rhodobacterales bacterium (assembly GCA_964519035.1). Taxonomy (GTDB): domain Bacteria; phylum Pseudomonadota; class Alphaproteobacteria; order Puniceispirillales; family Marisalimonadaceae; genus CAJJBL01. Next base: position 115,341 of record CAZFKZ010000001.1, on the reverse strand, counting down.
CTATCTTGATCATCTGTTAATTCAAATGGAAATTTTTTCGCAAAATCTATATAATTAGTTGGTAAAGTAAGTCTTTCAGTTGAAATGATTTCTCTTTGAGCAGCAACTCTTATAAGTTTTTCTGCCATGTCTTTGATTTTTTTTCTAACATTTGCTTTTCTATTTTGCCAGTTACTTAATCCTAGTTTATCGAGTTGTCTTAGAGAATCAGAGTTACCAACTCTGCTTAATAAATTCATGTTTTCAACTGGAAGATATAGTTTGTCACCACCATTATATATTAATCTTAAGCAATCATGGTCAATTCCTGTTGAAGTTATTTTTTCTAAACCGTCATATTTCCCTATACCATGATCAATATGAGCAATTAAATCTCCAATTTCTATGTTATTAACATCTTTAAGAAAATTTTCTGTTTTCCTTCTCCATGATTTTTTCTTTTTATTAGAAAAACCAAAAATATCACGTTCAGAAATTAAATAATGATTTCCAATCTGGAAACTTTCAAAATAAGTTGAATAAGAAAAATTAAATCTATTATTTAAATTATTATCTACTAAATCTTTAACTTCAACAGTGCTATAATTTATTTCATTTTTTTTTAATTCAATCTCAAAAAAACTAATCAAATTTTTTAATCTTGATAAATCTTCAGTGATTATTGATATATTTTTTCCATCTAAATATTCTTTAATACAAAACTTAATAAATTCGTTAATTTTATTAGTGTCTTCAGATAAAACATATTTAGAAAGTATTAGTGGTTTTGATTTTAAATCATAAATCTTTTCATCATCTTGATTAACACTATCAAAGTCATGTAAATATATAATATTTAAATTTTCTAAAATTTGATTTAAATGGTTTTGAGATAAATATAAGTCTTCTATTTTAATAATGCTATTTTCAGATTTTTCAATTTTTCTTGTTTCATAAAAATTACTAATTTCATTAATTCTTTCTTCAACAATTTTATTAAAGTTTTTAGTTAAAACAATTTTTAGAGAAGCGTTTATAGGTAAATAGTCAAATATAGAATTTAACTCTGTATCATGAAAAAGTGGTAAGAAATGCTCAATGCCTTGAAAAGACATTCGTGATGTAATTTTTTCATATAATGGATTATTAATACTGTTAGATCCATTAATACTTCTAAAAACCTTTCTAAAATTTTCTATATTTTGATCATTTAATAAATATTCATTTGGTGGGTATATATTCATGGTTTCAATTATATTAGATGATCTTTGAGTTAGTGGATCCATTACTTTAATTGTTTCAATCTCTTCGCCTAAAAAATCAATTCTAAAGGCACAATCGTAACCCACTGGAAACACATCTAATATGCTACCTCTAATACTGAACTCTCCAAATTCTCTTACTGTTTGAACTCTATTATAGCCTATATTAATCAAAAAATTATTAATAAATTTGAAGGAATTTAGACTTGGATTTGTTATTTTTAGATAATTTGAAGTATAGAATTTTTTGGGAGCAGTTTTAATAAGTAAACCATTGATTGTTGTAAGAAATAAATTACCATTTAATGGTCTTTTATTTAAACTTAAATCAGTAAAAGATTTCACCCTATCACTAATAATTTTAAGATTTGGAGACGATACATCATAAGGAAGACAATCCCACGAAGGTATATAATAAGTTCTAATACTAGGAAAGTTACTTAAAAAAAAATTATAAATTTCTGACAATTCTATGTCATTTTTGGCTATATAAAAAACATTATCTGATTTAACTAAATTAGCTATTAAATATGGTATCAAGCTGTCCTGGACACCATATATACTCCCAGAATCTTTAATCTTAAAATTTAATTCAAACAAAATTAAAAGCCTTTATAATCTTTAATCATTTTTATAATAACATTTTCTTTTTGAATTTTTGTTGTCTCCACTTCTATTGATAAACGCCAAATACGTGGGTCACCAGATTCCAAAAGCTCTTGATATGATAATAATTCTTCATCATTTAACTTTTCTAGATAGTTTTTAGCAAAATTACCTAATAGTAAATCTGTCTCTCTTGTACCTGTATATTTAGATCTATAAATTAATTTTTTAATAAAGATATTTCTATTTTGCAATTTTATCTCGTATATTCATTTTTATTTTAATATATTAATTAATTATAAATAGAGGTTTTTCAAATCTTGTCTAATTTAATTATTTTAAGGCCACACAATCTTTTTTACTTATTCAGCTCATTGGATAAAATAAAAGGCATTGGTGAAAAAAAATTTAAATTATTAGAAAAAAAAATAGGACCAAACATAATAAACCTTTTATGTTATTTACCTTCAAAGTCAATAAACAGATTTGAAAATACTTCTTTAAAATCAATTCAACATGGTTCTATAATAACTACTGAAGTCGAAATCATAGAAGTTAATGTTCCTAACTATTCATCTAGAAACAAATCTAATATCTCACGCATAATTACATTTGGAACTAAAGATGAAGATAATATTCGATTAGATTTAATTTATTTTGTTAAAAATTCTCAATATTTAAAGAATATTTATCATATTGGAAAGAATGTTATAATTAGTGGAAAATTTGAATCTTTTAATGGTTTAGGCCAAATTGTACATCCAGATTATGTAACTACTGTAAGTAAAAAAAAAGATATACCAAAAATAGAGACAATTTATCCACTTTTTATGGGCGTAAATCAAAAGTTTATTACTAAAATTGTTCATGAAGCTATTAATAATATTCCTAATATAAAGGAATGGTTATCAGAAGAAATAATTCAGAAACTTAAATTACCAAGATGGAAGGATGCGATAAAGCAAATTCATTTGCCTCAAGATATTTCAGACACTCATGTTGATAGTATATTCAGAAAAAGACTTGCACTAGATGAACTAGTAGCAAATCAAATCTCAATGTTAATAATTAAAAATAAAATATCAAAAAAAAATGAAATTAATAAACAGAATATAAATTTTGATTTAGTAGATAAATTTTACAAATGTTTGCCTTTTACTTTAACAAATAATCAAGAAAAAGTTATTAATGAGATCTCTCATGATATTAAAAGTAATGATACCATGATTAGGATGCTTCAGGGAGATGTTGGGTCAGGTAAAACCATAGTTGCTTTAATATCTATGTTAACATCTATATCCGACGGCTCACAGAGCGTACTTTTAGTTCCTACTGAAATATTAGCAATGCAACATTACAACACTATTAAAGAACTCACTAAACATTTAGATTTAGAGATAGTTTTATTGCTAGGCGAATCTAAAGCAACAGAGAGTAAAAAAGAAAGATCAGAAATTATAAAAAAAATATCAGAAGGATCTATTAAAATAATTATAGGAACTCATGCACTGATTTCAAAAAAAATTATTTATAAAAACTTATCATTAGCCGTTATTGACGAACAACATAGATTTGGGGTTAAACAAAGAGTTGAAATTACAGACAAAGGAGACAATGTAAACGTTTTAGTTATGACAGCAACTCCTATACCAAGATCTCTCGCTTTAACAGCATATGGAGATATGGATATATCAACTATTACTGAAAAACCAAAAGGACGTAAAGAGATAAAAACATATGTTATGCCTCAAAATAAAATTAATGAGGTAATAGTTTCAATTAATAGGGCAATTGAAAATGATGCTTTAGTTTATTGGGTTTGTCCATTAATTGAAGAATCAGAAAATTTAGATTTAATAGCAGTTAATGAACGTTTTGAGTTTTTAAAGAATTGTTTTAAAGACTATAATATTTCTTTAGTACATGGAAAACAAAATAAAATTGATCGTGAAAATTCAATTAACGATTTTAAACAAGGTAGAAGTAAAATTCTTGTTGCAACAACTGTTATAGAGGTTGGAGTTGATATTCCTGATGCAACAATCATGGTAATAGAATGTGCAGAAAGATTTGGATTAGCTCAAATACACCAACTAAGAGGAAGAGTTGGAAGAAGTGAAAAAGAGTCCTCATGCATTTTATTATATAAATCTGAGCTTACTCCCATATCTCACTCAAGATTAAAAATTTTAAAAGAAACTAATGATGGTTTTGCAATATCTGAAAATGATTTAATTTTGAGAGGTCCTGGAGAAATTTTAGGAAGTAAGCAGTCAGGCAATATAAACTTTAAATTTGCTGATTTACATTATCATAGTGATTTAATTCAACCAGCAAGAGATGAAGCAAAAAAACTATTAATAGACAATGATAAAATTGAAAAAATTAATACTTTATTATCCATATTTGAAAATAATGAAGCTGTAAAACTTTTAAAAGGCGGATAGTTACCTTATCTCATTTTAGTTTTTTGTTTTCAGGAGGAGTAACTATGCCTCCAGATATTACCATTTTTACTGCATCTTCAACTTTCATATCCATGTAAACAAGATCTTCTTTTGGAATAAATAAAAGAAAACCACTAGTAGGATTTGGTGTAGTTGGGATAAAAATATTAATTAATTGACTTTTATTGAGTGATTGCACCTCACCCTTAGTTTCTCCAGTTACAAAACCTATAACCCAAATACTTTTTCTTGGATACTCAACTAATACAACTTCTCTAAAGCTCTCAGAGTTTGTTGACATCACAGTTTCCATTATTTGTTTTATTGCTCCATAAATTGTTCGGACAACTGGCATTTTATCTAAAACTCTTTCACCAGCTTTCAAAAGTGTTCTACCAATAAAGCCAGGAGTTAAAGCACCTATAATAGTAATTGTAAAAATACTAATAATTAAGCCCAAACCTGGTATTTGATGAGGTAATTGTTTAGTAAAATCTAAACTATCAGGAAGTAAACCTGCCACTTGAGAGTCAATAAATGTTATGATCATCCAAGTTACGTATGCAGTAATTAAAATTGGAGAAGTAACTAATATTCCTGCAAGAAAATATCTTCTAAATCTAGCAAAAAAACCTATACTTTCTTTGGATGAGTTAACCATTATAAAAAGAAACCTTTTAATAAATTAAAATATTAGATAATAACGATTATAAAAAATTACATCTTAACACAAGAATTGATTATAAAATGAAAAAAATATCAAATGAAGATTTTAAAAATTTACAAGAATTACCATCAATAAATAAAATTAAAAAAATTATTCAAATCTTAAGAGATCCTATAGATGGTTGCCCTTGGGACATAAAGCAAAATTATAAAAGTTTAGCTCCTTATTCTATTGAAGAAGCTTATGAACTAGTAAATGCAATAGAAAAAAATGATATTTCAGAAATGAAAAATGAACTTGGAGATTTACTATTACAGGTGACTTTGATATCTCAAATAGCATCTGAAAATGATGATTTCACTTTTGATGATGTTGCTGAAGCAATATCTGAAAAAATAATTAGAAGGCACCCTCAAATTTTTGATAAAGATTACAATAAAGATGACTTTCCTCACGATAGCTGGGAGAGAATTAAAAATTTAGAAACTTTATCCAAAAACGTTACTAATGGTAACGTTTTAGATAATATTGAAACAAATATTCCAGCTATGTTGAAATCCATCAAAATTCAAAAAAGAGCTTCTTCTTTAAATTTTGATTGGGATAACAATAATCAAGTTATGAAAAAAGTTGATGAGGAATTGAATGAATTAAAAGAGGCTCTAGATAAAAAAGATAAAGATTGTATAGAAGATGAATTAGGAGATCTATTTTTTACCTTAATAAACTTATCAAGACACTTAAAATTAGACCCAGAACAAACATTAAGAAAATCAAATGATAAATTTATTTCAAGGTTTAACGCTTTGGAAAACATTCTTGATGAAATGAATTTAAAATGGCATAATTTAAATAAAAATGAATTTAAAGATTTATGGGAAAAAGCTAAAATCATTACTAAAAGGAGTTAAGATGAGTTCTACATTACCTAAAACTATTTTTATTACAGGAGCCACTTCAGGTTTTGGTAAAGCTACTGCTAAATTATTTAATGATAATGGTTGGCAAACGATTATTACAGGTAGAAGAGGTGATAGATTAGAAGAAATTGCAAAAGAATTAGGTAAAAACTCATTGCCATTATCATTTGACGTAAGTGATAGAAGATCTGTTAAATATGCTATAGATAATCTTCCTCCAAATTTTAATAATATTTCAGTTTTATGTAATAATGCAGGATTGGCTTTAGGTCTTGAAGGAGCTGATAATGCGGATCTTGATGACTGGGATGAAATGATAGATACTAATATAAAAGGTTTAGTATACACCACAAGAAACATAATACCTCTAATGATTGAGCATGGAGAAGGTCATATAATTAATCTTGGCTCTGTAGCAGGTTCTTATCCTTACCCTGGTGGCAATGTATATGGAGGTACTAAAGCATTTGTTAGCCAATTCTCTTTAAATTTACGTGCTGATCTAGTTCAAAAGGGAATAAACGTTACTTCATTAGAACCTGGTTTAGCTGAAACAGAATTTTCGCTTGTTCGCTTTAAAGGAGATGCGTCTAAAGCTTCTGAAGTGTACAAAAACACTAAGGTTATAAAACCTGAGGATATAGCTGAAACTATCTATTGGATTGCAACTCGACCCAAAAATATAAATATTAATAAAATAGAAATCATGGCTGGAGATCAAGCTTTTAATCCCTTTAATGTAGTTAAAAGAACTTAAGATAATTATAATTAATAATTAAATAAGCATATAAGGATCATTAAATGGGATTGCTATTTCTCTTATGTTATTCCATATTTTTAAATTAGATGCAGCTAGAATAGGTCCTTCTGATTGTATATTAAATAACTTTTTATTTCTTGCCATAAAGACAACTCCTCCTGCTTCCCTAGTAATTAAGTCTACAGGAGAATGATCCCATGGAGTAACTCTTCCATGAAATATGAATTGTATTTGGTTTTTTGCTAACATTACAGTTTCAATACCTGCACTTCCAATAAATAACCTGACTGTATTTGACCTTAAATTATTCATGATTCTAGATCTATGAATATCTGGGATACCTTTAGTGCCACCTGAGCCTAAAATTTTATCATTTTTAGATAAATCAATTATCAGTTGGGATTTTGTTAAATCATCTACATTTATTAAATAAGAACCAAAACCTTTTATTGCATAAGTCATTTCTCTTTTAAGAGGTTGATAAACAAAAGTTGCAATAGGATTTCCAAAACTAACTATTGAAACCATAGAACAAAAATTATTATTTCCTTTTAAAAAATTTTTAGTACCGTCAATGGGATCAATTATCCATAGAAAAGGTTCATTCAAAGGGTCCGCAATGTAATTTTTATTAGTGTAAGAAGTTTCTTCACCAATAAATTTATTAATATTTAGATATCCTAATAATTTATTTGATATCCATTCTTCACTTTTTTTATCAGCAATAGTTACAAAATCGTCATCATTTGTTTTTGTTGATATATCATCCGATTTAAGATTATTAAAATAAGAAAGGATGATATTATCATTCACCTCAACAAGTAGCTTCATTACATAACTAACTAAATTATCTCTATCTTTTGTATTACTTAAAGTATTCTCTATCAAATTTTGTCTCTTTATTAAATGTTATAGTGTCAGATAAAATTAACTTTTATATTGGGATAATTACCTTGAAATATATTTAATTGATATGAAGAAATATCTACTCTTATTTTACTACCTTCAAAATCTATATTTTCATTAGTTTCAGATAAAATATATGTATTTTTAAATAACCAAGAATAAATATCAGGAAAAGATATAGGAACAAAAATATCTAATAAATATGAAACAGTGATAATTTCATTTGCCATATAATTTTTTAAATCTTCTAAGCCAAAACCTTTAAAGGCAGATATCTTAATAGACTTGTTTTTGTTAATAGTATTAATATCAGGTATATCTGAGACGATGTCAGACTTATTAAAAATATTAATAATTTTTTGATTTAATTCTTCTTCAGAAAAGCCAATATCTTTTAAGGTTTCTAAAACTAAATGAGCTTGATTTTCTATATTGGGATTAGATAAATCATGAACTAACAATAAAAAATCAGCAGAAAAAAGTTCCTCAAGAGAAGAGTTAAAAGAATTGATTAACTCTGTGGGTAAAGCAGATATAAAACCAACAGTATCTGTTAAGATAATTTGATTTTTATTACCTAAATTAACTGAGCTCATTTTTGTATCAAGAGTAGCAAAAACCATATCTTTAACTAAAACATCGGATAAAGAGAGCTTATTAAAAATAGTTGATTTACCACTATTTGTATAACCGACAAGAGAAAAAATTGGAATAGAGTTTTCTTTTCTTCTCTTCCTTTGAATATTTCTAGTCTGTTTAACTTTTACAAGCTGTTTTTTTATTTGCTTTATTTTTAAATTAATCATCCTTTTATCTAATTCAATTTGACTTTCTCCAGGTCCTCCTACTTTGCTTAGCCCCCCCCTTTGTCTTTCTAAATGGGTCCAAGATCTTACTAGTCTTGTTTTTTGAAAAGTTTGATTGGCTAATTCAACTTGAAGCTTACCTTCTTTTGATTTAGCCCTTAAACCAAAAATCTCAATTATTAACTGTGTTCTATCAATAACTTTTTTATTAAATAGTTTTTCTAAATTCCTATGTTGAACTGGAGTTAATGAGCAATCTATTATAATTAAATCAATGTTTTCTAAATTATTATTATCTATAATATCATCTATAACGTTCATACTAAATAAAGCTGAAGGCTTAGGAATAGTAATGTTTATAATTTTTTCTATAATAATATAGCTATCAAGTGCATCAACTAAACTTCTTGTCTCAGTAGACCTTGAAATTAAATTCTCTGGATTAAATATTATATTTTGACAGAATTTATTATTTTTAAAAACTGGGAAAAGTAAAAAAGTTTTATAATTAAGCATATTTATGATTAAAATTTCCAATGTTATTAAGGTATAAATATCTTAATTGGTTAGAAATATTACCAACTAATCCATCATTAATTACATGACCATCTATTTCAATTATTGGAGTAACAAAAGAAGAAGCACTAGTTAAAAAGACTTCCTTAGCTTGCATCAATTCTGTTTTAGAAAATTTTCGTTCTATAACATTAATGTTCTTATTTTTAGCAAATATTGAAATTGTTTTCCTTGTGATACCTGATAAAATTTTACCATCTAAATCTCTAGTTATAATTTCATTATCTTTATTTATGATCCATATGTTTGAACTAGAGCCCTCAGTTACAAAATCTTTATCATCAATAAAAATAGCTTCATATGCTCCATTTTTATCTGCTTTTGTTTTAGCTAATATGTTAGGTAATAATTGAGTAGTTTTGATGTCTGGCCTTGACCATCTATTATCTTGACAAGTAATAGTTTTAACACCGTTTATGTTGTCAACTAGGTTATTTTTCTTTTCTGACACTATTATAACCAATACAGGTTTCAGATTTAGATTATTATAACTATGATTACGATTAGCTACTCCTCTTGAAACTTGTAAATAAATACTTCCAGATTTAGCTTTATTAATTTTTATAAGGTTTTTAATTATTATTTTTAGTGACTTAGACGAATATAATAAAGTTATATCTATAGATTGTAATGAACGAAAAAGTCTATTTATATGTTCATCATAATCAAAATAAGATTTTTCATTAAATACGATTACTTCATAGACAGCATCACCAAAATGATAACCTCTATCATTAATATGGGTTTTTGCATTTTCATAATAACAGTACTCTCCATTTATATATGATATATTTGTCATTAAAAAAAATCCATATTAACAGATAAAAGTTCTTCAACTTTCTTAAGTGATTTAACTGGAACAAACATAACAACTTTGTCGCCAGCTTCAATAACAGTATGCCCTCTAGGAGTTAAAATTGTATTATCCTCCTTAACAATTGCCCCTAATGATACATCTTTAGGTAATTTAATATTCTTTAATGGTTTACCAATGATTGAAGAGGATTTTAAAGCTTCAAAAGAAATAACTTCTCCAAATTCTTCAATTATTGAGTGAACATGTTCTACTTGCCCGCTTCTTACTTCCTCAAGAATAGATGATGCAGTAAGCATTGGAGGACTCACAATACCCTCTAAATCTAATGAATTAAAAAGTGGTATAAACACTGGTAAATTAATTAAAGCTACAGTATGAGAAGCACCAGATCTTTTTGCAAGGAGTGAAGATAGTATATTTACTTCATCTTTATTTGTTGCAGCAATATAAGTTTCCCCTTGTCCAAGCCGTGCTTCTTTAATAATTGCTGGATCTAAAGAATCTCCAGAAATAATTGTAGCGTATTCAAGCTTTTCAGCAGCATATCTAGCTCTTTCTTTATTTACTTCTAAAATTGTTAAGTTAGTTTCGGGAGATAATTTATGAATTTCTTGAGCAACTCTAATACCAATAGGGCCTGCTCCAGATATAGTTACCTTCTCTGCAGCTTTTTCTGCATGTCCAAACGCAATTAATGTTCTATCTATTTGAGTTGAAGGACAAGCTAAATATACTCTATCTCCAGCAATTAAAATATCATCGCCACCTCGAGGCACAATTAATTTAGAGCCTCTAATGATTGCCATAATTGTAACAATTAAATCTGGGAAAATATCTATTAAATTTCTAAGTGGAGTATCTAAAATTGGACAATCTTTATTGCAAGAAATACCTAACATTGTGACGTTTTTTCTTACAAATTTAGCTACATCAAAAGCACCAGGAGTAACCCATTGATCCACGATTGCAAAGGCAACCTCTTCTTCAGGAGAAATTATTCTTTTAATACCAATGTTTTTTAGTAAAAAATCAGAATATTTTGGATCTAAATACTCCTTAGATCTTATTCGTGAAATCATAATTGGAGTATTATATAATGATTTCGCAATATGGCAGGCTAACATATTTACTTCGTCAGATTGTGTAACAGCTATAAAATAATCAGCATCTTTAATTCCTGCATCATCTAGAACATTTGGATAGGAAGCTAAACCCTGAACACCACGAACATCATAAAGCTCTGTTATTTTTTGTATTGCGTCTAAACTTGCATCAATAACAGTGATATCAAAGCCTTCATTTGATAAATGTTCAGTAATTGACATACCAACTCTACCGGCTCCACAAATGACTATTTTCTGTTTCATCAATTCTCCAAAAACTACATATAAAATTAATAGCTTAATTCATTTACATTAATTTCTAACTCTTTTAATTTCCTATGAAGTGCTGATCTATCCATACCAACAAAGCTAGATGTTCTTGATATACTTCCTTTAAATCTAATTAATTGTGATTTGAGATAACTTGTTTCGAAATGTTTTCGAGCTTCTTTTAAAGACAATTCTAATTCAAGAACAGTATTTTTAGAAACTTTATCATTTTTATGACCAAGTAAATCTGGAGGCAAAAATGATGCTTTAATTAAAAAATTCTCTTTATCTCCATACATAATCAAAAGCCATTCAATTATATTTTTTAATTGCCTAACATTACCTGGCCATTCATAAGATTGAAAAATAGCTAATGCATCAGGAGAAAACTTTAAAACATGTTTCCCAGTTTCTTTTGATAGAATATTAGTAAAATGATTTATCAAATCTGGTATATCTTCATTTCTATCACTTAATGAAGGTATGTCGATTGGTGCAACAGAAAGTCTATAAAACAAATCTTCTCTTAAAATATTTGATTCAATAGCATAAGTCATATTTTTATTACTAGCTGAAATAACTCGAACATCAACTTGAATTTTTTTATTAGAACCTATTCTATAAAAACTTTGTTCTTGAATTGCTTGTACTAATTTACCTTGGGTTTGTAAAGGCAAGTCACAAATTTCGTCAAAATATAATGTACCATTATTAGCTTGTTCAAACAAACCAAGGTTAGCTTGACTATTTTCTTTTAAGTTATTGGAGCTTTCATCCCATCCAAATAAAACTTGTTCAACTCTTTCAGGCGATAAAGTAGCACAAGAAGCAACAATAAAAGGTGAGTTTTTTCTATTTGAACTTTTATGAATAAACCTAGCGCATAGCTCTTTACCACAACCAGAGTGACCTAAAATTAAAACTCTACTATTACTAGTTGATATTTTTTTTAAAGATTGCCTTAAATTTTTTATAGCAAAAGAAGAGCCTATCAATTCAATATCTTGGTTTACTCTTGATTCATAATCCATAACTTTAATTTTTAAATTTCTTTCGATTAAAGCTTTTTCAATTAGAAGTAATAATCTATCTGATTTAAATGGTTTTTCAACAAAATCAAATGCTCCATTTTTAGCTGCTGTCATTGCAGTGTTAATATTCCCATGACCAGACATCATTATAACAGGTATAAAGGAATTATAATTTTTACACCAAGACAACAATTCCAAACCAGAATTAACATTATTATTCATCCAAATATCTGTTATTACGAGATTAATATCATTGTTTTTTACTTTTTCAATTGCATCTTTTTTACTTAAAGCAATAAACGTTTTGTAACCTTCATCATCTAAAATAGAAGACACCATGTCACAAATATCTATTTCGTCATCAACTATTAAAATAGAAATTTTATTTTTTATCATTGGGTTCTCTCAAAAGATTAAATGTTCTCTATTATAATTGGAAATTTAATAATTACTATTGTTCCTTGACCTATATTTGATTTTTTAAAAAACATAGTTGCGTTGTGATCTTCAATGATTTTATTTGTAATAGCCAAACCTAATCCCGTACCTCCATCTTTAGTAGTAAAGTATGGTTCTATTACTTTTGTTAAGTCTTTTTTTTCTATACCTGTTCCATTATCTTCAATTGACAATGTAGTATGGTTATCATCAGAATCTAAATTTATATAAATTTTTCCATTTTTAATCTTGTTAATTATTAAATTTTCATAAGAATTTTTAATTAAATTACCCAAAGCTTGGCGGATTTGTTTTTCATCTGCCATAATATATATATCTCTTTTAACTATATTATCAAAATTTATAGAAATATTTTTAAATGAATTATTCATTAGATCAATATATTGTTTAACAACTGAAACTATATTAACTTGGTTTAATATAGGCGACGGCATCCTGGCAAAAGAAGAAAACTCTTCTACTAAATGATCAATATCATCAACTTGACGTGTAATCATATTTAAAGATTTTTCAAATATTTCTTTATTCAATTTAAGTGGATTATTTAAATGTTTCTTGAGCCTCTCTGAGGCTAGTCTTATTGGTGTCAGAGGGTTTTTAATCTCATGCGCAATTCTTCTTGCTATGTCAGACCAAGCAGCTTTTTTTTGTGCTGCAATCAAATTGGTTACATCATCAAAAGTAAGTACATAACCAAATATTTTATTATCTATTTTTTGAACAACTATTCTTGCAATTAAGTTTAAATGTTTTTCTTCTCTGACAATTTCAATTTTATCTTCAACAACATCGGCTTTAGTCTCATTTAGGATATTTATCAAATTTGAAAATTCAGGTACAATTTTAATAATAGAGATACCATAATGTTTATCTATAGAAATATTTAATAATTTTACTGCAGTTACATTTGGTAAGTTTAATTTTAAATTCTCGTCTAAACCTATTACTCCTGAATATACGCCAGATAAGAGTAATTCAGAAAACTTCCTTCTCTTATCTAACTGATCGTTCGCAAGAACAAGATCTATCCTACTACTTTTTAAATCTGCTATCATCTTATTAAAAGCTTCACCAAGCCTTTTAATTTCTTTAACATTAATATTCATTAGATCTTTACTAGTAATTTTGTAATCTAAATTACCACTTCCAACTTCTTCAGCTGCAGTAATCAGTGAACTAATTGGATCCACTAATTTATTTGCTAAGTTTAGACCTATTAATAATGAAAATAAAAGTAGTACCAAAGTTAAAAAAAGAAAAAATACTACGAAAGAAATCTCTAGATCAAACTGTTGAAGCTTGATAAATTGATAATCAGATGCTGCAATAGCTGTATTTTGAATAGCGTTGAGCACTCTTTTGTCAACATATCTACTAATTAACAAATAAGCATCTACATATTGAGAAAGCTTCATAAAAGCTTTCATCTTGTTGGAATTATCTTCTTTATTTATGATAATTTTATCAAGATTGGCCGCTTCGTAGTTTTTTCTAGGAATTTCAGCATATGTATATTCAAATACAAATTCTGAAAAGGCTAAAACATTTCCTGAAGAGTCAATTAAAACTGCTTCGGATAAATTATGTTTTCTTGTGTATTTGTCTAAAAATTTATTAAAATTAACCTTACTAGAAGAAAACTTAACGGCATTTACATTTAATATGTTGGCTAAAGCTAAAACATCACCTCTCATGGCATTTTGATGTTCAAGCATATACTGGTTCGCAACATTTACAGATTGTGATATTGCAGTTGAAATTCTAGGGTTAAACCAACCATTTAAAGCTGTATCAAAAATTAAAACTGAAAAACCTACAATAATTAGGGTTGGAGTTAGAACTACAGCTGAAAAAATGAGAATTAGTTTATTATGTAATTCCTTTCCAGCTTTCTTAAGTTTTCTTTCTTTAAAAAAAGAAACAAAATGTTTTATTATGTAAAAAAATAAAGGAATAAGAATTAATGTAAAAATTAATATAAATAGTATTAATTTAGATTCATATTTTGACAGAAGATCAATTCTGGATAAAATTATGAATAAAGAAAAGCCAATAGCACATGATAAAATTAAAGCTAGTAGATATAACTTCTTATTAAAAAAAAACAACATAGCTATTTTCATAAAATATTACCTGAAATAATAATCAATAAGTTCAATTATAGTTTATTAATATGATTTAATACAATTTATAAAAACTTTCTCTTTTTTATTACTTCAATATCATATAGTTTTATTTTTTTTCTAAGCGTGTTTCTATTAAAACCTAAACATTCAGCTGTTTTAATTTGATTCCCTCTAAATAGCTCTAATATTATTTCAATTAAAGGTTTTTCAACTTTTGGAATAAAATGTCCATACAAATTTTTTGTGTCTTTATTTATATCAAAATCTTGTAAATAACTCTTAATATATTTTTTAAAAAATATTTCTATATCATCCATTTCATTATTAATGGTTAAGTAATTATCTTCAGAGATAACTTTAGAAATTAAACTATTTGGAATCTCATTTGTTGAAGATAATAAACATAACCTTTCAACAACATTTTTTAATTCTCTTATATTACCGGGCCATAAATATTTTTTTAATAATACCATACCATTGGGAGATAAAAATTTTTCAGAATGATTTTCATTATTAATAACTTTGAAAAAAAATAAAGAAAGATCATTTATATCTTCAATTTTATTCCTTAAGGCAGGCATTTTAATTGGAACAATATTTATTCGATAATATAGATCTTCTCTAAAAAGGCCTTGATTGACTAAATCAAAGACATTTTGTTTTGTACAAGTTATAATTCTAGGTTTTTTGAAACTTAAATTATTTTTTGATAATTCAATAAAATTTTTTTCTAAAAATACTATAAAATTACTTTGCTGATCTGCAGATAAATCTGCAACATCATTTATAAAAATTGTACATCCATTTAATTCATCAATATTTTCAATAGATGGAGAGATATAATTATTAATAACAAGATTTTTTTTAATATCTAAAAAATTTGAATGGTTATTAAAAAAATCTAAATTTAAATTAATAAAAGGTTTGTTATTTGTATAACTTAAGTTATGGATGCTTTCTGCAATTGATTTTTTTCCTGTTCCACTTTCGCCACTAATCAGAACTGATAAATTATTTGATACCAACCTTGACATTACTTTGTATATTTCTTGCATTACTGCAGATTTGCCTATTATAGGCCCTGAATCATACTTATTCATTTTTATATCGTCAGTTTCATTAAATGGTTTTGCTACTGAAGATTTATATTTAGTTTGAGTAACTAAATTTAATAATTCATCTAAATCAAAAGGTTTAGGTAGATAATAGTAGGCACCTTTTTTTTCAGCTCTCACTGCAGTTAAAAGAGTTGATCTCGCAGACATAACTATTATTTTTATGTTTGGCTTCATTTTTTGTAATTTAGGTAATATATCTAATGCATCAGCATCAGGAAGTCCCACGTCAGTTATAAGTACATCAGCAAAGCCTGTTTCAACCAGACGCCACATACCTGCCGCAGTTCCACTTGATCTAACATTAAAGCCAGCACGAGTTAATGCTGTAGATATAACAATTCTTATACTACTATCATCATCAACAACGATTACATTTTTATTTTTACTAATTTCCAATTTAACCTCTATTTTTTTAAATATTATTTAACGGAAAATTTATACAAAAGTTTGTCAATCCTGGTGAAGATTGAACATCTATTACTGCACCAATTTCATTTAATCCACTCGCAACAATAGATAATCCAAGACCTTTTCCTAACTTTTTTGATGAGACAAAGGGATCAAAAATATTTGGAATTAATTCATTAGGAATACCCATGCCGTTATCTGAAATTTCAATTTGCAAAGGTAAATAAAAAGGAATCTCATTTTCAGAAAACAATACTTTTTTATTAGGATTAAAACATGTTTTGACAATAATTTGACCATCACTATCACAAGCTTCACAGGCGTTTTTAATTATGTTAATAAATATTTGTATTAATAAATCTGAATTTGCATATATTTCAGGCAATGAAGGATCATATGAATTAATAAAGTTTACTTTAGACCCAAAACTGTTTTGAGCCAATAACTTGCAATGATCTAGAATCTTATGAATATTTAAATATTCGCAATCTAATTTCAGTTTATCATTTGTAATGTCTTCCATACGATTCAATAATGAAGTTATACGATCAATTTCAATTTGAATTAATTGAGTTAATTCAATAGATTTATTTTGACCTTTCAAGTCATTTTCAAGTAATTGTGATGCACCTTTGATTCCCGCCAGAGGATTTTTAAGCTCATGCATCAACATATCAACCATTGATGAAAAAGATTTTGTAATTTTATTATTAATTCTTTGATTTTCAAAAGTTTCTGAAACAGATAAAGGTATTATTTGTATAATAATTTTATTACTTTTTAGAGATAATGGTAATATATGAACTTTAACTTTTCTGTTTGGCTTATTAACATCACTTAAATCAAGACTTTCTTCAGTTAATCCAATTTTTCTTTTTCTAACTCTATCTAATAAAATTAACAAAGTAGAATCTTTATGAATAATATTTCCTAATTGTTTACCTATAATAATAATAGAGCTATGTCCAAAAAACTCTTCGCCAGTCTCATTAATATAATCTATAGTATTATCTTTATTTATTAAAATAACAGGAGTTCTAAGTTCCGATAAAATTTGTTTATTCATAATTAAGATTTCTAAATATTAAATATGAGTTAACATATCATGAATGATTAAATTTTATACATAAAAAGTAAATACGTAATTAAATGCATAATAAATAGGCATTTTTAGGGGTGTAAGTTGAAATTAAATGGAAAAGGAATAACAATAATCTTATTAGCTGGCGGTGTAGGCAATAGATTTAAATCTAAAACAAACAAACAATTAATAGAAATTAATGGAAAAACGTTACTTGAAATATGCATTGAAAATTTTAATAAACATTTAAAAAACATTAATATACAAATAGTAATTAATAAATCGAACTTAAATTTTATTAAAAATATTGCTAATAAATACAAATTGCTAAAACCAGTTTTAGGCGGAATTACTCGTCAACAGAGTGTTTTTAAAGGACTAATTGCATTAAAAAACTATAATAACGAGTATGTGTTAATCCATGATACAGCTAGACCAATAGTTACTTTTGAAGTTTTAGAACAATTACTCGATTTTACAAAAAAACAAGTTAACTGTGTGGCACCTGTAATACCAATAAACGACGCGGTTAGAGTTATAAAAGATGATAAAATCAACAAAGTTTTAAATAAAGAAAACCAAATATTAGTTCAAACACCTCAACTATGTAATTTTAAAGAATTAGTATCAGCTCATAAAATTACAAATATAGAATACGAAGATGAAACTTCAATTTTTTTAAGTGTTGGGGGGGCGAATATTCACACCATAAAAGGAGATCCTATGAGTCTTAAAATAACACGTAAACATGATCTAAATCTTTTATATCCTCACTTAATAAATAATATATACAACTATATAACAAAAATTGGTATTGGTTTTGATATACACAGGACTGATTTAATAAAGAATAAACATAATGATAATTATATTACTTTAGGTGGCGTCAAAATAACCAATTCAGCTCCACTTGTTGGGCATTCTGATGCAGATGTGCTTCTTCATGCTATTACAGATAGTCTATTAGGCCCTATAAATGAAGGTGATATTGGAATGTTATTTCCTCCATCAGACAAAAAATGGAAAAATCAGGATAGTTCTTACTTTCTAAAAGAAACATCTTTATTGCTTAAAAAACATAAAGCAAAAATAAATAATATTGATGCGGTAATTATTTGTGAACAACCTAAAATTTTAAATCACTCAAAAGAAATGATTTATAACATCAGTAATATATTAGAAATTAATCCATCTAAAATTAGCATTAAAGGAAAAACGTCAGAAAGCATTGGTTTTATAGGGCGTAAAGAAGGAATAGCAGCCATGGTAAATTCATCTATTCAAGTGATTGAAAATATTTCAGATGATTAAAAAAGGAAATGTATTAATATTTTTAGCTAGATTGGCAGAAGTTTATCCTATTGGCCATGTTAAAAAAGCGCCTGGTACATTTGCGTCATTTATTTCATTGTTCATTGGATACTATTTAATTAATTTATTAGGTATTTTTAATTTTATTATTTTTATAATTATATTTTCAATAATAGGCTTTATAATTAGCGAAATACATGTAAGAGTTTTTAAACAAAAAGATCCAAAAGAAGTAGTTATAGATGAATTTACAGGACAATTTATAGCTCTTTTAGCTATTACAAGTTCTAATAATACTAATGATATTATATTATCTATATTGTTATCTTTTTTATTATTCAGATTCTTTGATATAACAAAATTAGGTCCTATAAAAAAATTTGAAAAATTGCCTGGAGGTATAGGGATTATGGCAGATGATATTGTAGCGGGAATATGTGCCTTTTTAGTTCAATGTGGTATTATGACAGCGTTTAATCAACAACTATTAATAAAAGTGTATTAGGGTTTTTATGTGGAAAAAGATTAATTATGAAGCAGAGATATTATTTGAAATTTTAAAAAAGAATAAATTAAATATAACAACTGTAGAAAGTTGTACTGGTGGCATGGTTTCATCTGCAATAGTTTCAATTAATGGCTCAAGTGAAATTTTTAAAAATAGCCTTATAACTTATTCTAATGAATCAAAATCTGAACAATTAAAAATCCCATTAGAAATCATTACAAAAAATGGAGCTGTAAGTAAAGTTGTTGCAAATTTGATGGCAAAAAAAGTATTAAAAGTTATGAATGCAGATGTTTCAATATCCGTTACAGGAATAGCAGGTCCTACTGGAGGAACAATTTTGAAACCAATTGGAACTGTTTGGATAGGAGTAGGATTAAAAAGTAAAGTTATAACTAAACTATTTTTGTTTAAAGGAAATAGACTTGAAGTAAGACAACAAAGTACATTTGAGGCTTTAAAATTAGCAAATTTTACATTAAAAAATTTATAAATTTATCTATATAACTGGTCTGCCCTATTTTCAAATGCTTTAACCATCCTCAAAACAGCTTCAGTAAATAAAGTTTCCATTATACTTTGTAAAAAATTGGATTTAAATTTAAAATCAACCATAAATTCGACTTCACATCCTTCTGGATTATCTTTAAATATCCAATAATTGTTTAAATGTTGAAATGGCCCATCTTTATAATCTACAGTTATTTTATAATTAGTATAATCAAGTAATATTTGTGAAGAATAAACTTCTTTATATATTTTAAAACCAATAATTAAGTCAGCGTCCAACTTATATTCAGAAAAATTTTTAACCCTCGCACCTAAGCACCAAGGTAAGAACTCAGGGTATTTTTTAACATCAGAAACTAAATTAAATAAATTTAGTGGTTTATGTTTTAAAATACGTCTTTCTATATGCTTCATTAGTTAATATGCTCAGAACCCTTAGAATTTAGTTTTAACAACCTTGCTTCTTTTAATTTTTCAAAGTCTTCACTCGCGTGAAAGCTACTTCTAGTTAAAGGAGAAGATGAAACAACTAAAAAACCTTTAGAAAAAGCAATTTTTTTATATAATTCAAACTCATCTGGCTCAACAAATCTATCGACTCTATGATGTTTTGGTGTTGGTTGTAAATATTGCCCAATAGTTAAAAAATCAATGTTAGCAGACCTCATATCATCCATAACTTGAAAAACTTCACTTTTATCTTCACCTAGACCTACCATGATTCCAGATTTTGTAAAAATTTCAGGATCTTTATCTTTAACTTTTGATAATAAATTTAAAGAGTGAAAGTATCTTGCACCTGGTCTCACAGAAGAATAAAGTCTTGGGACAGTTTCAAGGTTATGATTAAAAACATCTGGTTTAGATAAAATTACTTTTTCAATAGCCCCAACTTTTCTTAAAAAATCTGGAGTTAATATTTCAATCGATGTATTCGGAGACAAACTTCTAATATCACGAATTGTATTTACAAAATGATCAGCACCTCCATCATCTAAATCATCTCTATCAACTGAAGTAATAACAACATGCTTTAAATCTAATCTAGCTACTGATTGAGCAACTCTAAAAGGTTCTGTGAAATCCAAACCTTTTGGCTTTCCTGTAGCTACATTACAAAACGAACATGCTCTTGTACAAGTAGCTCCCATTATCATCATTGTAGCATGTTTTTTTGACCAACAATTTCCAATATTAGGGCAGCTTGCCTCCTCACAAACTGTGACAATATTTAAATCATCCAAAAGCCCTTTAGTTTCTTCAAAAATTTTGCCGACAGGAGCTTTAACTTTTAACCATGAAGGTTTTGAAGGTGATAAATTGTCAGGTTTATTTGCTTTTTCAGGATGTCTGACTTTTTTTATTTCAACTAAATTATCTAACATTTCTTTTACTGTGTTTCTAATGGTGTATGGCTTGGTTATAAGCATCGAGGACTGATTCGTGCATAGCTTCTGATAAAGTTGGATGAGGAAATATAGTATGCATCAATTCATATTCAGTTGTTTCTAACTTTTTAGCTATAGAAAAACCCTGTATTAACTCTGTAACTTCAGGGCCTACCATATGTGCACCAATCAATTCACCTGTATCTTTATTAAAAATTGTTTTAATCAAGCCTTCAGAATCGCCTAAAGCAATTGCCTTACCATTACCTACAAATGGAAACTTTCCTACTTTTATATTTATATTTTGTTTATTAGCATTTTTTTCAGTTAAGCCAATTGATGCAACTTGAGGCCTACAATATGTACAACCAGGAATTGATGATTTATCTATAGGTATAAGATTTTTATGACCAGCAATTTTTTCAACACATAGTGTTGCTTCATGACTTGCTTTATGTGCCAACCAAGGCCCCTGAGTTACATCGCCAATGGCAAAAATGCCCTTTTCATTTGTTTCTAACCATTCATTCGTAACTATATGACCGTGATCAATCTTAATATTAAAATTTTCTAAACCTAAATTTTCAGTATTAGCAATTATACCGATGGCAAGAATTAACTTTTCTGAATTAATAATTTCAGTTTTTCCTTTACATATAATTTCTGACGAAACAATATTGTTTTTATTAGAGACAGCTTTAAGAGAAGTATTTGTCTTAATCTCAATTCCTCTTTTTATAAAATTTGTTAATACAATTTGAGAGATATCTTCGTCTTCATTCGGAAGTATATTACCTAGTGCTTCTACTACTGTTACCTTAACACCTAAATCGTTATAAAAAGAAGCAAACTCCATTCCAATAGCACCTGAACCAATAATAGTTAAAGAAGATGGCAATTTATTGGGTGTCATAGCTGTTTTATAATCCCAAATATTAATAGCATCTGATGAAACAAAAGGTAAATTCCTTGACCTAGCACCTGTAGCAATAATGATATTCTTAGCTATTAAGTTCAATGTTTCACTATTATTTTTCATTTTGACTTTTACAGATTTAGAATTTGAGACATTTTTATCTAAGTATCCAAATCCATCAATAACTGTAACTTTATTTTTTTTCAATAGGTGACTGATACCCGAAGATAATTGTGAGGCAACTTTTCTAGAACGTTTTGTAATCTTACTTATATCCATTTCAATATTAGAAACAGAAAAGCCAAAATCACCAACGTTGTCTAACATGTGTTTAATTTCACTAGCTCTTAATAAGGCTTTAGTTGGAATACATCCCCAATTAAGGCAAATTCCGCCTAAATGTTGATCTTCAATTAATGATACTGACATTCCTAATTGAGCAGCTCTAATAGCAGCAACATACCCACCAGGTCCACCACCGATTACTATCAAATCAAACTTTTTATTATTCATAATGATAACCTTATAATAGCATTAGTGACGGATCTTCAATATACTCTTTAAAGACTGATAAATATTGTGCTCCAACGGCACCGTCAACAACTCTATGGTCACACGATAGTGTTACAGTCATCATTGTTGCTATTGTTATATTATCATTTATTACTATAGCCCTTTTCTCACCCGATCCAACTGCTAAAATAGCACCTTGAGGTGGGTTAATTACAGCTGAAAATTCCTTAATTCCATACATACCTAAATTTGAAATAGAAAAACTACCTCCAATATATTCTTCTGGTAATAATTTTCCCTCTTTAGCTTTAGCAGCAAGTATCTTCATGTCATCTGAGATATCTTTAAGACCTTTTAATTGAACATCCTTAATTATAGGTGTAATTAAACCACCTTCTATTGCAACAGCAACTGATATATCGGTAGTATTGTAGTATTTAGTATTTTCACTTTCCCAACTTGCGTTAGCTTGAGGAACTTTTAATAAACTAGCACTTGCAGCTTTAATGATCATGTCATTAACAGATATTTTATATTTATCATTTGATTTTGAATTAATAGAACTTCTAATTTTTAATAACTCGTCAATATTACAATCTATAGATAAATAAAAATGAGGTGCTTCATTCTTAGATTTTACTAACCTATCTGCAATCGTTTTTCTCATCATAGAATTTTTAACAGTTTCAAATTTTTTAATATCTATTGAATTATTAATAATTATATTTTCTTTTCGATCATTTAAACTTTGAATATCAAATTTTAAAATTCTACCATTTGGACCTGAACCAGCAATTAAAGATAAATCTATGTCTTTTTGTTTTGCTAATCTTTTGGCTAAAGGAGTTGCAAAAATTCTATTTGAATTTAGTTTTTCATCAATTACTTGATCTTCATAGTTATCAATTGAAGTTTCTTTAGAAGTTGTAGGAATTTCATCTTCGGATAAATCTATTTTTGATAACTCTTTTTTAACTTCCTTAACATCATCATTTTTTTTATGATCTGAAATTGTTTCACCATCAAAAAGTAAAATAGCTATTGGTGAATTTACCTTAATACCTTCTTCACCTTCTTGAACTAACAATTTACCAACTGTTCCATCTTCAATAGATTCAACTTCCATAGTAGCTTTGTCAGTTTCTATTTCGGCTATTAAATCACCCGATACAACTTGATCACCTTCTTTTATGAGCCACTTTGACAATGTTCCTTCTTCCATTGTTGGACTTAATGCTGGCATTAAAATATCAATACTCATAATAACCCTTAATTTTTATAACAAACTTTAAGACAAGCGTTAATTATATCATCGACTTGTGGCAAAGCTAACTTTTCTAAGTTAGCTGCATAAGGCATAGGAACATCTTTTCCTGTAACTCTAGTTACGGGGGCATCCAGCCAGTCGAATACATTTTCACTAATTACAGCAGAAATTTCAGCTCCTATTCCTGCAAAAGGAAAACCTTCTTCACATGTAACTACCCTATTTGTTTTTTTGACAGAAGTAAGAATTGTTTCAATATCTAAAGGACGAAGAGTTCTTAAGTTAATAACTTCAGCATTAATACCTTTTTCTTTTAATATATCTGCTGCTTCAATGGACTTCCCAACCATAATAGAAAATGCAATTATAGTGACATCCGATCCTTCTTTTTCAATATTAGCTTTTCCAATTGGAAGAATGAAATCTAAATCGTTAGGACAATCAAATGATTGACCGTACATGACTTCGTTTTCTAAAAAAATTACCGGGTCAGGATCTCTTATTGCAGCTTTTAAAAGACCTTTCGCATCCATACTTGACCAAGGGGCGACAACTTTAAGGCCAGGACAATGTGCGTACCAGCTTGCATAGCATTGACTATGCTGAGCAGCAACTCTTGATGCGGCTCCGTTAGGGCCTCTAAACACTATTGGACAACCCATTTGTCCCCCAGACATATATAAAGTTTTAGCAGCAGAATTTATTATTTGATCCATGGCTTGCATAGCAAAATTAAATGTCATAAATTCAACAATTGGTTTTAAGTTACCAAATGCAGCCCCTATACCAATTCCTGCAAAACCGTGTTCAGTAATAGGTGTGTCATAAACTCTTTTTTCACCAAATTCATTAAGCAAACCTTGAGTAACTTTATAAGCGCCTTCATATTCAGCAACTTCCTCACCCATAACAAAAACATTTTTATCTAATCTCATTTCTTCAGCCATGGCATTTCTTAAAGCTTCTCGAACTGAAATAAAACTAGATACTTCATTATTATTATTTATAACTTTCGATGGTTTCTGTATAATATTCTGTTTTTCTAAATAAGGTTTGTCAGCTATCTTTTTTATAGTTGTATGAGGTAATTCATTTGAATCGAGCAATGTTGCAATAGGAGTATTCACTTTTACTCCTTCGGTACCTTCATCGACTAATAATTCTCCAATTTTACCATCGTCTACTGCTTCGACTTCCATAGTAGCTTTATCAGTTTCTATTTCAGCGATTAAATCACCTGATGAAATGCTGTCACCTTCTTTAACAAGCCACTTAGACAATGTTCCTTCTTCCATAGTCGGACTTAAGGCTGGCATTAAAATTTTAATACTCATTTGGTCACCATTTTAATTAATTGTAATATCTTTAAATAACTCATCTTCAGAGGGTTCTGGTGATTCCTGAGCGAATTTGGCAGCGTCTGCTACAGTAATTTTAATTTCAGAATCAATTGCTTTTAGAGCCTCTTCATCAACGCCTAATTTATTAAGTATTTCTTTTACATTTTCAATAGGATCTGAATTTTTTCTAACATCATCGACTTCATTCCTAGTTCTATATTTGGCTGGATCAGACATTGAATGCCCTCTATATCGATAAGTTTTCATTTCAAGAATGTACGGACCTTTTCCAGATCTACAATACTCAGTAGCTCTAGTAGCAGCATCTCTAACTGCCAAAACATCCATTCCATCTACAATCTCAAATTTTATACCATAAGCTTTACCTCTGTCAGCTAGATTGTCACCAGCTGAAGATCTGTTTACAGAAGTTCCCATTCCATATTTATTATTTTCGATAACAAAAACAACAGGTAGTTTCCATAATGAAGCTATATTATAAGCTTCATAAACTTGACCTTGATTTGCTGCACCGTCACCAAAATAAGTTATAGAAACATTATTATTACCATTGTATTTATGAGAAAAAGCTAATCCGGCACCAATAGGAACTTGAGCGGCGACTATTCCATGGCCTCCAAAAAAACCTTTTTCACGACTAAACATATGCATTGAACCACCTTTGCCTTTAGAATACCCGTCTATTCTGCCAGTTAATTCAGCCATCACACCTTTGGGGTTCATGTCACATGCTATCATATGACCATGATCTCTATAAGACGTTACTACACTATCACCTTCAATTTGAACTGATTGAATACCCACTACAACAGCTTCTTGTCCAATATATAAATGGCAAAAACCACCTATCTGTCCCATACCATATAATTGGCCTGCTTTTTCTTCAAATCGTCTAATCATTAGCATTTTCCAATGGAGTTTTTTAAGTAAATCTAAATCATAGTTAGGATTAGTTAAATCTTTTAAAACAGGATTTTTTTTCATTTATTTATACCGTACATTTAAATACAAAGATTATATTATCATATTTACTTAACAAAATTAAATTAAAATATCTAATTATAATTAAATTTATTTAGTGATTTTTATTACAATTTGATCTTGCTGGATTAAGCCCAATAGATCATTAGAAATTTCACTCACTAGGTCTGCATCTATTTGCCCATCCCTGAGCAAATCAATTTCTTCAGATATATTCTTTTCTTGAATTGTAAGATTATTGAGTTCTTTATAAGCAATAGTAATATCATTGTTGAGTTCAAATATTTTCCATAAAGATCTTTCGCCTAAAAATATATGCGATACAAAAAAAATAAAAATTAATGAAGTGCAAAATGAAGTAAAAGTAACAAAAAAATACTTTCTAAACCATGATTTAATCATTATTTTTTACCTATTTTTAAAATTGTTAAAAAATTGTTTACCATAGAAGTTACCATCATCTCCTAAATATTCTTCAATTCTTAATAACTGATTATATTTAGAAGTTCTATCACTTCTAGATAAAGAACCTGTCTTAATTTGACCTGAGTTTAGGGCAACTGATAAATCTGAAATAAAAACATCTTCAGTTTCACCAGATCTATGAGAAATTATTACGCCAAAGCCTGAACTTTTAGCCATTTCAATCGTCTCAATTGTTTCTGATAAAGTTCCAATTTGATTTAATTTAATTAATATTGAGTTTGCAGATTTAGAATTAATGCCTTTCAACAATCTATTTTTATTTGTAACAAAAAGATCATCTCCTACAATTTGAACTTTATGACCTAAAATGTTAGTAAGTTTTTGAAACCCTTCCCAATCATTTTCGTCAAAAGGGTCTTCAATTGAAATAATTGGAAATTCGTTACATAAATTTACCCAATAATCATTTAATTCATTAGTATTCAAGATTTTATTTTCGCCTTTTAAATGATATTTGCCACTTTCAAACAATTCACTAGAAGCAGCATCAATTGCAATAAAAATATCTTCCCCTAATTTATAATCACTTAAGTCTACTGCTTCAGAAATAAAATTAAGAGCTTCTTTTAAGTTACTGATTTTAGGAGCAAAACCACCCTCATCACCTACAGCAACTGACAAGCCTTTCTTTGATAAGATGGTTTTTAATAATGTAAATATTTCAGCTCCAGCCCTTAATGAATTTGAAAAGGTTGAAAAGCCAATTGGCATTATCATACATTCCTGAAAATCTAAGTCATTATTTGCATGTGCTCCACCATTAATAATATTCATCATTGGCACTGGTAATATATTAGCTCTTATACCACCTAAATATTTCCATAACGGTAAATTCAATGAAATTGCAGCTGACCTGGCTACAGCTAATGAAACACCCAGTATTGCATTAGCACCTAGCCTACTTTTATTATCTGTACCATCAAGTTCGATTAAATCATTATCTATACCTTTTTGATCAAATGGATTACGCCCAGATAATGTATTAAATATTTCTATATTTATGTTTTCTAATGCCTTAGTAATACCTTTACCGTTATAAATAGATTTGTCATTATCTCTTAGTTCGAAAGCTTCATATTTACCTGTGGACGCTCCAGATGGGACCGAAGCCCTTCCTAAACTTCCATCAGATAAGCATACGTCAACCTCAACAGTTGGGTTACCTCTACTGTCAATAATTTGTCTTCCTCTAATGTCACGTATACTTAACATATGTTTTTCCTAAAATTATATTTTGATTATTTTATCAATATCTACAAGTTTTATAAGGAGCTCTTCAAGATTTGATAATTTGATCATATTTGGCCCATCACTTGGAGCTGATTCAGGGTTTTCATGAACCTCTACAAATAGACCTGACACACCAATCGAAATTGCTGCTCTAGATAAAACTGGAACAAATTGTCTTTGACCTCCTGACGTTGTTCCTAAGCCACCCGGTTGTTGAACTGAGTGAGTTGCATCAAAAATAACTGGATAGCCTAAATCAACCATCTGAGGCAAAGAACGCATGTCAGATACTAAAGTGTTATAACCAAAACAAGTCCCTCTTTCTGTTAAAAATATATCATTATAACCCACATCAGTTATTTTTTTAACTATATTTTTCATATCCCAAGGAGCTAAAAATTGACCTTTTTTAATATTAACTATTTTTTTAGTCTTTGCAGCTGATATTAGCAGGTCTGTTTGTCTGCATAAAAAAGCCGGGATTTGAATTATATCAACCACCGCGCCAACTTCATTACATTGATGACTTTCATGAACGTCAGTAATTATGGGAATATCAAAAACTTTTTTAATATTTGACAAAATTTTTAAACCTTTTTGAATCCCAACTCCTCTTAAGGAAGATGAGCTTGAACGGTTAGCTTTATCAAATGACGATTTATATACATAGTTAATTTTTAATTTATTACATATTTCCTTAATTTTACCAGCATGATCTATAGCGTGATCGTTACTTTCTATAGAACAAGGGCCTGCTATTAGAAAAAAAGGGTTATCATTAGATACATTGAAGGACCCTAATTTTATACTACGTTGAAACATATACAGATAACACCTTACTTTTTAAATCTTTATAATAAACGAGACTGGTTTAATGCTGCTTCAATAAATGAAGCAAATAGTGGATGAGGGTCGAATGGTTTCGATTTTAATTCTGGGTGAAACTGTACAGCTATAAACCATGGATGAGACCTTAATTCACATATTTCAGGTAGAGTTTGGTCTGGTGACATTCCAGAAAAAATAAAACCTTCCGATGCAAAATGTTTGTTATATTTATAATTTACTTCATAACGATGCCTATGTCGTTCTGAAATTTTATTTTTATTATATATAGATTTAACTAAACTTCCCTCAATCAGATTACATTCGTATGCTCCTAATCTCATTGTGCCACCTAAATCAGATTCTTCAGTTCTTGTAATCAAACCATCTTCTGTTTGCCATTCCGTTAAAAGGCCTATTAATGGAAAACTAGTATTTCCAAACTCAGAGGATGAAGCGTCACCATAATCTAAAATATTTCTTGCGAATTCTAAAACAGCCATCTGCATT
This sequence comes from uncultured Rhodobacterales bacterium, assembly GCA_964519035.1. Taxonomy (GTDB): domain Bacteria; phylum Pseudomonadota; class Alphaproteobacteria; order Puniceispirillales; family Marisalimonadaceae; genus CAJJBL01. Next base: position 86,193 of record CAZFKZ010000001.1, on the reverse strand, counting down.
CCAAAACAAATTCCAAAGAAAGGAATGTTTTTCTCTCTAGCGTATTGGATAGATCTAATTTTTCCTTCAGATCCTCTTTTTCCAAAACCACCAGGAACAATAATAGCATTGATATCTTTAAAGGTGCTATCTAAATTTAAATTTGTATTTTCTATAGATTCTGCATCAATCCACTTTAATGAAACATTTGTTTTGTTAGCTAATCCTCCATGATTCAGAGCTTCAATCAAAGATTTATACGAATCAATCATCGAAGTATATTTGCCTACTATACCAATTTTAACTTTACCTTCTGAAGTTTTTTCTATTTGGTTAATTTTGATCCATCTACTTAAATCAGGTTCTCGATTAACATTAAGTTTAAAATGTTTGCATACTTCACTATCTAGACCTTGTTGATGATAGGATAGAGGAACTTTGTAAATAGAAGAGGCGTCTAAAGCTTCAATTACTGAGTCTGGTTTTACGTTACAAAACAAAGCAATTTTAGATTTTTGTTCATTTGGAATACTTACCTCAGATCTACATAGTAATATATCTGGTTGAATTCCCATACCCTGTAATTCTTTTACAGAATGTTGTGTTGGCTTAGTCTTAAGTTCACCAGCAACGTTTATATAAGGCAGTAAGGTCACGTGAAGAAAGCAAGTTTTAGATTTACCAAGCTCATTTCCTAACTGCCTTATAGCCTCTATAAATGGAAGTGATTCAATGTCACCTACTGTACCTCCTATTTCACAAAGAACAAAATCTTCATCTACGATATCAGATATAATAAAATTTTTAATTGCATCTGTTACGTGAGGTATTACTTGAATGGTAGCTCCTAAATAATCCCCTTTTCTTTCTTTAGATATAACGTCTAAATAAATCTTACCTGTAGTTATATTATCTGATTTTTTTGCTGAAACACCAGTAAACCTCTCATAGTGACCAAGGTCTAAGTCAGTCTCAGCACCATCATCAGTAACATAACATTCACCATGCTGATACGGACTCATTGTTCCTGGATCAACGTTTAAGTATGGATCTAATTTTCTAAGTCTTACTTTATAACCTCTGGCTTGTAAAATAGCAGCTAGAGAAGCAGAAGCTAAACCTTTACCTAATGAAGAAACCACACCACCAGTTATAAAAATAAATTTTACTGATGAATTTTCCATTTAAGACCCAATATAATAAAGTTTAATTTCCTAGAGGAACAGTAGGAATAGAAGGCTCTTGTTTTTGAATAACTTTTTCAACTTCAGTTGCAATTGAAACTTTATTATCAGAAGCCGAAAGTAAAGCTAACAAAATAGAAGTGGCAAAAAAACATCCCCCCAAAATTGCAGTGACTTTAGTTAAAAGATTTGTAGTTCCTCTAGCAGTCATAAAACCACCACCAGAACCACCAATCCCAAGCCCACCTCCTTCGCTTTTTTGAAGCAAAACAACGCAAATTATAGAAAGAGCTAGTAAAATATGAATCGTTAAAATAAATGTTATCATCAAAAAACCTTAAAAAAATAAAAAAATAACTAAAATACTATTTAACCGCTGAACTATAAATTGCAAGAAAATCTTTAACATTTAAACTTGCCCCGCCTACCAATGTTCCATCTACATTATTAATAGACATTATTTCTTTTGCATTTTTAGGATTAACAGATCCACCATATAAAACTTTTACAGATTTATTTGTAACTTTTTTTACTTCATCTTTTATTAAAGTATGAATTTCTTCTATTTCATTATGACTAGGAATTTGTCCTGTTCCTATTGACCAAATAGGTTCATAAGCGATATAAGCTTGTTTATAATTTTCTGGCAAACTTTCATGGACTTGATTTTTGATATAATCCAAAGCATTCCCTTTATCCCTTGTTTCAAGGCTTTCTCCAACACAAATAATAGGTATTAAATCTGCATTTATAGCTGAAAAAGAACATTTTCTAACATAGTTACTATTTTCATTATTATTAATACGTCTTTCAGAATGACCTAATAACACATAATTACAACCAAGTAACTTTAAAGAGGTTGGAGATATTTCTCCAGTAAATGCCCCTTTTTCACTAAAATGACAGTTTTGAGCGCCTAACAATATTGATGAATTATTGATAAGATTTGCAACGTAATCAATAAAAATAGATGAAGGAAAAATACATGCCTCAACATCATTACTAAATTTAAAATCTTGGATATTATTTATAAAGTCATAAATTTGGTTTTTATTTAAGTTCATCTTCCAATTAGCTGCAATAAACATGATTATGTAAAAACCTTAAAAAAATATTTATAAATTAGAACAACTAGTATAACAATAGATATACTAATCAATTAATTATTTCAAGGCTAACAAAATGTTAAGAAGTTTAAGAAACCAAACACAGTCGATTTTTTTTAAAGCTTTTCTAGGATTATTAATAATTGGCTTTGCTATGTGGGGTGTTGGAGATTTAACAGGTAATAATAATCAAAAACCAATTTTATCAGTTGAAAGTAAAAATATTTCAAGTCAAGAAATATTGGATGAATTGAATAAAGTTCGTTATAATATGCCACAAAGGCCATCTTTAGAAGAAGCTATTAAAAACGGTCTTTTAAATAATGTTTTGAATAAGTTTGAGCAAGAAATTTTAATTAATTCTGAAGCTGTTTCCCTAAATTTACATGTACCTAAAAATATACAGACAAAAGCTATTAGTGAAGAAAAAGCATTTAGAGATCCACTTGGAAAGTTTTCTCAAACTAAATTTTTAAAATCTTTAAATAATGCAGGTTTAAGTGAAAGTAAATACCTAGAAATGATCAATACTGAAGCTTATTTCAAACAATTATCAATGCCCTTTTCTTTGAACACCTATTACAGTGATAAAATAGCTAATAAAATTATTGAATGGCAAAACCAAACTCGAGATATTGAATATGCTTTTTTAAAAAAAATTAAAAAAGAAGAAATAAAAAAACCAACTCCGGTTATACTTAAGGATTATTATAAAAAAAACAAAGAATTTTATAAAATCCCAATTACAAGAAATATAAAATACATTGAATTAAAACCCTCTGATTTTAATTCACAAGTTAAAATTAATGAAGATGATATTAAAGAATTATATGATGAGGACAAAACTAAATTTATAACTGAAGAAACAAGAAACGTGCTTCAATTAGTAACTCAAGATAAGATTAAAGCAAATAATTTTGTTAAAAAAATTAAATCTAAAGATGATTTTATAAATTTCTCCAAAAAAGATTTTAACTTAGACATTAATGATATTAACATTGGGTTTATAAAAAAAAATGATTTGCCTTTACAAACTAGAGATTTAGTTTTTGAAGGTAATATAAATGATGTTATAGGCCCTATCAAATCAAATTTTGGTTATATTGTTTACAAATTAATCTCAATAGCTCCTAAGAAAATTAAATCTTACAACGACGTTTATGAACAAATTAAACAAAATTTGATCAAGGAAAAATCAATAGAATTATTATATCAAAAAATTGATATTTTAGATGATTTAATAGCTGAAGGTAACAATTTAAGTGAAATTACTTTAAATAGCTCTGTACATTCACAATTAAAGATTAAAGAAATTAATCAAGTATCCCAATATGGTACCATCCATCCTTTTGATAAAGACTATTATCAACTAAAAAAAAGCAACTCATTTTTAAAAAGTATATGGAAAACAAATATAAATGAATTGAGCAATGTAGTTGAAATGCCCAATGATAGTTATGCATTAATTGAAGTAATAAAGGAAAATAAAGAAATTATACCGATTTTTAATAAAGTTGAAAAAAAGGTTTATAAAGATTGGATTGAAAAAGAATTAAAAATTAAAACTGAATTAAAATTAAAAAAATTAATCAAAAACCAGAAAGTAACTTTTATTTCTTTAAAGAAAATTAAAAGAGATCAAAAAAATGTAATTAAACAGATTAATAATAATTCAATTATAAATGAAATATTTGAATTAAAACAAAATGAATTAAAAGTTATAAATAAAAATGAAGGATCTGTTGCTATAAAAGTTAATAATATTAATATAGTAATTCAAAAAACAAACCAAGAAACATCGAAAAAACTGAATTTATCATTATCAAAAAGTTTTTTTAATGATTATAGTAAATATTACATTGAAATATTATCAGAAAAACACAAATTAAAACGTAATTACCAACAACTAGAAAATGATCTTGGGAAAATCGAAACTAACTAAATGTCAAATGTTAAAAACTCGAGAGATAAATTTATTTTGTTAAGTCTAAATTATA
>CAZFKZ010000001.1:50932-81827 GCA_964519035.1 uncultured Rhodobacterales bacterium | reverse complement strand
AAAATTACATTTGCACTTATTGTTTTAAATTACATATAAGCTAACCATTATTAAATAATTATAAATATCAATATAAATTTTTTTTTAAAATATTTATACCTTCTTTAATTAATCTGATTGATTCATTTAAATCAGATTTTAAAATAGGATACGTTGAAACGTCACTTTCAATATTAACTTTATTATATTTTAAATTCATATAATTAGCAGCCCCTTTGATAGTAAAACCTTTATTATACAATAAATCTTTAATAATAATTAAAATATCAATATCTAAATTTGAATAATATCTTCTACCACCTCTGCTTTTTTTAGGATTTAAAGAAATGAATTTTTTTTCCCAAAATCTCAGCACATGAGGTAATACGTCTAATTTCTTAGAAGTTTTAGAAATAGTAAGATAAATAATCTCATCATTCATAGTGATTAAGCTTCTAATTTATTTTAGATTTCAAAATATTCGATGCATTAAATGTAACAACATTTCTTGAACTTATTGGAACTTCTAATCCAGTTTTAGGGTTTCTTCCTATTCTAGAATTTTTATGTCTAACAGCAAAAGTTCCAAATGAAGAAATTTTAACGTCAGAATTACCCTCTAACTCAGACAATATAACTTCAAAAATTTCTTCAATTATTTTTGATGACTCTAAATTAGATAAACCAACATTGTTGCTGATTTCATCTATAAGATCATTTCTTGTCCAAGTTTTTTTCATAAATTCATTTTAATATAAAAATTTTAATTATAAAGAATTATTTTATTTATTTTGAGGTTGACCAAATCTAATGACTGAAGATCCCCAACTCAACCCTCCACCAATCGCTTGAAAACCAATAAGATCTCCATTTTTAATTTTTTTATCAGCAATTGCATAATCTAAAGCCAAAGGAATAGATGCTGCTGAAGTGTTGCCGTGAAAAGCAACTGTAGATATAACTTTTGATTTATCAATTTTTAACCTATCTGAGACGGCAGATAATATTCTTTGATTGGCTTGATGAGGAACAAACCAGTCTATATCAGCTATACTCTTATTACATAATGAAAGCGCCTCTTCAAATGAAGAGCATAATTTTTCTACTGCATGTTTAAAGACTTCTTTTCCAACCATCTCAATAGTACCAGTTTTTTTATTTAGAGAAGGTCCACCATTAGTATATAATAAATCATAGAAATTTCCATCAGAGTGAATTACATTCGATAAAATACCCCAATCACTGTTTTTATTTATATCGACGTTTTTTTGAAGAATGACAGCACCTGCTCCATCACCAAAAAGAACTGATGTCGTTCTATCTTTCCAATTCAATAATTTGGACATACTGTCAGCACCAATAACCAAACAATTTTTAGAATGATTATCTTTCATCATTGAAGAAGCTACAGATAAGGCAAATACAAAACCAGCACATACAGCTTGAACATCGAATGCAATACCTTTTATAGAAAGTTTATGTTGAATTTTAGTTGCAGTTGCAGGAAATGTATTATCAGGAGTTGTGGTAGCCAAAATAATCATGTCTATATCATCTGGTTTTAAATTAGACATCTTTATAGCACTTAAAGCAGCCTTAACGGCCAAATCAGAAGTTAACTCGTCCTCAGAAACATAATGACGATTTTTTATGCCTGATCTTTTTGTAATCCATTCATCTGAAGTATCAATAAATTTAGTTAAGTCAATATTAGAAAATTTATTTTTTGGTAAGTAAGACCCAACACCAGTCATTAAAATTACATTCGACATTGATAGAATTCCAATTAAAATTAATTCATAATCTTTAAAAGTTTAAATTTGTTTTACTTATTATATTTCTCAAATCTGAAATAAAATTATATTGAACCATATCAGCAGCAACACAAATCGCATTTGCGAAACCATAAGCATCTGTTCCACCGTGACTTTTTACAGCCACACCATTGAGACCTAAAAAAACTGCCCCATTATACTTTCTAGGATCCATTTGTAATTTAAAATTGTTAATCGCTCTTTTAGCAAATAAATAACCTATTTTGGATAAAATTGAACTAGTTAATGCTTTTTTTAAATAATGAGTAACCAACCTAGCTGTTCCTTCAGCCGTTTTCAAAGAAATATTACCACTGAAACCGTCAGCTATAATTACATCTGATTTACCTTGAGCAATATTGTCACCTTCTATAAAGCCTGTATAATTAATCAATTCCTTTAAAGAAAAAAGAATACGAGAAGCTTCTTTTATTGAATCCAAACCCTTTTGCTCTTCTTCTCCTACGTTTAAAAGTGAAATGGTAGGATTTTTAATGCCCATTACAATTCTAGCAAATGCTTGGCCCATGAAAGCAAATTGAACAAGGTTTTTAGAATCACATTCTATATTTGCTCCTAAGTCTAACATACAACTTTCACCCCTTATTGTAGGGAAATATGCTGCTATAGCTGGCCTACTTATTCCGGGTATTGGTCTAAGAATTAATTTTGACATCGCCATAAGAGCTCCAGTATTTCCTGCTGAAACAACTGCATCAGCTTTACCAGATTTAACGTACTGTATAGACATAGCCATAGAAGAATTCATACCTCTACGAACAGCAACACTAGGTTTTTCAGTAGCTTCGATTACCTCTTTAGTATGGATAATATTAGAATTTTTTAAATTTGAAATAGGCTCAATTAATTGAGACAACAATTCTTCATTTCCAAAAAAAGAAAATTCCAAATTGGGACATCTTACTTTAGCTTCAGAAGCCCCTTTTACGACTATTTCAGGAGCATTATCGCCCCCCATAGCGTCTAATGATATATGGATTGGCTTAAACAAAAACACTCCAGATGTTATACTCATTAAAAAGAAAAAGATTTACTAAAATAAGTCTTATAAAAAAGTTAAACTAAAAAACTTTTTAATGTGTTTATCAATATCCAATAAGTAATGCAAATAATTAAGAATATATATTAAGCAACAAAATATAATAAGTTAAAGTTTGGGAAAATTAAATTCATCGTCAAAAAAAAATTTTTCTGGTTTTTTATTAAATATTTTAAGTATCTTTATACAATAATTTGTTAAATAAGTAGGAGAATCATTGAAATCTTTAACATTTCTATAAACATTATTAATGATAGTTTTTTTTAATAATTCATAATTGTTTTCTTCAAAACATAGGCAATATGCTTTTTGTCTTCCCATATAAGAATTTATCATACTTTTAATTTTAATTCTAACACCGGCATCACCTGCCCCTAATTCACGAAGAGTTAAGTCAAGATCAAGAAAAATTTTATCAAAAAGAGATTGGGCATAAGTTTTACCTTTAGAATCAAATTTAGATAAAAAAAATATAGTAATTATAGAAAATAAAATCAAAAGATCAAATCTTCCATCAAGAGTATCAGGAACATTCATTTTTTTATAAAAAATTTTATCTCGTGAAACAGTTACAATTTTAGAGTAAAAATTATCTAATAAAATTTTCTCTGATTTTTTAGATTTAAGATAAGTGTTTAAAAACATTAAGTTCTATGCGATAAAAGTTTGTATATTTTTTTATAAAAAATATTTATATATTACTTTTATTCAACATTCAAATAAAACAGGTGAAATTAATGACTAAAAAGAAAGTTTTATTATTCTTTATAATATTATTCATTTCATCTTGTTCTGAAACTATTCAAACCAATGGTTTATCAAATACAATAATAACAGAAATGCAGGTTAAAATAGGAATTACAACCAAAAATGAATTAAATAAAAAATATGGACCACCTGTATTTGAAGGTATTTTTAATAATAATATTCTCTATTACATTTCTCATGAATCTGGTTATAAGAATTTCAGTCCTAGAAAAACTAAAAAATTATTAATTCTAAAAATCACACTCGATAATGATAATAAAGTTAAGAGTTTAAAAAAATATACAGAAAATAATGCTGAAAATATTATTATTTCTAACGAAAAAACTAGAACCATTAATAATGAAGGTGTATTCCTGAAACAAATGTTAAACAATTTACGAAAAAATAATTTAAAAAATTAAAAATGATTATATGATAGTTTTTTAGGAATTGTTTTTGAATCTTTAAATCTTAAAGATGGTTTAAGACATTTATAAAATTTTCCAATTTTAGTAAATTCTATATTTGTTTCTAATGACAATTGCTTAATTAAATCTATTTTATTTGGATTACATGAAAATAATAATTCATAATCATCACCTCCATATAAAGCATAATCAACCATAACATGTTGGGATATAGGATAACAAAAGGATATAGGCAACGAATTTAAATCAATTTCTAAACATAAACCCGAGTTAAAGGCTAAATGAGAAGAATCTTGAACTAGACCATCTGAAATATCAATCATTGAATTAACAATTTTTCTTAATAATATTCCAACCTTAACTCTGGGATTAGGTAACAAATATTTTTTTTTAGCTTCATTAAACAAAATAGATTTAGAAAAAAAGTTTTCTAAGCCAATCTTAGATAAACCTAATTTACCTGTAACATATAGATCATCTTTATCTTTTGCTGTATTTCTACCAACAGCCTCTCCAAAAGGAATATGTCCAAACATAGTAACAGTGATATGTATATCTTTACGTGAAGATGTCAGGTCTCCACCAATTAATTGGATATTAAAAGTTTCTTGATCTGCTTTTAAGCCTTCTACAAATTTAGGAAGAAAGAGTTTTACATTCTTTTTAGGTATATTAATTGCCAAATTATAAAATAAAGGAACAGCTCCCATAGAAGCTATATCTGAAAGGTTCACTCTTAGTGCTTTTTGTGCAATGTGTTTTGGATTTTCAGAACCGAAAAAATGAATTCCTTCTACCAAACTATCTGTAGTAATTACAATTTCTTTATTTGCTTCTGGTCTATATACCGCAGCATCATCTTGCAATTTTCTACCTATAGAAGAAGTTAAAGGTTGAAAATATTTTTTAATAAAATCAAATTCATCCATAAAAAAAAATCATATACAAGTTTCATTCTGAAATATATTTTCTAAAATACCATTAGCAAAATTTGCATTACCTCCAAAAGCCTCAAATATACTTATATATTCGTTGATAATAGTTTTTTTAGTAAAATTTTTGTGAAAAAGTAATTCAAATATAGCTAATCTGAAAACAGATAATTCTGTTTTACTAAGCCTATCTATACTCCAATTTTCTGAAAGATTATTTATAATAATTTTGTCAATTTTTGAAATATTATTGTTAACGCCATTAACAATAATATTAAAAAGATCTTCATCTATTTTTTTAATATTCATCTCAATTAAAATATTACCTAAGTAGTTTTCAAAAAATGAATTAATAACACTTTTAATATTTTTCAAAGAAAATGACGATTCATAAAGGACTTGCACTGCACAAATCCTTGATGCTGTTTTTTTTCTAACAGAACTTTGTCTAATATTATTCTTATTTTCAATTTTTAAATTCAAAATTATCTACATAACAAATGCATTATTTTTTATATTAATCAACGATATACATGCTAAAGCTGCACCAGCACCTTTGTTATATTTTTTAGGGTCAGATCTAAGTATAGCTTGTTTCTCGTTTTCTACTGTTAATATTCCATTACCAATTGGCAAGTCATAATCCAGTGCAAGTTTAGTTAGCCCATTAGCAGATTCATTAGATACAACTTCAAAATGATAGGTCTCTCCTCTAATTATACAACCAAGTGCTATATATCCATCAAAATGTTCTTTTAATGACATATATTTGATTGCAGAAGGAATTTCTAATGCACCAGGTACAAAAATAAGATTGTATTTAATAGATTTAGATTTTAATAAGTCTGCGGCACCTTTAACTAAATTGTCACATATTAACTTATAATAAGGAGAACAGACTAACAATATATTCACATTTGGTTTCATAACATTGCTTAACCTAACTTTTTCCAATTTTTAATAGTTAGCCCAAAACCTTCTAAACCTTTTACCATTTTTTTAGAATTTGATAAAATAGTCATATTTTTAACTCCTAAGTCAATTAATATTTGAGCACCTACACCATAGTCACGTAATTGATATGTATCATGATTAGATTGATTAATACTTTGAGCAATGTTTTTTGAAAGAGATGCAGGAGAACTATCTCTAATAAGTATTATTATACCATTCTTATCAATGGCAATTAATTCCATAGCCCTCGATAACTCAGATCCACTTCTATTGCTTGACTGATCTCCTAAAACATCTGAAAGAAGATCTAAGGCATGTACTCTAACTAAAATTGGTTTATCATTATCAATAACTCCTTTAACAAGAGCCATATGTTCTGTATTATCTATAATATTTTTAAAGACTATAATTCTCCAAGATCCACCAAATTTACTATTTAAAAATGATTCAGATACTCTTTTTACAAAAACTTCATTTTTTCTTCTATAAGATATTAAGTCAGATATTGAAGCTATTTTTATATCATGTTTTTTTCCAAATTTAACGAGATCTGGTAACCGAGCCATTTCTCCGTCGTCTTTCATTATTTCACAAATAACTCCAGATAAATTTTTCTTTGCAAGCTTTGCAATATCTATAACAGCCTCAGTATGTCCAGATCTTATTAAAGTGCCTCCGTCCCTAGCTATAAGAGGAAATACATGACCAGGAGTCGTAATTGTATTGTTTGATGCATCTTCTTTTATAGCAGTTTGAATTGTTAAAGATCTATCTGCTGCTGATATCCCAGTTGTAACACCTTTTCTAGCTTCAATTGAAACTGTAAAGGCTGTCTCAAACCTTCCTTCATTTCTTCTTTCCATTAAGGACAAACCTAATTTTTCAGAATGAGCTCTTGTAAGAGATAAACATATTAAACCACGACCATATTTAGCCATAAAATTTATAGCCTCAGATGAAGCAAATTCACCTAAAACACATAAGTCACCTTCATTTTCTCTATCTTCATCATCAACTAAGATAAAAATTTTACCCTTGGAAGCATCATCAATTACTTCTTCAATACTAGATAAACCCATTAAAACTCCAAAGCACAGAAATTATTCTAATCCTTAAAAAGGAATTAATATTACACATTATCTCTTAATCTTTCTAAATATCTTGCTAATATATCAATCTCAATATTTACAATAGTATCTTCTTTGTAAAAAACAAAACAAGTATGATCCCAAGTAAATGGGATAATATTTACATTAAAACTATTTTTACTAATATTATTAACTGTTAAAGAAACACCATCAATTGTAATAGAACCTTTTGTTGCAATATATTTAGAAAATTTACAATCTATTTCAAATAAAATATTATAAGAACCTTGAATTTTTTCTAAATTTTTAATTATGGCAGTTGTGTCTATATGTCCATATACAAAATGCCCTCCAATTTCATCACCAACTTTCAAAGATTGTTCTATATTAATATAAGAACCAACCTTCCAATCTAAAAAATTGGTTTTGGAAGCAGTTTCATTACTAACGTCAAAAAATAATAAATTATTTTCTATCTTTTTTAAAGTTAAGCATATTCCTGAACATGATACTGAAGAGCCAATTTTTAAAGATTTATTAAATGAATTAACATTAATGATTTTTTTATCACTAATAATTATGGCTATTTCCCAATCTTTTTTTTGGAAAATTTTCTCAATTTTGGCAACGTGACTTACAATTCCGGTAAACATTTACAACCCTACATAATTCAATTTTCTTATTTCTAAAGTATCTTCACCTAGCATACGACTTGAAGTTATATTATAATTAGCTAATTGATCAATATCTTCATAACCTAAATTATTAATAAATGGCACCCCATCATTACCAATAATTTTACCTGATCTAAATATGACTAATTCATCAACTAAATTAAGAGATATTAATAAGGAATTAATAACAGAACCACATTCAATTAGTAAATTATTTATACCTTTATTTGATAAATCTTTGAAGATGAAATCAAAATATTTGAATTTATCTTCAAATTCAGAGTTAACTTTTACATACGAAAGTCTATCTGTATTTATTGTTTCATAATTTTTGGCTTGTCTTGAATAATATATTATTAGTTTATTGTTATAATTATTATTAAATATTTTATAGTCTTTAGTTAATGATAATTGTCTATCCAATAAAATCTTAATTGGGCTTGAATGCTCTAATCCATTTAATCTACAAGTAAGTTCTGAATTATCCTTAATCACTGTAGCACTTGAAGTTAAAATAGCATCAGTTTGAGATCTAATAAAGTGACTATAAGACCGACTTAAATCATTAGTAATCCATTTTGATTTTTTATTATTTAAAGCTATTTTACCATCTAATGAACAAGCTATTTTAAGACTAATATAAGGTTTTTTATTTATTATTCTTGAAAAAAAACCTTTATATAAAGAAAGTGCTTCAGTTTCCATAAATGTTGTAAAAACTTCTATATTATTATTTCTTAATAAATTAACTCCTTTTCCAGAAGTTCTTTTATCTGGATCAAAGCAACTAATAAAAATTTTTGATATTCCTGACTTTATAATCAAATCTGCACATGAAAACCCTTGTTTATTCAAATGTGCACAAGGTTCCAAAGTTACATACATAATAGAGTTAAAGAGTGTTTTAGGGTCTTTAATGTTATTTATAGCATTTTCTTCAGCATGAGGTCTTCCAGAAACAGAGGTTCTACCGCGGGTGACAATGATATTATCTTTAACAATAACACAACCCACAGGTGGATTAATGCCAGATAAACCCTTAGATCTAAAAGCTTCTAGTATAGCTTGCTTCATCCATTTTTTATGACTATTTAGCATTTAAAACATTAATAAAATTTAATCTTTAATTTCATTTTCAACAAATTTTCCAAAATCACTAGCTTCTCTAAAATTTCTATATACTGACGCATATCTTATATAAGCTACATTATCTATTTGTGCGAGAGCATTCATGACTAACTCACCTATTAACTTAGATGGTATTTCGCTGTCTCCAGTTGCTTCTAGTTGTCTTACAATACCATTTTGGGCTCTTTCAACCGCATCTTCATCAGTTTGTCTTTTTCTTAAAGCCATAAACATTGATTTTGAAAGCTTATCTCTATCAAATACTGTCTTTTTACCATTTCTTTTAACAACAATTAAATCTCTTAACTGAATTCTTTCGAATGTTGTAAATCTAGAGCCACAACCTGTACATAAACGTCGTCTTCTAATTGATGCACCATCATCACTAGCTCGAGAATCTTTTACTTGAGTGTCATCTTCACTACAAAATGGGCATCTCATAACTTAACTCCGTAAAATTAATATATTGGAAACTTAAGACATAAATTTGAAACTTTTTCTTTAACTGCAATTTCTATTTTATCATTTGAGATATTATTTTCAAAAGAATCTAGAACATCAGCAATATAGTTTCCAATTAACTTAAATTCATCACAACCAAAACCTCTAGTAGTAGCTGCTGCAGATCCAAATCTTACACCAGATGTGATCGAAGGTGGCAAAGGATCAAATGGAACTCCATTTTTATTACAAGTTAATCCTGATTTTTCCAAAGCTATCTCTGCAGTATTACCTGTAATATTTTTATTTATTAAGTCCAACAATACTATATGATTGTCAGTCCCACCAGAAACTATACTATACCCTCTGCTCATTAAGGTCTTAGACAAACAATCAGCATTTAAAACAATATTTTTTGCATAAACTTTAAATTCATCAGTTAGAGCTTCTCCAAAACCTGCAGCTTTACCAGCTATAACATGCATTAAAGGTCCACCTTGCAAACCAGGAAAAACTGCAGAGTTTATTTTTTTAAAAAGGGTTTCATCATTTGTTAAAATCATCCCACCTCTACCAGACCTTAAAGTTTTGTGGGTTGTTGTAGTTACAATATCAGCATATTCAATTGGGTTTGGGTGAACTCCACCAGCTACCAATCCAGAAAAGTGAGCCATATCAACTAAGAGATATGCTCCAACTTTGTCAGCTATATCTCTAAATTTTTTAAAATCTATAAATCTAGAATATGCTGATCCACCAGCAATAATTAATTTTGGTTTATGAGTTAATGACAAATTTAATATCTCATCAAAATCAATTAAAGAATCTTCTTTTCTAACTCCATATTGAATAGCATTAAACCATTTTCCAGATAAATTTGGTTTAGCTCCATGAGTTAAATGTCCACCCGCAGCAAGGCTCATTCCAAGAATAGTATCACCTGCATTTAAGAGGCTTAAAAAAACAGCTTGGTTAGCTTGAGCTCCAGAATGAGGTTGAACATTAACATAATTAGCTTCAAATAAGGTTTTAGCTCTGTCAATAGCCAATTGTTCAACTTCATCAACAAACTCACAGCCTCCATAATATCTTTTACCTGGATAACCTTCAGCGTATTTATTAGTAAGGACTGAACCTTGAGCTTGCAAAACAGCTTTAGAGACAATATTTTCTGATGCTATTAGTTCAATTTGGCTCTGTTGTCTAAACAACTCTTTATCTATCATATTAGATAAAACAGTATCATATGAATTAATATCAGATGAAAAAAAGCCCTCTTTATAATATATATTTTTTTTACCTTGCATTTGAATTTTACTCACTTTTATATTTTATTTAATCGTTTTTTATGTCTACCTTCTTCGAATTTAGTATTTAAAAATTCTATAAAAATATCTTTTGCAATATTTAAATCTAAAATTCTTCCACCTAATACAAGAACGTTAGCGTCATTATGTTTTCTACTTAAAGAAGCCATCTCAATATTAGTACATAAAGCTGCTCTAATATGTGAATATCTATTTGCAGCAATAGACATACCTATCCCTGTACCACAAAATAAAATTCCACAAGAATTTTTATTCTTTTTTAATTTTTCAGTTAACAAATTACAATAATCTGGATAATCAACTGAATCTAATGAAACAGTTCCTAGATCCACAGTTTCAAAATTCATTTTATTTGAAAGATTAAAAATATAGTTTTTTAGCTTAAAGCCTCCATGGTCAGCAGACATAAAAATTTTATCATACATATAAATAAACCTAATAAACAAAATAGAATAATTATTTTTTATCTTAAATATAGTGGAATTACAATTTGAAAGTAAATAATGCTTTTACAAGTTCAAAAAATTTAATTTGTTAATAATAGTTTCTAATAAATCATTATTAACAACCCAAACAATCAAAAAAGTTAAAGGTAGTGTGACTAAAGTTGTACCAAAAAACTTTGATTTAAGGTTTGTATTAATAGGCGCTGAATTAGCATTACCTTTCAAATGAGTTTTTGATACACTTATCCCGATAGGAAGAGAGATAAAGAAAACTATCATCCAAATCATTAAATAGACTAAAATAGCTGAAATAGTTCCCATTTTTTTCCTTTAAATTCGATTAATGTGAACACTAAAACTAGGTCTTTTAGAAAATGAAAATTTGAATTTTTTTCTAACTAACTTTGTTATTTTGTTTTTTAATTCTTCATCATTGAAATCTATTATTGAGTTATCTTCAATAAAATCTTCAATATCAAAAGAACATTCATTTAAGAAATCATCCATATTTAGGTTATCTGATACTCCAGTTTGATTAACTTGAGCTGGACAAACTAAATCACCTTGATTATTCAATACTAACGAAACAGTTACAAAACCATTCCAGAGTGTATGTCTTCTAGAAATAAATCTTTCATTATCAATTGATACAATTTCACCTGCATCATATACATTAGTTGTAAATTCTTTATGGGAAATTACTGATGGTTTTTTTGCATTTAACTTAATAATATCACCATTTTTAGGCTTTATTACATTGGGAACTTGACATTCCATAGCTAATTTAGCATGTGCATCTATATGCTCTCTCGTCCCATGGACTGGTATAGATATATTGGGTTTAATGTACGAATACATCTCAACTAATTCATCCCTTGATGGATGACCAGATACATGAATATTTTTATCTTCATCAGTAATAACATTAACACTATTTTCAAAGAAACGATTTTGTACTTTTGAAATAGCATTTTCATTTCCAGGTATTTGTCTACTGGAGAAAATAACTGTATCACCTTGATTTACTGATATATATTTATCAGTTCCTCTAGAAATTCTGGATAGAGCTGATGTAGGTTCTCCTTGGGAACCAGTACAAATAATAAGAACATTAACACTTGGTATTAAACCAATATCTTTAATATTTACAAACTCAGGTAAATTATTAAAATATCCAACTTCTTTAGCAGCGTCAATTGCCCTCAAAAGAGCTCTACCAACGACTAATACTGATCTATCTGTTTTTCGTGCAATATCTAATAATGACTTTAGTCTGCTTATATTTGAAGAAAAGCAAGTAACTAGAACTTGTTTCTTAGCGTCTTTAATAGTTTCATACAAACCATCATAAGCATATGTTTCTGAAGGTGTTCTTCCTTGAACTTGAGAATTTGTAGAATCACAAATCATAGCTAGAACACCTTTATCACCTATCTTTTTAAATATATCATTACTAAAATCTTCTTTTAAGTTTCTAGATTGTTCGAGTTTCCAATCTCCAGAATGAAATAAATTTCCTTCTTTAGTAGAAATTAAAAAAGAAACAGGATCAGGAATAGAATGTGATGTTTGAATTGGCTTAATAGAAAAATCTTTTAAATTAATAATTTCATCAACATTTAAATTTTTAATTTTTAAATCATGATTTTTATTACTTTCGTTTAACTTTCTTCTTAATAAAGCTGTAGTAAATGGAGTGCCCCATATAGGACACTTTATTTCATTAGCAAAATAAGGAACTGCTCCTATATGGTCTTCGTGGCCGTGTGTCAAAAAAATCCCAAGAAGCTTTTCTTTTAAAGATTTTATGAATTCAAAATCTGGTAATAAAACGTCTATGCCTAAATCAGTCTCATCAGGAAAGGAAATACCAAGATCAACAAGTATCCAGTTATCTTGATAATGATATAAATTAGCATTCATACCAATTTGCTCAGATCCACCAACTGGCAAGAATACTAAATCCGACTTATCCAATATCATACTTAAACCTCAAATTCATATTTTTTTATTATTAATAAATAAATTAGCTAAACCTATTAAAGTTAAATCATTTTCAATTAAATCAATGCTATAAATAGATTTTTTAAACAAATTACTTAAACCTCCAGTCGCAATAACTTTAAAATCATTATACTCATCTAATGATTTTATTTTATTAACAAGACCTTCAATCATAGAAACATAACCCCAGAAAATCCCAGACTCCATTGCTTGAATTGTATTCTTACCTATCAAAGTATTATCACCACTTAATGGTTTTAAAGAAATTCTAGGTAGCCTTGCTGCAGCTAAATATAAAGCTTCTAGTGACAAGTTTACACCTGGAGCTATGATTCCACCTTCATAACTACCCTTCTTACCTACAATATCAAAAGTAGTCGCTGTTCCAAAATCTATAACAATAGCAGGAGCTAAATTTAAACATTTGATTGCATAAGCATTGACTAATCTATCTGCACCTGCCTCATTAGGGCTGTCAATATTAATTTTTATATCAAGATTTATATTTTTTTCACCAACTACAATTAAATCATTTGTAATATATTTTAAAACTAATGATTTTATATTAAATAAAGTTTCAGGAACGACAGACGCGACAGAAACACCTGATATATCGTTGATCTTAAAATTAGATAAACTTAGCATTTGTATAAGCCAGGGATAATAACTATCAGCCGTTCTTTTTGGATTATTATATATTCTCCAACATCCTTTTTGAACAATAGAAGAATCATATGCATATAAAGCAAAAACAGTATTTGTGTTTCCACAATCAACAGTTAATAACATTATGGCTTGCCTTTGGGAAAAATAAAGTTATCAATTGAAAAATATTCAATAATATTACCGTTCTTATTTATTTTGAGACCACCATTTTCACCTATACCTAAAAAAACTCCACTAATTATGTCATTTTTATTGGGTAAAGATAAAATAATTTCTTTATTAATATTTCTTATAAAAGGGTTTATTTTAATAAGTAAATTATTAAAATCATGAACGTTCCACAATTCATAGTTTTTCATAATTTTTTTTAAAATTTTCAAAGCGATGTCTTCTATTAAAAAAGTGATGTTAATATGATCATATAATTTTGTAGCCTTCCATTTAGTTTCATTACTAGGGACTTTTGAAATATTAACACCTATACCAGCTACTATAAAATCAGAAGATGATTCTAATAAAATTCCGGATATCTTACATTTATCAACTAAAATATCATTTGGCCATTTTAATTCTATTAATTTTTTTTTAACACCGAGATCACAAAGTACTTCCAAAACAGAAAATCCTACTATTAAAGAAAATTGATGCCAAAATATTTTTTTTTTTGAAGGTCTTAAGACTGTTGAAAGAAACAAGTTACCTTTCGTTGATTGCCATTTATTTTCGTTTCTTCCTCTTCCTTTAGTTTGCATATAAGAAAGATATGATGATCCTTCAATGGCTCCGTTCTTAGCTTCTTTGAAAGCTATATCATTTGTGCTAGAGCAAGTTTGCAAAACATTCAAATTAACATTTATCAATAAGATAATTCCTTAAACCCAAAATAAATATTTAAAAAGTATTATAATAGTCAACTAGATGTAAACTTAATTAAGTGTTTAGCTTGAATAAATTATTAATCTTTTTTATTTATATGTCAGATATTTATTACTTGATAAGGGAGTAATTATTTTAAAAAAATATTTAGTTAATTCAAAATAATAATCTTTAAAATTACCCTCCAAAATCATCAAGCATTATATCTTCTTTATCAACTCCTAGATCAAGCAACATGTTAATTACAGACTGGTTCATAATTGGAGGGCCACACATATAATATTCACAATCTTCAGGGGCTGGATGATCTTTTAAATACTGTTCAAATAATATGTTATGAATAAAACCTTTATGTCCATCCCACTTATCTTCTGGAACTGAATCTGACAAAGCAACATGCCATGTAAAATTTTTATTTTCTTTTTGTAGCTTGTCAAAATCTTCAACATAGAACATTTCTTTTTTAGAACGAGCTCCATACCAGAAAGTGATTTTTCTATCTGTTCCAATTCTATTTAATTGATCAAACAGATGACTTCTCATTGGAGCCATTCCTGCACCACCTCCGATAAATACCATTTCTTTATTTGTTTCTCGAGCATAAAATTCTCCAAATGGTCCAGAGGTAATAACCTCGTCTCCTTTTTTTAAATTAAAAAGGTAAGAAGACATTTTTCCAGCTGGTATGCCTGAGGATCCTGGAGGTGGAGAAGCAATCCTAACATTCAACATAACTATACCTTTTTCAGCAGGACAGTTAGCCATAGAATAAGCTCTTTCTATAGGTTCATCTACTTTTGAATTAACATCCCATATTTTAAATCTATCCCAGTCTTCATGATATTCTTTTGCAACATCAAATTCTTTATAAGAAAGAGAATACTTTGGTGCTTCAATTTGAATGTAACCTCCTGCTCTAAAATTAACATCTTCTCCCTTAGGTAGTTCAAGTATTAATTCTTTAATAAAAGTTGCTACATTATCGTTACTAATAACTTTACAACGCCATTTTTGAATTCCAAAAACTTCTTCTGGAACTTCCACTTCCATATCTTGCTTAACAGCAACTTGACATGACAGCCTATCACCAGAA
Organism: uncultured Rhodobacterales bacterium; assembly: GCA_964519035.1. Lineage (GTDB taxonomy): Bacteria > Pseudomonadota > Alphaproteobacteria > Puniceispirillales > Marisalimonadaceae > CAJJBL01. Next base: position 66,169 of record CAZFKZ010000001.1, on the reverse strand, counting down.
AATGCTTCTCTTTTATTAATATGACCTAATTCAGTAGGAAGTATTGATCCACCACCAGAATGGATTTTTACTCTGCATTGTGCACAGGTTCCACCCCCTCCACAAGCTGATGGAACAAAAAGTTTTTCAGCTGCAAGCGTTTGTAATAGCTTGCCTCCAGCAGGAACTGTAATTGTTTTTTCACCATTTATTGTAATATTAACGTCACCAGACGAAACTAATTTACTTCTTGCAATAATAATTACTGTCACCAGAGACAAAACAATCATTGTGAAAAGTGTTATACCAAGTACAAAAGTATCCATAATCTATCCTTAAAGTTTTACACCAGAAAAGCACATGAAAGCCATGGCCATTAGTCCAGCAGTAATAAAAGTTATACCAAGCCCCTGAAGACCATCAGGAATATCACTATATTTTAATTTTTCTCTAACACCAGCCATTGTAGTAATAGCTAAAGCCCAACCAAATCCTGAAGCGATACCATAAGTTGTTGCTTCAGAAAAATTATAATCTCTTTCTACCATAAACAAAGAACCACCTAATATTGCACAATTGACAGTAATAAGAGGCAAGAAAATACCAAGTGCATTGTACAGAGTTGGGAAATATTTATCTAAAATCATTTCTAAAATCTGAACTAAGGCTGCAATAACTCCAATATAGGATATCAAACCAAGAAAAGTCAAATCTACATCAGGGAAACCCGCCCATGCGAGGGCTCCAGGTTTTAATAAATAAGTAAGAATTATATTATTCGCAGGAACTGTAATTGCCTGAACAATCATAACAGAAATACCTAACCCAATAGCAGTTGAAATCTTTTTCGAGACAGCAATGAAAGTACACATTCCTAAGAAAAAAGATAAGGCTAAATTTTCAACAAATATAGCTTTCACAGCTAATGAGATCAAAGCTTCCATTAATGAATCTCTAAAGTTTGTATTTTATATTCTCTAGCTTCAACTTGTGACTTTTTCCAAGTACGTATACCCCAAATTAAAAGCCCTATTATAAAAAAAGCTGATGGAGGTAGTAATAACAAGCCATTAGGAACATACCAACCGCCATTATTGACAGGGTTTAATATCATAATTCCAAATAAAGAACCTGAACCAAATAATTCTCGAACAACTCCAACACACATAAGTAACGCACCATAACCTAGACCGTTTCCAACACCATCTATAAATGAATCAATTGGAGGATTTTTCATAGCAAAAGCTTCAGCTCTTCCCATAACAATACAATTTGTAATTATCAATCCTACGAAAACAGAAAGAGTTTTTGAAATATCATATGCATAAGCTTTTATTATTTGATCAACTAAAATAACTAAAGACGCTATAATGACCATTTGAACAATAATTCTTATAGAACTTGGAATATAGTTACGAAGAATAGAAATAAATAAAGATGAAAATCCAGTGACAGCGATCACAGCAAGAGACATAACAAAAGCAACATTCAAAGATGAAGTTACTGCAAGAGCAGAACAAATACCTAAAACTTGAAGTGTTATCGGGTTATTATCTACAAGTGGGTCAATAAGTAGTTGTTTTCTAGTTTGAGACATTAAACAGCTCCATTCTTTAAATTTGTAAGAAACTTTTTAAACCCAGTTTCTCCCATCCAAAATTTAACTAAATTATCAACCCCATTTGACGTTAGAGTAGCACCTGCAAGTGCATCAATATGGTATTCTTTTGAGTTCATAGTTTTTGCAACTTGAATCATAAGTTCACCCTTTTCGTTATTCAGTTTTTTTCCCTTCCATTGAGCTCTCCATTTTGGATTATCAACTTCAGCTCCTAACCCAGGAGTTTCTGCGTGTTGGTAGAATTGCAACCCAAATATATCATTGCAATTCTCTTCCAATGCTATAAATCCGTATAAAGTTGACCATAAACCATAACCGTATACAGGCAAAATCACTTTGTCTAATGATCCATCTTTATTTTTTAAAAGGTAAATAGTAGTAAAGTTAGCTCTTCGACCAATTGAGGCAGGATCGTCTTTCAAAACAATACTTAATGCCGGATCGAGTGCAGCCTTTTTATCGTCAAAAGCTTTAGGGTCAAAACTATTGGAGTAAACTCCCTTTTCTAAGTCAACTATCATAGGTTGGAATGAAGAAAAAGATTTATCAATATCAATACCATCATAATAGACACCTGCTACTTGAAGAATATTTTTTTGTTTGTCACGAATTTTATTTACATCTTGAATTGATTTTAAGTTAACTGCAGCAAAAGAGACTATCATTGAACAAAAAAAACATAATATTACAGCTACAAAAATAGTTTTAGGAACGCTGTCATTTGACATATTCTTAAATTTTGAAATCAGTGAAACTTTTTTTAAATCAGACATTTACCCTAGACCTTCTCTTAATATTAGCCATAACAACAAAATGATCAATAAGTGGGGCAAATATATTTCCAAACAAAATAGCTAACATCATACCTTCAGGGAAAGCAGGGTTTAAAACTCTTATCATAATAACCATAAAACCTATCAGAGCACCGTATATATAACGACCTAAATTTGTATGACTGGCAGAAACAGGTTCTGTTACCATAAAGACTAATCCAAATGCATAACTTCCGATTACAAGATGCCAATACCACGGCATGCTAAACATTGGATTTGTATCTGAACCAATCCAATTTAAGAATGATGAAAATACAATCATTCCAACTAAACAACCTACAATCATTCTATAATTAGCAATACGGGTTAAAAGAAGAAAACATAAGCCAAACAAACATGCTAAAGTCGATGTCTCACCCAATGAACCCTGTATAGTTCCTAAAAAAGCATCTGACCAAGTAATTCCATAATTTTTCAATGATTCAAAGCCTTCTGAAGCTGATATTCCTAAAGAGGTAGCTCCCGAAAACCCATCTACTGGTGTCCAAATAGCATCTCCAGACATACTTGCTGGATAAGCAAAATATAAAAATGCACGACCTGTTAGTGCAGGATTTAAAAAATTCTTTCCTGTACCACCAAAAACTTCTTTAGCAATGACAACGCCAAATGAAATTCCTAATGCAACTTGCCATAGAGGTGTTGAAGCAGGCAAAGTCAAAGTAAAAAGCATAGAAGAAACTAAAAAACCTTCATTTACTTCATGCCCCCTAACTGTAGCAAATAAAACTTCCCATATACCACCTGCCAAAAGTGTGACAAAATAAATAGGAAGAAAATAAAGAGCTCCATGTATAAAATTTGCTAAGATGTTATCTGGGTTAATTCCAAGACCTGAAAATTGTAATAAAAAAATTCGCCATCCAGAAACATCATCTAATTTTAAGCTGGATAAAGCAGTATTTGTTTGTAAACCTGTGTTGTAAAAAGCCCATAAAACACATGGAATAGTTGCAATAACGACATAAGTCATTATTCGTTTCATATCCACAAAACTTCTAGCGTGGGGAGCAACTTTAGTGACCGTATTACTGGTAAAGAATATAGTTTCAACCATTTCAAAGATAGGATAAAACTTTTGGTATTTTCCACCTTTTTGAAAAGATGGCTCCATTGAACTAAAAAAATTACGAAGTGACATTCGTTAACCTTCCTTTTCTATCTTTGCGAGATTATCTCTCAATGCAGATCCATACTCATATTTAGCTGGACACGCAAAAGTGCATAACGCAATATCTTCTTCATCTAATTCTAATGCCCCTAATGATTGAGCTACATCAGTGTCCATCACTATAAGAGAACGAAGTAATTGTGTAGGCAAATAATCTTGAGGCATTAATGTTTCAAATACACCTGTTGGAACCATAGCTCTTCTCCCACCATTTAAATTGGATGTAAGATTAAATAATTTAGAAAAACCAAAAGCTGATGCTAAAACTGGCATAACAGAAAATTTATTTGGTTGTGGATTAATCCAACCTAGAAGCAACTTTTCTTTATCTTCTTCAATAAGAGTAACTTGCCTGGAATAACGCCCTAAATACCCTAAATGGCCGTCTGCATGGAAACCTGAAAGAATTGAGCCTGATATAACTCTACAAGCTGTATTATTTTTAAACTCTCCTTTAAGCAAGTCAAACAAAGAAGCCCCTGTTACCGTCTTAAGTAATCTAGGGTTCTTAGCAAGAGGTCCGGCTATGGAAACAATTCTTTCAATGTCAATATAACCAGTAAGAAACAATTTACCTATTGATATAACATCTTGATAGTTAATGGACCAGACAGTTTTGTTGCCATTAGGAGGATCTAAAAAATGGATATGAGTACCAGCCAATCCAGCAGGATGAGGACCGTCAAAACTATATGTTTTATAATCATCTAAATTAATATTGCTTTCATTTTTTTTGCAAATAAATAGCTCACCTTTTGTCAAGGTTGATATTTTTTTTAAACCTTCTTTAAAAGCATTGAGATTTTGATTAATTATCAAATCTGCATCAGGACATAATGGTTCAGTATCCATTGCTGTAATAAAAATAGACGAAGGAACAGATCCTGCTTCGGGTACTTTAGAATATGGTCGAGTTAAAAATGAAGTCCATAAACCACTTTTATAAAGACATTTCCTAATAAATTCCGTTTTATTACTTATTTTGGAATTTAATTTAATAATATTAAAACCTTTATCAGTTAAGCTTTCAATAGAAATAACTACACTTAAAAGTACTCTTTTCTCACCTCTATTTATACTTTCCACGTGACCTTTACATGGAGAAACATGAAAAACATCAGGATTATCTTTATGACAAAATAATGGGGTTCCTCTGACAACTTTATCACCAACATTAACTAACATTTTAGGTTTAAGGCCATTATAATCAGGCCCAAGTACAGCTAAAGTTTCAGGATTGTTACCGTCAAATATCTTTTGCTCTGGGATTCCTAATATAGGAATATCAAGCCCTCGTTTTAAATTAAATTTTCTCATAAAAAAATAAATATAGGCCTTAAAAATTATTATCATTAAATAAGCTAGGTTAATGTTCATATTACTTGAACAAATTTAAACTTATTATAGAATTGATATATAATAAATAAAAAAAAAAACAAGAGTATATATAGATATTTTTATGATTATATGTAAATAATTAACTTTTTTTTAATAGTTAAAAAAAAAATAGAGTTTTTAAATATTATATGATATTTTGAAATTTAAATATTTTTTATTGTATTCAATTATTCCAAAATCAACTTATCCAAAAATTATGAAAATTATTAAATTCTTTCTTGTTTCAATATTAATCTTATTAAATACGTCTTGTTTTAATTCAAAAAAAGACGGATTTAAAATTAATGGAAAAACAATGGGGACTTACTATATAATTAATGTAGTAGATCCACCAAAGAATATTTCTAAAGAAAAACTAAAAGTTGAAGTTTTTAATACATTAAAAGAAATTAACAAAAAGTTATCTAATTGGGACAACTCTTCTGAAGTAAATTTTTTTAATAAAAGTAAAACTCTCCTACCCGTTAGTGTTTCTGAAGATTTATTTAATGTAATTCATGCGTCTAATTTAATCCATATAAAAAGCGAAGGTTTTTTTGATATTACAATTGATCCTCTAATCGAACTTTGGGGATTTGGTTACACAAATAAAAAGAAAAAAGTACCATCAGATATAGAGATAAAAAATGCACTGAAATTAGTTGATCAAAGTAAAGTATTACAATTAAATCCTGAAGATTTATCAATTACAAAATCTAATCAGGATGTATCTGTTAACTTATCTTCAATAGCCAAAGGATATGGAATAGATATAATAGGCAAAAAATTGAAAAAGTTGGGAATTAAAAACTATTTAATTGATATAGGTGGCGATATTCTAACTAAAGGACAAAACACAATTGATAAAGATTGGGTAATTGGAATTGAAAATCCTAATTTAAATAAAAGATTAATTAAAGAAATAGTAAATATAACTGATAAAGGAATTGCTACATCAGGTGACTATAAAAACTTTTATGAAGAAAATGGAGTTCAATATTCTCATATTTTAAATCCAAACTCAGGAAAACCTATAATTCACAATACAAAATCTGTAACTATAATACACGAGAACGCTATGATGGCAGACGGGTGGGCTACAGCACTCTTAGCTTTAGGTTCAACTAAAGGACTAGAGATAGCAGAAAAAAATAAGATTGCTTCTTTATTTATTATAAAAGAAAAAAATAATTTCATAAAAATAAAAAGTAGCGAATTTAAAAAACTAAGTGAAAGTAATAATTGAATATTTTGTATTAATATTGTATCAGAATTTATGGAAATTTTTATTTTTACATTTGTTGGTTTAATAATTGTCATATCTATAATGTCATTAGGCGTAATACTTATGGGCAAAAATATAAAAGGTAGCTGTGGAGGACTTAATGCAGTTTCAGGCTCGGATAAATGCCTAGTTTGTAACAAAGATATTGATCCTAACAATCCATTAATTAACCAATTAGGTTGTAAAAAGCCTTCCATTTAATCTAATTAGTCATTGGTACCGTAACCATAACAAAAAAAGAAATTGCTGATATCAAACCGTAAACCCATGATTTGATTACCCATTTTCCATTCTTATTTTTCCAATTTTCTCTAAATAGCTTTCCAAAAATTATCATAAACAATAATAAACAAAATCCTACCAATGGCGAATATGATAAATTTGAAAACATAAAATAACTCTTTTGGAAAATAAATAAGAAAAGACTTCTTTTATATTTAATTTATTATCATTATTCAGTCAATTTTTTGTTGAATTCAAATAGGTAAATACCTAGAAAAATTAAAAGTAAAGAAATCAAGTGATATAGCTGAAATACTTCTTCTAAAAAAAACACTGCGAGTAATGAACTAAATACTGGTACCAAATTAGTATACAAACCAGATCTTGCAGGCCCAATTTGTTCAACGCCTTTCATAAAGAAAATTTGGGCTAAAAAAGATGGGAAAATAATAATAACTAATAAAACCAACATTCCCTTTTGACTCGGAAAAATCAAATCACCAGAGTATGTTTCAAAAATCAAACCGGGAATAGAACCCAAGAAAGCTACATAAGAAAAAAAAGTTAATAATGCAAGGCTTCCAATCTGGGGTTTTTTTCTAAGACCTACAGCATACACAGCATATAAAGTACAAGCGGATATCATTATAATATCACCTTTATTTAACTTAAAGTTCATTAGTATATGAAAATCGCCTGCACTTACTACTAATAAGACTGCTAGAAAGGTTAAAAATAAACCAATTAACTGGAGAAATTTGATTTGATCTTTAAGCCATAGCCTAGCAATTATAATAATAAAAGCAGGCATTGTTCCTTGAACAATACCCAAGTTGATAGCTGTCGTATCGTGAGCAGCTATATAATAGGATGAGTTAAAACCAGTGAAACCCAACAAACCCATTATTACAACCCATTTAATTCTATGACTTAATATAGTCCAAGTATTTAACAATTCTTTTCTACAAATAATAGTAAGGATTATTGCTACAAAAAACCATCTAGCACTTACAATTAAAAGAGGAGATATTTCACCAACAGCAGCCCTACCTGCAATAGTATTAAAAGCCCAAAATAATGATGTAAAAGTTAAAAGAAAATGAGCGTTTGAAAACAATTTCATTGATGCCTAATAAATGTAGTTTAAAATCATTTTAAATTATATATTGAAAAATCTAACTTAAATTGTTAATTTGTTAAATGAAAGCAATTTCTAATACTTAAATTAATACTTAGAATATGTTAAAACCAAATTTCTTGGGAGATGAAATGTCAGACACTCAATACTTAGCGGCAAAATCAATCGATGAAGCCGTAAAAGCACACTCTGCTGCAGATGGTGCAGCTAGATTTTTAGCAGGAGGAACAGACTTACTAGTTCAAATTAAAAGTGGAATAAAAAAACCTAACTTAGTTATAGATATAAAAAAAATTGTTGAATTAAACTCAATAAGTGAAGTTTCTGAAAATGAATTCAAAATCGGTGCCGCCGTGTCTGGAGCTAACCTAAATCGAAATAAAAAATTTGCAAATTTATGGCCTGGAGTTTTAGAAGCTTTTAGATTGATTGGATCAGAACAAATTCAGGGAAGAGCCTCACTTGGAGGGAATTTATGTAATGGCTCTCCTGCTGGAGACAGTGTCCCCGCATTAGTTGCAGCTGGATGTACAGTTACAATAGCTGGTCCTAATGGATCTAAAAACATTCCAATTGAAACCTTTCATAAAGGACCTGGAAAGACGGTTTTAGAAAATGGAGAAATGCTTGTAAGTATTAATTTCCCAAAACGTGCAACCAACTCAAGTGACGCTTACCTTAGAATGACACCAAGAACAGAAATGGATATTGCTGTTGTTGGTTGTGGAGTTAATATAACTATGGAAAATGGTATATGTACTCATGCAAGAGTATCTTTAGGAGCTGTGGCTCCAACTCCACTTTTAATTGAAGAAGCTTCTGAAATTATGGTAGGAACAGATATTAACGCTGATATTATACAAAAAGTTTCAAAACTTTGTATGGAAGCTTGTAATCCAATAAATGACAAAAGAGGCACAATAGATTATCGCACTAAAGTTGCCGGCGTTTTGTTTAAACGTTCAGTTTTAATAGCAATTGACAGAATTAAAGGAAATTAATGTTATGAGTAAAATTCATGTTTCAACTAAAATTAATAATGAAAATATAGAGTATTTATGTGAACCTCATGACACAATGTTAAGTGTATTGAGAAATCAATTAGAATTAACAGGCGCTAAAGAAAGTTGTGGATCAGGAGATTGTGGATCTTGCAGTATAATTTTAGATGGAGAATTAGTTTGTTCATGCCTTGTACTTGCTGCTGAAGCCGAAGGAAGTAAAGTTGAAACAATAGAAGGTATGTCGGAAGGTGGAAAACTTCATGCTTTGCAAACAAAATTTCTAGAAAGAGCAGCTTTACAATGTGGTATTTGTACCCCAGGTTTTTTAATGGCTTCAAAAGCTTTATTGGACCACAACCCTACTCCAACTGAAACAGAGGTCAGGTTTTGGCTTGCGGGAAACTTATGTCGTTGTACAGGTTATGACAAAATTGTTAAGGCAGTCTTGGAAGTAGCTGACGATATGAAGGAGAAAGCATAATGAACGAAATTAATAATAAATGGATTGGTAAAAATACTGTTAGACCAGATGGTGCTGAAAAAGTTACTGGGCGTGCTCAATATTCGTCTGATACTTCAATGCCAGGTATGATATGGGGACATGTTTTAAGAAGTCCACATCCTCATGCAAAAATTATTTCTATCGACACTAAAAAGGCAGAATCACTTGAGGGTGTTAAGTCAGTCATTACGTCTAAAGATATAGTTGATTTTCCTCTTGATACACCTGTAACTCTTGGAATTCAAGACATGCGCTGGATGTGTAGAAATATTATGGCAAGAGATAAGGTATTGTTTCATGGTCACCCATTAGCTGCAGTTGCTGCAACAACTGAAGCAATAGCTGAAAAAGCATGCGAATTAATTGAAGTTCAGTATGAAATTCTGCCGTGGGCGATAGATATTGAAGATGCAATTAAAGATGATGCCCCAATTCTTCACGAACACATAAAGTTCAATAATAAGCCATCTAATATAGCAGGTACCTTAGAACATAAAAAAGGTGATATTGAAGAAGGCTTTTCAAAAGCTGATATTATTATTGAAAGAGATTTTAAAACAGAAGCTGTTCATCAAGGTTATCTTGAAACTCATTCATGTCTTGTTAGCGTTGCGGCTGATGGAAGGGCCACTATTTGGAGCTCAAGCCAAGGCCAATTTATGGTAAGAGCTATGACATCTTTTTTAACAGGTATTCCTCAAAGTAATATTAAAGCAATACCTGCTGAAATTGGTGGAGGTTTTGGTGGAAAAACGATTGTTTACCTTGAACCACTTGCAACCGTTTTATCACAAAAAACAGGTCGTCCAGTTAAAATAGTAATGAACCGAGAAGATACAATGAGGGCATCGGGGCCAACTTCTGGTTCAAAAAGTAAAATTAAAATTGGCGCTACAAATGATGGAAAAATTGTAGCAGCAAAAGGCATTTATTACTTGCAAGCCGGTGCATTTCCTGGATCTCCTATAAGAGGCGCTGTTGGCTGCTCTCTTGCTCCGTATGATATTCCAAATGCACATACTTTTGGATATGATGTGGTTTCAAATAGAAGTAAAGTTGCAGCCTACAGAGCTCCTGGAGCTCCAATTGGTGCATATGGTGTTGAATGTGTCTTAGATGAAATTGCAGAAGCGCTTAAAATTTGTCCTCTTGAATTCAGAAAAATTAATGCTGCAAAAGAAGGCACTAAAGCTGTCCACGGGCCTATATTTCCTAAAATGGGATATATAGAAACATTAGATGCTGCGATTAATCACCCTCACTACAAAGCTCCATTAGCCAAACATCAAGGAAGAGGAGTGGCAAGTGGGTTTTGGTTTAATGCAGGTGGTGAATCAAGCGCGCAGCTTAACATTACAGAAGATGGTAATGTAGTAGTTACAACTGGACATCCTGATGTTGGAGGATCAAGAGCGTCAATTGCTAATATTACTGCAGAACTGCTTGGTATTCATCATGATAAAGTTTCTGTTCAAATTGGTGATACAGCCTCTATTGGATACAGTAACTTAACTGGAGGTAGCAGAGTATTATTTGCATCAGCTATGGTTGTTACTGAGTCTGCACAAATAGTTATTAAACAATTAAAGCAAAGAGCTGCTAAAATCTGGGGCATTGATGAAGATGCTATAGAGTGGGAAAATGGAGAAGCCCGTCCTGCTGGCGATAATGCAGGTAAGTTTGATCCTCTAAGTTTAGCTCAATTAGCTGATAAAGCTACAGCTACAGGAGGCCCAATAGGCGCTGGTTACCAAATAAACACTGAAGGTGCAGAAGGTGGATTTGCAACACATATTTGTGATGTAGAAGTAGACATGGATCTAGGTATTGTTAGAGTTAAAAGGTACACTTCAATTCAAGATGTTGGAAAAGCTATTCATCCTGATTATGTAGAAGGGCAACTTCAAGGTGGTTGCGCTCAAGGAATTGGCTGGGCATTAAGTGAAGAATATATTTACAATAAAAATGGACACTTAGATAACACTGGATTTCTTGATTACAGAATGCCTGTATGTTCTGACTTACCCATGTTAGATACAGTTTTAATTGAAGTACCTAACCCCAAACATCCTCAAGGCGTCCGTGGCGTAGGTGAAGTTCCATTAGTTCCACCTTTAGCTGCAATTTCAAACGCAGTTTATCAAGCCCTTGGAAAAAGATCATATAGTTTACCTATGTCACCTCCCAAGGTTTTAAAAATAATAGAAAGTAATTAACAAGGGATTGTAAAAAATAATTATTTATTTCAACAGATTAAAGTGAATAATTGCATTAACTTCTTAATAAACTAATATTTATTTTACTTAAGTAATGTGTATGTTTAAAAATGAAAATTTAATAATCATAATTGCATACACTGCTGCTTTTTTTGGTGTATGCGGTCATGCTAGCTCAGAGTTTTTTGTCAAATTGAGTGGTGTTTCTGGGATTGAGGTTTCTGTATGGCGTTTTGGCATAGGCGGTCTTGCGTTACTCATTCTATCTCTAATTAATCCATCATCACGCAACCTTTTACTACCATTAAAACAAGAATTTATGCCTATTGCATTATTATCAATAATAGGAATGGCATTTGGACAATTTATGTTTCATTGGGCACTTGATTTTGCATCAGTAGTACAAGTGGCAACCATGGTTACCATAATGCCTATACTTGTGGTCGTTATTGCAAGAATTGTTGAAGGTACTAGAATTACTCCTCCGAAAATTGTAAGTGGTATTGGAGCTTTTTTAGGATGCATGTTTTTGTTAACTGACGGTTATCTCGATAAATTAAGTGGAACTGGCAACAGTATAATTGGAATATATTTATCGCTTGGAGGAGCCTTACTAGGTTCAATTTATTTAGTTTTGGTAAAACCATACATACAAAAGTATGGTCCCATAAGAATGACTACTTATACATTTGTGATAGGCTTTTTCCCAATGTATGCTTCGATTGGTTTAATATGGGGAATATGGATTAATCCTCTAGAATTATTTGAACGAGACCAAGTTCAATATTTATCAATCATTACCTTAGGTGTCTGGAATACTTGCATAGCCTTTATTTTATGGTTATGGGGATTATCAAAAATACCTGATATGGCAAAAGGTAATTATCTATTCTTTCTCAAACCTGTAATAGCTTTATGTTTAGCATATTTCATTCTAGAGGACATTATTACTATTAACCAGTTAATAGCAATATTTACGATAACAGGCTTTGTTTTAATGGAAATTTTTTATAATCCTATTTCAAAATTATTCAACAATAAATAATGCTGCAAAATAAAAATAAAATGATAATTGAAACTATTTTCTATATGATTTTAGCTTCATCCCTTATTGCTGGTACAACAATATTAGCAAAAATGCTTGGGACAAATAAATTAGGCCCTGCCCTAAATCCGATGCAAATAAGTAATGCAAGGTTTTTTTTTGCCTTTGTTATAATTACAATTATTTTATTAATAACTAGAAATAAAATAAAAAATCCTAATATAAAACTTCATATAGCACGTTCAATGTGTGGATGGATTGGAATCAGCATTTTGTTTGCTGGTTCAAGCATTATTCCAGTTTCTGATGCCACAGCTCTAGTTTTTACTAAACCTATTTTTGCAATGTTGTTAGCAATTCCTTTATTAGGAGAAAAAGTAAAATTAATAAAATGGATAGCTGCATTCATTACTTTCTTTGGAGCTGTAATTCTTATTAGACCAGAAAATAATATGATAAATCTACAACCAATTGCTTTATTACTTTTGTTTGGAGCCGCTATAATGGGATTAGAATCTATATTAATAAAAATGCTTACAAATTTAGAAAAGCCTATTCCTATTCTTTTTGTAAATAATGGTATTGGTTTATTAATTTCTTCAACACCTCTTTACTGGGTATGGCAAAGTCCTAATAACTTTCAACTTATTGCTATGTTTGGCATAGGTGCTTTAATGCTATGTGCTCAATCTTGTTTTATTCAAGCACTTAAAAGAAGTGACGCTAATTTTGTGGTACCCTATTTTTATAGTGCATTAATCTTTGTTATTTTTTACGATTTTTTAATTTTTAAAATAACTCCAGACTATATTAGTATTTTAGGCGCAAGCATAATAATTTTTGGAGGGTTAATAATTTATCTAAGTGAAAGTAGAAATAAAATAATTGATAAATTATAATGGTTTTAGGTTTTAATTAAGATAAAAAAATATTAAATTAAATTTTTCAATTACCCTTTATAAGGAAATACTTAAATATGAATATTGGATTAGTTGGATTAGGTTCTATGGGGTTAAATTTAGCCAAAAACCTTATTTCAAAAGGATTTATTGTTAATGCTTTTGAAAAGAATAAAAGAATAATTGATGATATATCTTTACAAAATATTTCTGGATTGAAAATTTATAATTCATTAAATCAATTATGTGAAAATTTATCTGGTCCAAAAATTATTATGTTAAGTTTGCCAGCAAATAAAATAGATGAATGTATAGAAGAATTAATTAAATATTTGAATCCAGATGATATAATTGCAGATCTTGGTAATTCATTATACTTGAAATCTATTGATAGGCATTATTATTTATCTAAACATAAGATAGATTTTTTGGGCATTGGGGTTTCAGGAGGACCCAGAGGTGCAAAGTTTGGGCCTGCAATAATGGTTGGAGGAACTCAAAAAGCATGGAATAAAGTTGAAAATATTTTTAACTCTATAGCTGCAAAAAAAGATAATGTTACAGCCTGTTGTTACTTTGGATCTTCTGGAAGTGGACACCTCGTTAAATTAATTCACAATGGAATAGAATATGCATTGATGGAGGCTCTGGCAGAAATTACCAATACATTGATGTATGCTTTCAAATTAAATCAGGATGATCAGTCAAAACAATTAAATAAAGTTATTTCCACATCTTCCTCATCTTTTCTTCTTGAGATCACTTCAAAAATTTTAAATGCAAAATCTGACGATAATCAATATTTTATTAATCAAGTTGATAATAAAATAGATCAAAATGGAACTGGTAAATGGACTGTGAATACGGCTTTAGATTTTGGTGTAAGCATTCCTTCTATTTATGCTGCTGTTTCAAATAGATCATCTTCTATTAATTTTAATTACTCCACTAAAACTGAACAAAGTATTGAGAATAATAAAATTTTTGAAATTAATGAAGTTAATTTAGAAGAAATTATTTTCTTTAATTTTGTATGTTCTTTATATCAAGGCGTTTCTGTTATTTTTGCTTCAAATCAACTAGAAAATTTTAATTTTAATATTAAAGAGATATTTAAAGCTTGGAGTTCAGGATGTATTCTGCAAGGTGAATATTTAGATCAAGTGTCAAAAGAGTATGATTTAACAGGAAATTTTAATTTAGAATTTTTATATAACCTTATTAATAAGAAAATACATAATAACTTGCTATCTATTCGAAATTTTATTTCGATTGCAACCAAAACAGGTAATCCTATTCCTGTTTTATCTGCTAATTTGTCATATTATGATTCTATTTTTTCAAATCATAAAATTGGAGAAACTATCCAGTTACAAAGAAGTTTTTTTGGTCTTCATCCATTAAAAGATAAACGAACAAAAAAGGATATTAAGCCCTACTGGACTAAATTATGAAAAACAAATATATGTGCATATTAATAATGGGCGTAGCTGGTTGTGGAAAAACTTCTATAGGCTCACTGCTTGCTAAAAAAATAAATGCTTTTTTTATTGAAGCAGATAATTTTCATGGAAAAGCAAATATTAAAAAAATGAGCTCCGGGAATCCTCTTAATGATGAAGATCGTTATGGATGGTTATTAAAAATTAAAAAAGAAATAATAAAAAGAAACAGCAAACAAAATCTTGTTGTCGCCTGTTCATCTTTAAAAGAAAGTTATAGAGATATTCTTGATAAAAATAACTTTAAATTAGTTTATTTAAAAATTAGTAAAGAATTAGCTACTACACGTATTAATTCACGATCTAATCATTTTATGCCAGGGTCTCTTGTTGACAGTCAATTTTTAATTTTAGAAGAGCCAAAAGATGCTATTATTTTTAATCAAGATTTGACAGAGAAACAAACAGTTGATCGAATCATAAAAGAATTAGAAATAGAAATA
>CAZFKZ010000001.1:0-50832 GCA_964519035.1 uncultured Rhodobacterales bacterium | reverse complement strand
TTTGACAGAGAAACAAACAGTTGATCGAATCATAAAAGAATTAGAAATAGAAATATAAATAGAATTATAAAAGATCACGAAAGTACAATAAATTGAAAATTTCATGTTTGCAAATATGTCCAAAACCTACAATAGAAGAAGCCCTTATTGAGGCTATAGAACTTGCTACTATTGCAGTTAAAGAAAATGCAGATTTTTTGTTTTTACCAGAATATTGCGGTGGCTTAGTTAGCAAAGGTGCTAAATATTTACCTCCAAGTATGAATGAGAATAATCATATTTTTTTAAAAGAATTTCAAAATTTTTGTCTAAATAACAGCATTTGGTGTTTAATAGGTTCAATAGCTGTAAACTCTGTGAATAACAAAATATTTAATAGAAGTTATGTAATTGATAATAAGGGTAATATTAACTCCTACTATAATAAAATTCATATGTTTGATATTTGTGTGAATGGAGAAGAACATAAAGAAAGTGAAACAATACATCCAGGTGATAATGCTGTAATAGCTAATACTGAATTTTGTAAAATAGGGTTGTCAGTTTGCTACGATTTAAGGTTTCCGTCCCTTTATCGTTCACTTTCACTCAATGGTGCTGAAGTTCTTGCTATCCCAGCAGCTTTTACCAAAAAAACAGGTGAAGCACACTGGCATATTTTAAATAAAGCAAGAGCTATAGAAAATTGTGCTTATGTAATAGCTCCTTGCTCTATTGGAGAAATAAGAGGTGGTGGAGAAAGTTATGGCCACAGTCTAATTATTGATCCATGGGGCACTATAATTACTGATGGTGGCAATTCTAGAGGTGTAATATCTGCTGTTATTGATATCTCAAAAGTTAAAACTGTTAGAGATCAATTACCAAGCCTTTATCATGATAGAAAATACACAATACAAATATAGCTAACTAAGTAATATAAAAGTATATAAGTCGAATGTTATGTTAAGTAGTCATTAAATACGTTGTTTAATTTATAATATTAAAAAAGTTATTGATAAAATATGAAAAAAATAAACTCTGAATATATTCCTCATCATGATTTACCTGACAATCTTGAAGTAAAAGATGATTTTAAAAAAATTTATAATTTAATGGAATATTCCAATCAAAATATGTTTATCACAGGTAAAGCAGGTTCTGGAAAAACAACATTACTGGAATACTTCAGAATAAATTCACTTAAAAATTTTATAATTTTAGCTTCTACTGGAATTTCAGCTATAAAAGCAAAAGGTAAGACGATACATTCTTTTTTCCTATTTCCTCCAAGAATATTGATAAATGAAAAAATACAAAGATTATCTTCTAAAGTAATTGGCAAAGTTGATACAATATTAATAGACGAATGCTCTATGATTAGATCAGATATACTTGACGGTATAGACCAATCTTTAAAATTGAATAGAAGAAATGAAGATAGCTTTGGTGGAGTACAATTAATACTTTTGGGTGATTTATATCAGTTGCCACCTGTAGTAAGAAGTAATGAAGAAGAAATTTTTAATAATTTTTATCCAAATGGACATTTTTTTTATAATGCAAATTGTTATGAAAACTCTCAAATTAAAACTTATGAATTAGAAAAAGTTTATAGACAAAAAGACCATGTTTTTTTAGATTTATTAAATAAAATAAGATTAGCTGAAATTTCACAAGATGATTTATTTGTTATTAATAGAAGAGTTATAAGTGATAGATCAGAGGTTCCAAATCAGACAATAATTTTATCTCCTACAAATCGAAAAGTTGATAGCATCAATAACATGAACTTAGAGAATATTAAATCTGATTCCTTTTTTTATAAATCTATACAAACTGGAGACTTTAAAGAAAAGCCAGCTGATGAACTTCTCGAATTAAAAGTTGGCGCTCAAGTTATGATGGTAAAAAATGACTTGAAATATCCAAAAAGATGGGTAAATGGGTCTATAGGAATAGTCCATCAATTAGATGAAAATAGTATTCATGTAAAAATTAAAAAGAAAGTATATAATATTCCTAAAGATAATTGGGAAAGATTTAATTATAGCATCAAAGATGGCGAAGTAAAACACGAGGTAGTCGCAACATATACCCAATACCCTATAAAATTAGCTTGGGCAGTAACTATTCATAAAAGCCAAGGGCAAACATATGAAAATGTAATTATTGATTTAGATAGTGGATCTTTTGCTCAAGGACAAACATATGTTGCATTAAGTAGAGCAACAACTTTAGAAGGCATTTATTTAACAAGAGCGATTAGAGTTTCAGATATTTTTTTAAATAATAGATTTCATCATTCTGATAATTACTTAAATTAAGTCTTTTTGTTTTACTTTTTCTCTCCAGGCAATAAGTATACCTGAGAAAGCAATTAAAAATAAACCTAAG
The DNA here is from genome assembly GCA_964519035.1 of uncultured Rhodobacterales bacterium. GTDB lineage: Bacteria > Pseudomonadota > Alphaproteobacteria > Puniceispirillales > Marisalimonadaceae > CAJJBL01. The sequence continues at coordinate 48,456 of CAZFKZ010000001.1, read as the reverse complement.
AAATTTAAACTTGATGGCCATATATCAAAAATAATTTTGCTCCATAATGTAGCAAATATTAAATAAGAATAATCCAAAGGTGCTAAAAAACTACTTTCTGCAGATTGGTAAGCTTTTGCAAGAGACAAGTTACCTAATAAATTAAGAATTGAACAAAAAATTGCAAAAAAGAAAATCAAAAAAGTTAAATTTGGCCAACCAATTTCAATAAATGGCATATTGAGAACCAAACTGTCTGAGATATAAAAAAATTCAAAAAATATAGTACCCATTAATGCAGATAATAAAAATATTACACCAACTGCTAATGTAAGTGACATGACATTTTCCATACGACAATATTTTCTAATTAGTATAATATTGCAAGCATAAAAAAAACCAGCTAATACAGGTAAAATTTGTGTGTATTTAAATTGATAAGACCAAGGTTCAAGAATAATGAATGTTCCTAACAATCCAATTATCAATGCAGATAAACGCCAAAAACCTATTTTTTCTTTCAGTATCGTAATCGCTAAGATTGAAACAAATAATGGATAAGTATATAGTCCAGCTGCCATTTGAGCTACGGTCAAATCAGGTGATGCAGAAAAAAAACAAAACATACAACAAGTCATCATAAGTGCCCTGAGGTAAACGGGTTTCCAATTGATTGGAAACAATATTTTTATGCCATTTGTATAGTGAGCTATTAAAGTTAATAAAATAATATTACATAGTGACCTTAATAGTTGCAGCTGCCAAAAACTTGTATCTGAAGACATTAGCTTTATTAAAGAATCTTGAAGTGCTAGAACTACAGCGCCAAATAATAAAAAAGTAAGAGCTAAAAAATGATTGTCATCTGCTCTAGGGTCAAGAAATTTTAATTTCACATAATTTATTTTCTATTAAATTAATTAATGGTTGATTGTTTATATAGGTTTTCAATTTCACTTTGATAAAATTTTATTATTTTATTTCTCTTAATTTTTAAAGTTGGCGTTAGTTGCATATTTTTAATATTAAAAGAATGTTTAGCAATAAAAAACTTTCTAATTTTATTTTTTTGAGATAATTCTAAATTTGTATTGTTAATTATTTCTTTAATTATTTGTTTTAATTTTGTTTTATTTGCGTTGTATTTTATAATTACTTCATCATTCAAAACAATAATTGCAATTAAAAAAGGTTTATTATGACCAAACACTAGAACTTGTTCTATTTCATATGAATCTAGTAATCTATTTTCAATCGGAACAGGTGATATATTTTCACCTCCTGAATTAACTATCATTTCATTTTTACGGCCGGTAATAGTGATATAATCATCACAATCCATATGACCTATGTCACCCGTGTGAAGCCAGCCATTTATTATTGTTTTATTAGTACTTTTCTTATCTTTCCAGTATCCATTCATTAAAGACGTGCCCTTAACGAGTATTTCATTATCATCAGACAATTTAATTTCCAAACCTCTAATCGCTGGACCCACAGTTTTTAATTTGATTTTGGATATCGGATTAGTTGAGATAATCGGAGAACATTCTGTCTGACCATAACCTTGTAAAATTTTAATGCCCAAAGCATTAAAAAATAGACCTATTTTATAATTAAGTGCAGCTCCTCCTGATATAAAAGTTTCTAAATTCCCCCCAAATTTATTTTTAATTTTTTGTCTAACTAAAATTGAGAGAATATTATTAAATATTTGTTGAAAAAATGTAAATTTAACTTTTTCAAACTCTTTTGAACCTAATTCAATTGTTTTAAAAAAAAGATACTTAGAAAGTTTACCTTGTAATAGAATTTGAGAAGTTATTTTTTTGTATAAAACATCGTACAATCTAGGTACAGCAATCATTAAAGTTGGTTTTGATGTTTGCAAATCATTTATCAAATGATCACGGTTCTCGTTAAAATAAATTTCTCCACCGATTAGTAAAGGTAAAAGAAAACCAGCCGTGTGTTCATAAGCATGTGATAATGGAAGTATAGATAAAAATCTATGATTATTTTCGTTTAAATCTTTTATAAGTTCTGCAGCTCCTAAAATATTAGAAACAACTGATTTGTGGGTAAGCATAACCCCTTTTGGAAGACTACTGGTACCTGATGTATAAATTAAACAAGCCAGATCATTCTCATTAATAGTATTTATATAAGTTTTTAGATTTACTTTCTTTTTACTTTTTAAACTTATATTATTTAAATCATCAAAAGTAATAATTTTTAATGATTTATTAGACATTAATTTTTTATTAGGGTTATCAAATAGTATTATTAACTTAATTCGTTTAATTTGTGATACAAATTTTGAAATTTTAGAAAATAGATTTGAATTTGTAAAAATAACAGATGTTTCTGAATGTGAAATTAAATGATAAAGTTCTTCTTCATTACTTGTTGTGTAACCTGGAACAGTAACACTTCCAATAGTGTTAATTGCTAAATCAGCTATACACCATTTATAGCTGTTTTCTGAAATAATAGATACTTTATCATTTTTATTTACGCCTAGATTACTTAAGCCATTACTAATATTTAAGACAAGCTCTTTACTTTTTTTCCAGCTTACAGAAACCCATTTATTATTAACTTTATACCAAAATAATGGTTTATCCTTATAAAGGTTAGCTTTTTTTAAAAATAAAGAAGGGATTGTTTTCATATAAATTTCTCAAACATTAAAAATAACTATTGATAATTAATTTCCAATATTCAATAAAATTCTATTATGTTAGATAGTCAATGATTATTTATTATTTAATAATAAGTATATTAAAACTAAAAATATGATTTAGGATATATTAAATTGTACAAAAAGTTGTTTTTACTTATTATTTTAACCTTCTATTTAATGTTTATTATAATGTCTATTCCAAATGAAAAAATTGAATTTAAATCAAGTTTTAAACCAAGCGTAATTCAAAATGATATATCTCAATATCTCTTAAATAAAGAAAATTTATACACTGATATTATACCAGGTGTTAAAAAAAGAATAATATGGCATAAAGACAAAAATAAAAAAACTGCAATTTCAGTTATTTATATTCATGGTTTTTCTGCTACATCTGAAGAAATTAGACCATTGCCTGATCTTATATCAAAAGAATTAAATGCAAATTTATTTTATACAAGATTAAGTGGCCATGGAAGAAAACCTGAAACAATGTCACAAGGATCAATATCAAATTGGGTTTATGATTTACACGAAGCGATTGAAATAGGAAGTAGAATTGGTAACAAAATAATTATCATGTCTTCTTCAACAGGAGGTACTTTAAGTGCTACAGCAGCTTTAAATAAGAAGCTATCAGACAAAATTTTAGGATTTATCTTCATATCACCTAACTTTGGAATAAATAATGCCTTAGCTAGATTATTAACATGGCCATTTTCAAAATACTGGATAAGGTTTTTTGTTGGAGATAAATTTGTTACAGAACCTCGTAACGAAAAGAATGCACAATTTTGGACATTTAATTATCCTAGTAAATCTCTTGTCCCAATGGCAAATTTAGTTAAAAGGGTTAATATCTGTGATTTTAAAGATGTTAAAAAACCAGCTTTTTTTTATTTTTCTTTGGATGATAAAGTAGTTGATCCTTTGAAAACAATAAATTTCATATCTAATTGGGGTGGTCCAACAAAAAGTATTAATGTTAAAATGACTAAATTTGATGATAAATATTCTCATGTTCTAGCTGGTGACATCATTTCACCAAATCAAACCCAAAAAGCTAAGTCAGAAATTTTAAAATGGGTAAATAGCTTAAATTAATTAAGCTTAAGCTTTTAGGTATTCAATATTTTGGCAATTTCTTAAATTTTGATTGTTAATATAAGAAATTGCTGTCCTTACTGCTTTCGATCTAAGATCTTCTAATCCTGGTGGACTATAAAACGCTACGTGAGGTGTTAAAGTAAATTTGCCAGATAACCATTGTTCTTCATTTACATATGCTTTTAAAAGAGGATGTAAAGATGTTGGAGGTTCTTGTGGCAAAACATCTAAAGCAGCTCCAGAAATCATATTCTCTTTCAGAGCTGCATATAAATCATCAAGATTTATAATTGGGCCTCTAGCAGTGTTAATAATTAATAAAGATTTTTTTGCTTTGGAAAAAAGTTTTTTATCAATTAAATTTCTAGTCTCATCATTTAAAAGACAATGAATACTTATAGTATCAGATAAGCTAAAAAGCTCTTCAGGAGTGTTAACTCTTTTATAACCTAATGAAATATCAATGCCATCTGGTAAATATGGATCGTAAAAAACAATATCCATATCAAAAGCTTGAGCTCTTTTTGCAGTTGCATTACCTATTCTACCTAAACCAAATACACCAAATGTTTTTCCTCTTATTCTGTCAACACATGGACCTTCAATATATTTCCAATTTGTAGTTGGGCTTTGTTTCATTTTATCTTGGTATTGATCAAGTCCCCTCCTCATCATTAACATTAATGAAATGGCGTGATCTGCAACTTCAGTTGTTCCATAATCTGGAACATTAAAAACAGCTATACCTCTTTTTCCTAATTCAATTAAATCTAATCCATCAAACCCAACACCACCTCTAATAATTACTTTTGTATTTTTTATTTTGTCAATTGAAGACATCACAGTTTGAGCACCTCTGTATGTTATTATAGCATCGGCGCTTTCCCAGGCTTGGTCTGTAACATCAGATTGATGTTTAAAAAATTCTATGTTGTTATCATCACCAGCTACAATTTTTTCAAGAACTTCATTTTCTTTTACATGTAAATCAGTAATTAAAATATTCATTATAATCCTTTCTTTGTAATGTTTTTGTATAAATCAATTAGCAAAATTCAACTAAAATGTTTTATGAAGAGAGTATTTCTTCTACAAGTAGTTGCACTCTCATGGCCTCTTGCATTGTAGCTAACGTATTAGGTAAATTACGTAAATTAAGAGATAGATTATCAAGTTGCCCTTTAAGACTTATAGCTCTTGGATCTTTCGGCTCATTTCTAAGAGGTATAAATTCACTTCCATCCGTTTCAGAATCTTTATAAAATTCTGCAATACGCCTACTTTTTAAAGATCCTTTTACTGTTAATTCTTGACGATCTGGCTGCATACCACCAACACTGGCTAAGATATTCACATGACATCCATTATCTGTTTCCAACCTAGCTAAGACGTTAGTTTCACATAATAATGGATCATTAGGATAAGTTGGTTTTGCCCATACAACTTTCAAAGGGCCTAAAACACGCTCTGAAAAAAATAAAAAGTGTGAAATAACTTCTCTTGTCATTCCTCCTTCTTTTCTAAATCTTAACCAATCTGCTTCTTTTTGCCATAAGCGAGGCCATGATGGATATGTTACTACTATATCAACACCTAACAGGCTTCCCATCTCTCCATTATTTTTACTTTCTAGCAAGTCATTTAAAGCAACGCCTGATGCTTGAGTAAAGTTTACAGCTATTGGGATATTATAAGTTCCAAGTTTTTTAATTAAATCAAAACTATCTTGAATATCAATACCAAATGGTTTTTCTAAAAACAAAGATTTGCCTAAAGAAGCGGCTTCTACAGCATATGCTTTTCTGACAATAGGAGGACAAGCTAGATATATTAAATCTGCTGCTTTGATAGCTTCACTAGGACTATTCATGATTTTAGAATCAGGATTTTCTTTAATTGTATCTAAGCATTTAGTTTCATCTGGATCCCATAAAAAATCTGGTTGGAAATCATCATGTAATTTCATATGTTTTAACATACGGTTACCCATAATTCCCAAACCAATAATAGCAACTTTTGTAATCATACAATCCTCTATTTTATTATTAAACTATGATGAAATATTATATGATATAGTTTAAAATAAAATTATATTAATAAAAAGATGTTTTGATTCAAATTTAAAATTGATTATAAAAATTTATAAATAATTGAACCCTTTAAATTGCAAGAATATAAATTAACTAACACTTTTCATTTTATTATATGATTCTTTATCAGCTTCATCTTGCTTTTTTTGTTTTGTGTCTTTTTCAAGACTTTTATCCAAAGCGACTAAAAATTTATTAGTTAATTTAAACCATGTTCTAAACCCATGCTTAACAAATGGATCAGCTTTATTTAAAATATCTCTTAAGTATTGTTCTGGAATAACATAGACTTGAGTTTTAACATTTGCTGTTGCAGTAAAAAAACGATTATTATTGTCAAAAAAAAGATTGAAAATACCCAAAACCTCCCCCTCACCCAGTGTTTCAACTATTTTATTATTTCTTTTTAGTGTAATTTCACCATAGTCAATAATATAACCATCTCCTAATGCATCATCTTCACGGAAAAGGATTTCATTTTTAACAAGATTTTTAGTTAAAAAGTTTTTTTTAAAATTGTTATCTTTAATTCCACTGCTCATATAAATTTACTTTAAAATTATAAATATCAAGAATATATGCTTGTATTGGAGTAAAAGTCACTGATTAAGTAATGAACAAATTCATATAGATCAATATGATTTATATGAATTTGTGTATATAAATCAATATGATAATAAATATTTTATTTTGATTTATTTATTTTAGGGGAAATGTAGATGTTGAATGACATAATATATCGTTTTTATTATTTTCAGAATAAACTTTAGTTTCACCGATAGCTATTGTACCTCCAAAGCGTTGAATTATGCTTTCAATAATGAAGTAAGAACCAAATGCTGGACGGATAAAGTTATTATTTTGTGAGAGTGTACCTCTTTGTGATTTAATTGAGGTATTCATAGCAATAGACATGGTTGTATCAATGACGGACATCAAAACCTGACCTGATAATGCCCCTGTAACAAATTGATAATCTGTTGAATTTTCTAATCTAGCCAAGACTCTACCCTTTTCTATTTCTAGAAAAGATAATTTTAACTGCTTTACGTATGGAGCAAAAATATAATCATAAATTTCTTCAACGTTATCAATTGTAATAGTAGTGGTTGGTAATTTATTCTTCATTATTCAACTATATAATTAAAACATTAGAATTTTATATTTAATACATTAATTGATAACATCAAAAAAAATAATTATATATTAATTATTATAAAAATTAATAAAACATAAAAAAGGAAAGTGGTGATCCCTACGAGATTCGAACTCGTATTGCCGCCGTGAAAGGGCGGTGTCCTAACCGTTAGACGAAGGGACCATATAATTATGATTTTTAACTTCTATAAACAAAAAAATCAAGCATCATTTGAATAAATAATATCATCTAACATTAACTCAATAGATTTAGAGTTATTCCACGTATCTATATTAAGTTTTCCTAAAAAATCAAAATTTTTGTTTTCGTAGTTAGTAAAAATAGAATTTAATTTACTATTTAAAATATTAAATTTTTTCACCTTTAGTTTTTTTGACGATCCATCAGTTATATAGAATGACACATGCTCATTGTTTGAACCAAATTTTCTTAATGAAGTAATTTTTGCATTTGATATAATAAATTTAGGTTCATCCATTCCAATTCCCCATGGCCCTAAATCATTTATCCAATCTGCTAGTTCTAAAGTACAGCCCGCAATTGTGAGAATTGCAGCTGCAACATATGAAACTTTAGGAATACCTTGTTTCATAAACTGATCAACTTTATTTATAAGAAAATCATTGAAATCCAAAATTTTTGTTTCTTCAATACTAAATCCTGCCGCCATGTCATGACCTCCTCCAGAATTTAAAATTTTTTCATTTAAAGCACTTATAATAATATCACCAAGTGGAATTCCATATATGGACCTACCTGAACCTTTACCAGAACCATTTTTATCTAAAGAAATAATGCAAACAGGCCTATTATAAACTTCTTTCATTCTTCCAGCAATAATTCCAATAACACCTTCGTGATAATCATTTGAATAAACAACAATAGCACTTGGTGTTAAATTATTGTTATTAGATATTAATTTTTCTATTTGCCCAATTACTGAACGCTCTAATTCAGCTGTGATAAACCTTCTCTTTTTATTCAAATCGTCTAATTTATTTGCATATTCAATTGATTTATTTATGTCTGTTTCTTTTAAAAGTAAAACTCCTAATTCACTTGCCCCTATTCTTCCCCCAGCATTAATTCTTGGTCCTAAAGAAAAACCAAGTGCTTGAGTATTAGGAACATTACTTAATTTACTTACATCACAAAGAGCTTTAATGCCTGGATGTTCTCTTTTTTTCATAATTGATAAGCCCTGCTTTACAAAAGCTCTATTTAAACCATTTAAAGGAACAACATCACAAACAGTTCCTAAAGCTACTAAGTCAAGAAAATTTCGTAAATCAGGCTCTTTTATTTGGTTAAAAAAACCTCTTTGCCTTAATTCCCTGTTTAATCCTATTAAAAAAATAAAACTAACCCCCGCAGCACACAAGTTTTCATAACCTTTACAAGTATCAAGTCTTTTAGGGTTAATAATGGCATATGCAGGTGGTAAGACAGCATCAGGAATGTGATGATCGATTACTATTAAATCTATGTCAACTGAACTCATTGCCTTTAATGGCTCAAATGAAGAAATACCACAATCAACAGTAATAATAAGCTCTGCACCCTTTAAATGAAGACCTTTAAGAGCTTTTTCATTAGGGCCATAACCTTCTAAAAATCTATCAGGTATATGAATGAACGTTTTTAAACCACAATATTCTAGATAACTAGAAATCATAGCTGCTGAAGTAGCACCATCAACGTCATAATCCCCAAAAATACCTACTGGACGATTTTGCTCGATTTCATCAGCTAGTCTTTTTACCCCCTTTTCAAGATCCTTAAATAAAAAAGGTTCAGGTAGTAGATTTTTTAATTTAGGAGAGTAAAAATCATCAAATTTATCTAAATTAATTCCTTTATATAAAAGATAAGGAGCTATAACGTTTGGAACATTATATTTTTGGTTAAGGTAATCAGTATATCTTTGAGTAAAGCTATCTATACTAATAATGTTCCATTGTGCATTAGTAAAAGAGAGGATATCTCGAAACAGCTTAATTTTTGACAAAGACATAAAAAAAAATCTTATTAAGCATAAATACTTAAACAGACGGGATCCTTTAAGATACCATCTAATTTCATAATTGATTTCAAAGCTGTTTCTAAAATTAAATTATTAGCTTCATGAGTAATGATTAATAAATCTGCAGATTTATCAACATGATTTAACTTTTGAATAAAACTTTCAATAGATACATCAAAGTTTTTAAAAATAGAAGTAAGGTCAGCTAAAACTCCAGATTTATCAATTACATTAAACCGTAAGTAAAATCTATTATTTTCCTTGTAAATAATTGATTTTAAATTGTTTTTAATGTCAATTGATCTTCTTCCAAAAGGATAAAACTTATTTCCATTAGCATAATCAGCTATATCGGCAAGTACAGCTGATGCTGTAGCTTCACCACCTGCACCTGCTCCTGTTATCATAACAGGACCAGCTAAATTAGAGTCAATTTGAACGGCATTTGTAACACCAGAAACGTTTGCTAAACCATAATTATGTGGGATTAACCATGGCTCCACAGAACAAAAAAGTTCTTCTACTCCTTGATCATTATTTAAAATTTGTGAATTTCCTAAAAGTTTAATTTTGTAACCTAACTCATTACAATATTTAATATCATTTAAAGAGATATTTCTAATACCTTTTATAGAAAGTGAATTGATGTCTGACATTTTACCAAATGCAAGCGCAGATAAAATCAAAGTTTTATGAGCTGCATCTATACCATCAATATCAAATGATGGATCAGATTCTGCAAAACCCTTCTCTTGAGCTGTAAGGAGTACTTCTTCAAAAGGTTTATTTTTAAGCTCCATTTCAGATAAAATATAGTTTGCTGTACCATTTAATATGCCTGTAACCTTATTAATTTTATTACCAACTAATCCTTCTCTAATTAATTTTAAGATAGGGATACCTCCTGCTACAGCAGCCTCAAAAGAAAAAAATAAATTATTTTTTTCAGCTAAATCAGCTAATTCTTTTCCATGTTTAGCCACTAATGCTTTATTCGCCGTAATAACTGATTTATTATTATTCAGAGCAGAAAAACAAAGATCTTTTGCAATTCCATCATCACCTCCGATAAGTTCAATGATTACGTCAATATCATCAGATTTACTCATTAAAACAGCATCATCAAAAAAGGGGATGTTTGAAAAATCAATTTTTCTTTTTTTACTTTTGGACTTTGCTGAGATACCACATAGCTTAAGAACAAATAGTTCATTATGAGATATATATCCATTAATTAATTGATGAGCAACCTCCTCACCAACATTACCAACACCAGCGATTCCAATTTTAATAGGTTTCATTTTAAATCCTTTTTTTAAATAATATTAATATAAATCATAAACCATTAATGTTTAAACAAAAAAAGGTGCGCAATGCGCACCTTTTTATTGAATAAATATAATTATTAACGTTTTGAAAATTGAAAGCTCTTTCTTGCTTTTGCTCTTCCATATTTTTTACGCTCAACTACTCTTGAGTCTCTAGTTAACATACCAGCAGATTTTAAAGATTTTCTTAAATCAGGCTCAAACAAAGTTAGAGCACGACTTAATCCATGCCTTACCGCACCCGCTTGACCAGACAAGCCACCACCTTTTACTGTTGCTATAACATCAAATTGGTCTTTTCTTTCAGTAACATCAAAAACAAAATTTAACTGCATTTGTAAAACTGGTCTTGCAAAATAAGATAACATATCTTTACCATTAATTTGAATTTTACCAGTTCCTCTTTTTACCCATACGCGAGCTGTTGATTCTTTTCTTCTTCCAGTAGCATATGATCGACCAAGATTATCAATTTTAGGTTCACGTTCAACTGGAACAATGTTTTCAGATTCATTTATTTTAGCTAGATCACTAAGAGTTTTAATTTCAGTGTTTTCAGTATTTTCAGTATTTTCTTCAGCCATTGTCTGATCCTTAACTATTTTTTCTGTTCATAGACTTAACATCTAAAACTTTTGGTTCTTGAGCATTATGAGGATGATCATTACCAGCATAAACATATAACTGCCTCATTACTTGTCGACCAAGAGGGCCACGAGGTATCATTCTTTCAATTGCTTTTTTTATGACCCTGTCAGGGAATCTTCCATCAAGAATTTTGTCAGCTTTTCTCTCTTTAATTCCTCCAGGATAGCCTGTATGCCAGTAATAAGTTTTTTGAGTTCTTTTATTTCCAGTTAATCGGATCTTTTCACAATTTATGATTATGACATTATCACCACAAGCCATATGAGGAGTAAAACCAACTTTATGTTTTCCTCTTAATCTATTAGCAATAATCGCCGCTAATCTACCTAAGACAAGACCATCTGCATCAACTACAAACCAATCTTTAGTAATATCCTTAGGCTTAGCCGAATAAGTTCCTTTTAAAGCCATGTTTAACCTCTTTATAACATAATATTAATCAATATACCGCTCTTATTACATTCAACACTACCTTCAGTCAACCATTTTAACTTTAAAATTATTTATATTAATCAATAACTTAATTAATTGAGTATTATAATACCACAAAATTATATAATATGTACTCATTAAAATAAATTTCATTGATAAAAACAAATATATTGAGATAAGATGTTTTTATCTAAAATTTAATTTATGAATAAAAAGATAAGGATTATAAAATGAATAAAAGTGAAAGCTTTAAAGTTTTATTACAAGAAATAACAAACGGTATAGATCTCAATTACGATCAATCAGTTTTAGCCTTTAATATTATAATGTCTGGCGAAGCCACAGATTCTCAAATAGGATCTTTTTTAACTGCAATAAAAATGAGAGGACACAACTCAACAATAATAGCTGCTGGTGCAGAAATTATGAGAATGAAATGTCTTAAGGTTAAATCAAAAAAAAATGCTATAGATGTTGTTGGAACTGGTGGAGACAATCTTGGAACTCTAAATATTTCTACTGCTGTATCATTTGTAATTGCAGGTACAGGTGTTCCAGTAGCAAAACATGGCAATTATTCAGCTACATCAAAATCTGGTGCAGCGAATGTATTAAAAGCCTTATCTGTTAATATTGATTGTGATATTGAAACAGTTGAAAATTGTCTTGATAAATGTGGAATATGTTTTTTACTCGCCCCCAAGCATCATAGTGCTATGAAATATGTTGGCAAAATCAGACAAGAAATAGGTATAAGGACTATCTTCAACCTTCTTGGACCTTTATCAAATCCAGCATTAGTTACAAAACAACTATTAGGGGTATATGACAGATCTTTAATTATTCCATTTGCTGAATCTTTGAAATCACTTGGTTCTACACATGCTTGGATTGTTCATGGAAATGATGGATTAGACGAAGTTACGATAACTGGAGACACTTATTGCGCTCAATTAAAAGATGGAGTGATCAATGAATTTATAATTAACCCATCTGATTTGAATATGCCCACATCTTCAATTTCTGAATTAATTGGCGGAGAGCCAGATGAAAATGCTAAAGATATTAAAGAATTATTTAATGGTAAAAAAGGAGCTTTTCGAAATGTAGTTATCCTAAATGCAGCATCTGCTCTAGTCGCAACTGGAAATGCTGTAGACCTTGAAAACGGAGCTCAAAAAGCTATTTTATCAATAGATAATGGTTATGCTATGAATAAATTAGAAATGTTAATTGATATAACGAATAATAGTTAAGGTAAAAATAATTCTATGGTTACTAAACTCCAGGAAATAATAAATTTTAAAAAAGAAGAATTTCTTTTTGAAAAAAGTAAAATCACAGATTCTGATATAAACAAAAAGATTGATTTACAACAAAAACCTAGAAAATTCATAGATAGTTTAATTAACAATAAACTTAATCAGTTCGGTTTAATTGCGGAAATAAAAAAAGCTTCACCAAGCAAGGGGATAATAAGAACTGATTTCGATCCAGTTAATTTAGCTGAATGTTACATGAAAGGAAACGCTTCTTGTTTATCAGTTCTCACTGATGCAAAATATTTTCAAGGTCATAATAGTTACATAAACTTGATTAAAGAAAAAGTCTCTTTACCAATATTAAGAAAAGATTTCATTATTGATCCATGGCAAATTAGAGAATCTCGATCTTTGGGCGCTGACTGTATACTTTTGATAATGGCAGCCCTTACTCTTGATGAAGCTATATTACTTGAAAAGGAAGCAAACGATCTTGGAATGGATGTTTTAGTAGAAACTCATACTCAAGAAGAAGTTATTATGGCTAATAAATTAAAAACAAAGCTAGTTGGAATTAATAATAGAAATCTAAAAACTATGGAAGTTGACATAAGAAATTCAATCAAATTAAAAAAATATATAGATGAAGAAAAAATTATAGTGTCTGAAAGTGGATTAAAAGTTAATCAGGATTTAGTTTTTTTGAAACAAAATGGTATTAATAACTTCTTAATTGGAGAGAGTTTAATGATACAAAAAGATTTAACATATGCTACAAAAAAAATTTTAGGAATAACAAATTGACAGAAAAAAAATTAACTCATTTTGACGAGAATGGAGATCCATCTATGGTCGACATTAGCGAAAAAAAAAGTACTCCAAGAGTTGCAATTGCTATTGGTAAGATAACGATGAAATCTGAAACCCTTAACAATATTTTAAATATGAAAATAAAAAAAGGAGATGTATTACTTATAGCCAAATTGGCAGGTATTATGGCAGCTAAAAAAACTGAACAATTAATTCCATTATGCCACTCCATACCATTATCTTATGTTAATGTTGAATTAACTCCTGATACCAATGAGTTATGCATAAATATTAAAGCAGAAGCATCTTTAATTGGAAAAACTGGTGTTGAAATGGAAGCGTTAACTGCAGTGAGCATTGCTTCTCTAACAATATATGATATGTGCAAAAGTGCTGATCGAAGCATGAAGATTTCCGATATTAAGCTTATACATAAGTCAGGAGGGAAATCTGGGGAATTCAATGTCTAAAGCAAAACTATTATCATTATACGAGGCAATTAAAAGAATAGAATCTAATTTAAAAAAAAATAGTAATGAAGATATTCTTTTACATGAATCAATAGGCAGATGTTTATCAGAACCTATAGTTAGTTCAAGAAACAATCCTAACTTTGATTCATCATCTATGGATGGATATGCTATAAATACAAAAGATTACAACAAGTTAAAATCAGAAATTAATCAATTCACTGCTTTTAATGTTATTGGAGAGTCATCAGCTGGAAAGCCTTATGAACAAAAAATTAATACTGGTGAGGTTGTTAGGATATATACAGGAGCCAAGTTACCTATGGGTTCTGATGCAGTAGTTATTCAAGAAAATGTAAGAAAAATAAAAGATCAAAAAATTCTTATTAATGTAGAGATAAAGAAAAATCAAAATGTAAGAAAGAAAGGCTTAGATTTAAAAAAAGGTCAAAAAATACTATCAAAAGGTACCATACTCAATTCAAGACATGTTGGTTCTATTGCAATGACAGGTAATGCGTGGGTTACCGTTACAAGAAAACCAGTAATTTCTATACTTTCAACTGGAAACGAAATCTTAAAAGTTGGCGAACAACTTACAGAAAACCAAATTCCAAGTGGAAATAATCTTATGATAGCTTCTATGATATCAGAATTGGGAGGAATACCTAGAATACTCCCTGTAGCAAATGATAACCAATTAAGCATCTATAATACATTAAATGACGCTCTTGACAGCGATTTAATAGTTACCACAGGGGGTGTATCAGTTGGAAAGTATGATTTAATTCAAAAATCATTGTTAAATTTCAAAGAAGATAACAATATTGAGTTTTGGAAAATAGCTATGCGTCCAGGAAAACCTCTATTATTTTCTATAATAAATAACACTCCTTTGTTAGGATTGCCCGGCAATCCTGTTTCAAGTGGAGTATGTTCATTTATATTTCTTAATATAGCAATTAAAATAATGTTAGGAACTGATGCTTCTTTTCCAAATTATGAAATGGCCACACTAGAGGGTAATTTAAAAGAAAATGACGAACGAATGGATTTTGTTAGAGCTTCACTTATAAATAAAAATGGAAATATTTTTGCTGCACCCTTTTTTCCTCAAGACAGTTCTATGATTCATCAATTTTCTTTAGCTGATTGTTTAATACTCAGAAACCCATTTGAAAAGATGAATAAAGATGGAGATAAAGTTAGAATAATTAGATTTCCGAGCAATATTTAAATTAAACATTGTAATCCATACATCTTCTATGTAGAACAAAAGATGAACAGGAGATTTAAATGTTAACAAGAAAACAAAATGAGCTACTCAATTATCTTATTGAATGTATTGAAAGTAATGGAATAACTCCCTCTTATGAAGAAATTTGCAGTGCTTTATCATTAAAATCAAAGTCTGGAATCCATAGAATTGTAAAATCTTTGGAAGAAAGAGGATTTGTAGAACGTCTTGAAAACAAAGCTAGGGCGATAGCTCCGAAAAAGTATCCAAATGGGCAACTTTACAATAGTGAAGTAATTAATTTCAAAGATAAATTTATTTCTAAAAAATCAGTATTGAACCATTCTCCTATAAATAAAACAAACGTTGAAATTCCACTTCTTGGAAAAATTGCAGCAGGTACTCCAATTGAAGCTATTTCAAATTATGATAATTTTATTGATATACCCTCATCACTTACAATGTCTGGAGATTGTTACGCTCTAAGTGTTGATGGTGATTCAATGATAAATGCTGGAATATTAAATGGTGACACTGTGATTATTAATAAGAAAACAAATGTTGAAAACGGAGATATTGTAGTAGCACTAATAGATAATGAAGAAGCTACACTCAAAAGGTTTAGAAAAAAAGGTGATAGCATTGCCCTAGAGCCTGCCAATGATAAATATAAAACGTATATATATGGTCCAGACAGAATTACCATACAAGGAATATTATGCGGCTTATTTAGAGAATATTAATATTCATTAAATATTATAAGCTTTCAATTTTTTAGTTTTGTATGTAACTAATAGTTAATAAATTTATTTAAGGTATTATTTTGAAAGTTGTCACTAGATTTGCACCATCTCCAACTGGTTATTTGCATTTAGGTGGAGCTCGAACTGCTCTTTTTAATTACCTTTTTGCTAAAAAACATAATGGAACTTTTTTAATTAGAATAGAAGATACAGACCAAAAAAGATCTACTAAAGAAGCAGTGCAAGCTATATATGATGGTTTGAAATGGTTAAATTTGAATTCTACTGAAGAAATTGTTTATCAATCAGAACAAAAACTTAAACATATTGAAGTTGCAAACCAATTATTAAAGCAAGGTTTTGCTTATAAATGTTTTTTAAATCAAGACGAAATTGAAGAACTTAGAGTTAATAGTAGAAAAACGGGTGTTCCAATTAAGTCTCCATGGAGAAATAAAACTTCAAAAAATGATATTCATGATGAGCATGTGATTAGATTAAAAATGCCATTGGAAGGTAACACTACTATTAAAGATAAAATCCAAGGAGAAGTAACTGTAGAAAATACAATTCTTGATGATATGATTATTTTAAGATCGGACAAAAATCCAACATACATGTTGTCATCTGTAGTTGATGATTTTAATATGGGGGTTACACATGTAATAAGAGGTGATGATCATTTTAACAATACATTTAGACAAGTTCAAATAATAAATTATTTGGGCTGGGATAAACCTGTCTATGCACATATTCCTTTAATACATGGAACAGATGGAACGAAATTATCAAAACGTCACGGAGCAACAAATGTATATGAATTTAACAAAATGGGTTATATTAATGAAGCAATGTGTTCCTACTTGCTTCAATTAGGTTGGTCGACAGAAGATGAAAAAGATTATAATATAAAAAGCGCTAGCAAATTATTCTCTCTTGAAAAAATTAATAATTCTCCTGCAAAATTTGACATTAAAAAGTTAAATAATATAAATTCAAGTTGTCTTAATTCCATGGATTTAAATGAATTATTATTATTAATTAAGTCAAATATACAAATCAATTTATCTGAAGATGCTGAGTTAAGATTAAAAAATATTTTACCTGAGCTCCTAAAAAGAGTGAATGTCTTTACTGAAATTTTTGATGATATAGAGTGGATAGTTAACGAAGATTTTTTCTGTAAAAACAATGAATTCTATGATATGTTATTAAAAAATAAATTTATACTTAGTGACATAAGTAAAATATTAAATAAATGTTTATGGTCAAAAGAAGAAATAGAAACATCTTTAAAAAATTATTTTATTAAAAATGAAATAAAATTTAAAGATATAGGGCCAAGCTTAAGAATTGCATTAACAGGTAAAACAAATTCTCCTGATATTGCTTCTGTAATTTTTGCACTTGGTTGTGCAACAAGTTTTAAGCGTCTAAATTATAAATATTAATCCACTATATTAGTTCTTATAAACTAATATTATTAATTAAGGTAGTTAACATGTCAAATAAATCAAATTCGGATAAATCATTCATCATACATAATGGTAAAGAACTAGAACTTAAATGTCTAGATGGTACTGTTGGACCTTCTGTCTTAGATATTAGGACTTTGTACAATGATTTGGATATATTTACCTATGACCCTGGGTATGGGTCTACAGGATCATGTGAATCAGGAATTACTTATATAGATGGAGAAAAAGGTATTCTTCTTCATAGAGGTTATCCGATTGATCAACTAGCCAATAATAGTAGTTTTTTAGAAGTAGCATATTTATTACTGAATGGAGAGTTACCTAAAAAACCAGAAAAAGATGAATTCGAAAATGCTATTACTTTTCATACTATGGTTCATGAGCAAATGATCAATTTCTATAGAGGATTTAGACGTGATGCACATCCCATGGCTATTATGGTAGGTGTAGTTGGCGCTTTATCCTCGTTTTATCCAGATTCAACAAATATAAATGATCCATATGAGAGGTTAGTTGCATCAAGACGATTAATAGCAAAAATACCAACGATCGCTGCAATGGCTTATAAATATTCGTTGGGGCAACCGTTTAATTATCCACAAAATGATTTAAACTATGCTGAAAACTTTTTACACATGTGTTTTTCAGTACCTGCTGAAAAGTATAAGATTGATCCAATTATTTCTAAAGCTATGGATAAAATTTTAATTTTGCATGCTGATCATGAACAAAACGCTTCAACATCTACGGTTAGAATATCTGGTTCATCTGGAGCAAACCCATTTGCTTGTATGGCTGCAGGAATTGCGTCATTGTGGGGTCCTGCGCATGGTGGTGCTAATGAAGCCGTGTTAAAAATGTTATCTGAAATTGGAGACGTTAGTCGAATTAACGAATATGTAAATAAAGCGAAAGACAGAAATGATTCATTTCGACTTTTTGGTTTTGGACACAGAGTATATAAGAATTATGATCCAAGAGCTTCAGTAATGAGAGAGACTTGTCATGAAGTATTAGGTTTATTAGGAATAAAAAATGAACCTTTATTAAAAATTGCAATGGAATTAGAAAAAATAGCTTTAAATGATGAATATTTTATAGAAAAAAAACTTTATCCAAATGTAGATTTTTATTCAGGTATAATTTTGAAAGCAATGGGTTTCCCAACTGACATGTTTACTGTGTTATTTGCAGTAGCTAGAACAGTTGGATGGGTTGCCCAATGGAATGAAATGATTACTGATCCGGTACAAAGAATTGGCAGACCAAGACAATTATATACTGGATACGCAAAAAGAGAATTTGTTAATTTGGAAAAAAGGTAATTAAAAACTAAAATTATCAATTATATTTAGGATTTTTTTACTCGATTTATTTGAAAATATTGTTTTATGTGATTCGAAGTAATCTAAATTATCTAAGATAACTTTTGAAGCTAAATCATATTCAGCTTTAATTATATCAATCGAAGTAATGTATTTATTTAATAACCTATTAATATCGTAACTGTTACATTTTTCTTGAAACAAAAATGGAATAAGTTGCTTATTAAGCAAAAAATTTGGTAAAATTACATTTTTAAAGTCTACTAAGTATCTGCCTACAAGAGAACTTAGCCAATCTGACTTATATACTGCTATTGTTGGTATTGAAAACATGGCAAGCTCTAAGGTCACAGTTCCACTACAGGCAACTGCTAAATCAGCTACTTTTAAAATTTCATAATTCTCTTCAAGTATTATAACTTTTACATTATCTTTACAATTATACCTATTTAGAGTTTTTATAATTTTTGGATATTGTAATTTAGTAGTTGGCATAATCCATGAAATATTCTCATTATTTGTTAATTTAATTAGTTTAATAAAATCTAACAAAATATACCTAATTTCAGAATCTCTACTTCCAGGTAATAACAAAACATTAAAATTCTTATTGTTAAGCAAAAATTTTTGTTTAATTTCAATTTTATTAGATGTACGGTATTTTTCTTTAAGAAACTTCTCAACAAAAGGATTACCAGTATAAATACAGTCAATATTTAATTCTTTAAAAATTCCTACTTCTTTTTTAAATAAACAAAATAAAATATCATGAACACCAATCCATTTCTTAGCTCTTGATTTACCATAAGCCCAAATTGTAGGAGGTACAAAATGAATAAGTGGAGATTTAAAACCAGATTTTATAAATTTTTTTTTTAACTCTTTAGCAAGATTAAGAGAAAAACCTTTACTATCAATAGTTATAATAGCTTCTGGTTTTTCTAACATTATTAAATCTACAAGCTCGTTTATACGTTTTTTAAGACTTTTATAATTAAAAATAGTATTAACTAATCCAATGATATTTAAATCATTCATATCAAAAATAGATTTTAAACCTCTCTTTTGCATCAGATTTCCCCCTACTCCAAAAAAATAAGGTTTCTTATCAAGATTATTAATTAATCCATCCATTAATGTGGATCCAATAAAATCACTTGAACTTTCGCCAGCTAAAATAAAAATTTTTTTACTTGATTTCATAGATATAAGCTCAGTGCCCTTAAATTAAAAAATTTAATCAAATTGAAAA
The DNA here is from genome assembly GCA_964519035.1 of uncultured Rhodobacterales bacterium. Classification (GTDB taxonomy): domain Bacteria; phylum Pseudomonadota; class Alphaproteobacteria; order Puniceispirillales; family Marisalimonadaceae; genus CAJJBL01. The sequence goes on along the minus strand of CAZFKZ010000001.1, from coordinate 28,427 downwards.
AATCGAAAATTTATTTTTCTTTGTAAACTTAATAAACGAGTCATAATCTAAAATTATAGTACCTTGTGATGAGACAACAATAGAACTAAAATTAAACTGTAAACATTTTTTTATTGTATTTATACCAATCACAGGTAAGTCAATATTTTTATTTTGTTTTAACTTAGGAATTTTTATTAATACAGGTCCAAAATTATCTGTTCTAGAGTGTTCAAGACTTAGCTTACCTGCTCTTTCTATCATAGCATCAGTTCCTTCAGGCCCTTCAATTGCATGTACATATTCTGAAGATAGAGCTATTGATTGACCAACATCAAATGATGATAGGCCGTTTAGTAGCTTTACTCCAAATTCAGTACTTTTAATTATATATTTTTTTAATTTTAAGGAGCTATCTGTTTCTATTAAGAAACCCTTTGGTAAAAAACATTTTTTTAAAAGTGAAGATACAGGTAATATACTAAAATTGTGTTTTAAAAAAAAATTTTCTATAATGTTGATAGCTTCGTTATCACCGACAGATACAATTTCATTTAAAAGTAATTGAGCATTTTTACTTAAATCTTTCTTTAAGATTTTAGGTCTATGGATTTTTCCTGCCATTATTAAATGAGTAACAGCCTCCTTATTTAATATCTCAATCCATAAATCAGGCTCTAAGAGAGAAACACTTTTAGATTTATTTTTGAATGAACTAGTCAAAGCATGATTATCTATGCAGAGTACAAAAGCATCTTTATTTTGTTTAGATATCAATATAGGTAATTCACCAGATCCTGCAATAATCCCTAATTGCATCAGAACCTATCCATCCTAGGTTGTACTAAAGAACGATTAGAATCATGCTCTAAGAATAGTAGAATTTCATTTATAAGATCATTATCTCTATATAAGTCCTTAACTTCAGATAATCTTTCTACAAAAGTACCTTCTGGAGCAAATAATAGTCTGTAAGCATTCCTTAAAGTCTTAATTTGTTCTTTCGAAAATGATCTTCTTTTTAAACCAACTAAATTTAATCCACTTAAAGTGCCCCTGCTACCTACAACAGATGTAAAAGGGATAACATCTCCATCTATAGTAGTACCAGCTCCAATAATGGCATGTTTTCCAATTCTACAAAATTGATGAACAGCACTATGACCTCCAAGATATACAAAATCAGATATTTCAACATGGCCGCCAATTACTGCATTATTCACAAAAACAACGTTATTACCTACTATACAGTCATGAGCTACATGTGATCCAACCATAAAAAACCCATTGTTACCAACTACAGTTTTCTTAATCCCTATTTCTGTACCTGGATGCATAGTAACGTGTTCTCTTATAATATTATTGTCACCAATTATTAATTTTGATTTTTCACCATCATATTTCAAATGTTGCGGTTTAGAACCGATTACACTAAAAGGGTAAATAATGTTTCCTGAACCAATAGTAGTATCACCATCTATAACTACATGTGAATGTATTATACAGTTTTTTCCTATTTTAACATTAGGACCAACTACTGAAAAATGTCCAACACTAACATTTTCTCCTATATTAGAATTAGTATGAATAATAGAAGATTTTTCAATCATATTCATGATGCTTTATCCTGATTGACTAACATTGCAGAAAATTCAGATGTTGCAACCGTCACATCATCTACACAAGCATCCGCACTAAATTTATATAAAGATTTTTTATTAGCTAAAATGTTAATATTTAATTCTAATGTACAACCAGGCAAAACAGGTTTTCTAAATTTTGCTTTTTCAACGCCAGTAAAAAAAACTAAATTATCTTTTGCTAAAGTAATATCAGCAAATGACACTAAGCATGCAGCAGTTTGGGCCATAGCTTCTAAAATAAAAACACCCGGCATTACTGGATGATTAGGGAAATGTCCTTGGAAAAAAGGTTCGTTAATAGTAACAAATTTTATACCTTTTGCTGAATTATCTATTATTATATTAGTAACTTTATCTATTAATAAAAATGGGTATCTATGAGGAATAAGTTCAACTATTTCCTTGTATGAAAGAATTTTAATGTTTTCATTTTCATCTTTAATTATCATATTTACTATTTCTTTCTTTTTTTAAGATTAAGTCTTTGAGATACAATTAATTTTTTCCATTCCATTAAATCTTGTGCAGGACTTCCACCAATTTTACTATTTTCAGGAAAACTATTAAACACATTAGAGGCACCAGCAATTAAAGAATTTTCTCCAATAGTAATATTATCACTAAAGTTTACTCCACCTCCTACTATTACATGTTGTCCAAGAGAAACTGAACCAGAAGTACCAACTTTACCTGCTAATATACAAAAATCTTCTATTAAACAATTATGACCTATATGGACTTGGTTATCAATCATTACAAAATTACCAATAGTAGTATTATCTAATAAACCTCTATCAATAGTACAACACGATCCAATATTAGTATTGTTACCAATAATAACAGCACCTAAATGTGGAGTGATTGATGTATTAATTTTATTAGGAATAAAACCAAAACCATTTTTTCCTATGACTGAATTAGAAGATATTCTTACATTATCACCAATAATAGAATTCTCAATAAATGTTCCAGCGCCAACAAAAGAACCTTGTCCTATTTTACAATTTTTAGAAATTGTAACACGTTCAGAGATATATGAATTGTCTTCAATAATGGCACCTTCTTCTATAATTGTAAAAGGACCAATATTTACATTTTTTCCAATTATTGCTTTAGAGTCAATTATAGCAGATGAATGTTTAGAATAAATTTTAGATTTTAAAAAATATTGATCAAAGTAAAAATTTAATATTTTATGAAAAGCAAGCTTTGGCATAGGATGAGGAATTATAATTATATCAGAATTCATCAAACAAATATTTTTTTGTTCAGTAATAATTATTCCATTTTTTATATTATTATCTATTTTTTTTTTATCAGACAAATATGATAATTTATTAATTGATAAGTTTTTGTAAGAAACTATATCATAAACATGAATTTCTAGAGTTGTAATATCCTTTTTAATGTTATTTAATAAAAAAATGGAATCTGATATTTCTAAAATATTTAATATATCTTTGATAGTAACTAAGTTATCAAACTTAAAAAAATGCTTATGCATTAACATTTTTCCTATTTTAAAAATTATTTAGGTATAACTATCTCTATAGAGATATCTTTAGTTTTCTTATTAAAAAAATCTAGTGCCTCTGAAGTAAAATCAATGCTTTTATCATTAATTATAAAAATATTTTCTTTAAGTATTACTATATTCATATTTTTTTTTATCGATATATCTTTAATGATTTTTGCAAGTAAATCTTTTAATTGTTTTTGAATAATTTGAAATGATTTATTTAAACCAGCTCTCTGTTTTTTATCATAGTTTTGAACCTTAAATACATCTTCCTTAAATAATTTAAGTTTTGATTGATAAACAGATTTTGTAAATTTATTTTTGTTTTTTATAATTAATTTTTCTTTTTTCTTAAGTTCGATTTGTTTCAGATTAAGTTCATAATTTATTTTTTTTTCAGCTTCAACAAATATTTTCCCTAAATTTTTCATAGCATTAGAATCTCTTAAAATCTTCCTAAAGTCAATTATTCCAATATTACTTTTTTCAACATTTTGAGACAAACGAAAAATAGCAATATTTTTTAATGAGCTAGATATTAATGTATTATTAATAAAATTATTATTAATAATTAAATTTGAAACCATAAACATATTTACTAATAACATTAAAGACTCAAACCATATTTAACAAAACACATAAAAATTATTAAAAATTTGTTCCAATAGAAAATTGGAAATTTTCTTCTACGTCATAAGACTTGCTTTGCATAGGAAAACCCCAAAGAAATTGAAGAGGGCCTACAGCAGTATTCATTAATAAACCAAACCCAGATGTTATTCTAGGCTCTATATCGTCAAAACCTTCAACTCCTGTTTCATAGTCAGTTCCCCATAATGAAGCAATATCAGAAAACAAAATCCATTCAATGCCGGTATCATCTGGCATAAATTTATCAGATCTTAACTCAGTTGAGATATTATAAAAATTATTCCCTCCCACAGCTTGCTTATTTCCAATATCACGTGGGCCTATTCCTCCGTTATCAAAACCTCTAATAACTCGACCTCCCAAATTAAACCTATTTGATCGAGTTATTTTATCATCTAAGGAATTAACTAAACCTAAACCTGTTTTAAAGGCAAGAGTATAATCATTATAATTAATAGGATAGTACACTTGATATTTTGCTATAGATTTAACAAATCTAGTATCTCCTCCAATTCCTGCTAGTGTATTTATTAATGACCATTTATAACCACTTGAAGGATTAAAGTAATTATCTCTTGTATCTTTAAATATTGAATATTTGATTGAAGATGTAATGATATTTATTCCTTCTTCACCGGTAACAGATGTTGCTGTTGAAGTAGTAGAAGTTGTAGAACTACTTTGAGCATAAGAATAACCAAGAGAATGAAATATTAATTTTTCTTTAATACCTAAGCCTAAACCAAGCCCAAATTCATCACTTTTAATATCACCTTTATTATTTTCACTCTCTTGATTATAAAAATTAGTAGAAAAAGAAATAGGTTTATCTAAAAAATATGGTTCTGTTATATCAACATTATAAGTTGATTTTTTATCTGAAAGAGTTGCTTCAAATCTAGCTTTTGTACCTTCACCTAAAAAGTTTTTTTCATTTAAACCAAACGTCATGCTAGTACTATTCAATGATGAATAACCAACACCAAAACTTACAGAGCCAGTATTCATTTCTTCTACATTTATAGTAATGTCAACTGAATTATCTACTATACCTCTATCTATTTTGTATGTAACGGAATTAAAAAATCCAAGTCTTTTTAGAGCATTAATTGATTCTTTTAATTTAGTATTGTTAAATGGATCACCTTCTAGTATAAGAATTTCTCTTCTTATCACTGAATCTATTGTCCTAGTGTTTCCCAAAATAGATATTTTATTAATATAATTTTTATTACCTTCATCCACAATTAAAATTATATCGACTAAGTCTTTATTTTGTCTCAATTGTGGAATTATTTTTACAAAGCTATAACCTAATTCAGCAAAATGCTCGTTTATTATAATAGTACTTTCATTTAAGGCTCTACTATCAAAATAATCTCCAGTCTTAATTGGAATTTTTTTTAATAATTCTGTGCTAGATTTATCTTTAAATTCAGATTTAATATTTATATCATTAATTTTAAACCTTGAACCTTCTTCGACAATAAAATTAATATTAAAACCAGAAAAATCAGGCAAAAGATCTCCTCTAGCCAACTTAACTTTAAAATTAATAAATCCCCTCTGTTTATAAAATTGATATAATTTTTCTTTATCAAACTCTAAACGACTGGGCACAAATTTATTAGAAGCAAATAATTTATACCAAGCATCTTCTTTTGTACTAACCACAAACCTTAAATCATTATCAGAGAAAATTTTATTACCTGTAAAATTTATATTTTTTACAACTAATAAAGAACCTTCTTCTATTTCAAAAATTAAGTTAACTCTACCTTCTGGCAGATTAATTTTTTTAACTTTAATAACAGATAGATAACGACCAATTTTTTGGTACTCATTTTGAATATTTTCAATAGCATTATTTATATTAATTTTATTAAAAACATCCCTTATTTTAATATTTGTTATTGCTACTAATATTTCTTCATCAAGAAGATCATTTCCAGAAAACAAAACTTCATTGACAATTGGAAATTCTTCAACCGTGATTTTTAAAATTGTTTTATCAATTTTTATTGTTATGTCTGAAAAATAACCAGTTCTATATAAATTTTTGGTTATATTATTTAAAATATTATCATTAATTAATTTATTTTTGAGTTTAGGAACATATTTTAATATCAAAGATTCAGATATACGCTTTTCCCCATTGATTACAATTTTATCTATAACAAAATCTTTTGCATATGCTTCAAATGAAATAAAAAATAAAGTTAGAATAAAAATAGTCATTGTCAAAAAATTAGATTTTAATTTAAAATAAAACATGGTTATGTTGAACTACCTTTAAAGGAAAAAGTTATTTAATTTAATCTATTATAATCCTAAATCAAAAGCTGTGACAAGTAACATTAGCGACATCAAAAAAATAAATCCAAATTGCAAGAAGAAACTCTGGATCTTATGAGGAATTGGTTTACCAACCAAGCCCTCATAGATATAGAAGCACAAATGTCCACCATCTAATACTGGTATAGGTAATAAATTTATTAAACCTAAATTTATAGACATAATAGCCATTAAAATTAAAACATCAAAAATTCCCCTCTCTAAAACAGAACTAGAAATTTTAGCTATGCCGATTGGACCAACTATGTCTTCTTTATTTACTTTACCTGATAACAGAGCTTTAAAACCTTTAAACCAGGACAAAGTCATATTATAATATTCATTCATACCTAATTGAAAAGCTTCATCAAAGGGTAATTTAGTTAAAACTCCAGGGTATGCGGTAATACCAATTCGTCCAATATTTTTTTTTAAATATTCATTATAAAATTTTGTAGGCTTTACATTAATAGTTATAATTAAATTATTCCTCAAAATTTCAAATTTTAAGTTATTTTCTGGATTGTTTTCAACAATAGATCTAATATCGTTAAAATTTTTAACTATTAAATTATCAATTTTACTTATCAAATCACCAGATTGAAGACCTGCATTTTTAGCTGGTTGGTTATCTATAACTGAATTAACAGATGCTGGAATTATATACTTCCCATTCAACATGAAAACACTAGTAATTATTAAAAATCCAAGCAAAAGATTTGCTAAAGGACCAGACAATATAATTAATATCCGCGCTTTTAGACTTGCTTCTGAAAAAGAATTTGAATTCAAATTAGAGGAGTTATCTTTAGAAACTTCTTTTTTTAAAAGTTCACCTTTCATTTTAACATAGCCACCAAGTGGTAACAGTGAAAACTTCCATCTAGTTCCCCTTTTATCATTAAATCCAAATATTTCAGGTCCAAAACCAATAGAAAAAGCTTCAACTTTTACTCCAGATTTAATAGCCATAAGATAATGCCCTAATTCATGAAAAAAAATTAATGGCGCAAGGACTACAACAAAAGCTAAAATTGTGTAGAAAAAACTAGTCTCTAACATTTATAATTTCCTTTTAATAAACTCTATAGTTTTTATTCTAGTAAGTTTGTCTATTTCAATTACATCACCAATATTATTTGGCTTAGATGGATTGTAAATATTTAGCATTTCAGAGATGATATAAAAAATATCAGTGAATTTGATTTTATTTTTTAAAAAATTATCAACTACAATTTCATTTGCTGCATTAAGCACAATTGCTGAACAATTTGGATTATCTAAACAATCCCAACCTAATTGTAAACTGGGAAATTTATTAAAGTCAGGTTTAATGAAAGATAAATTATGAATTTCTATTAAAGACAATTTTTTTAATTTAAGATCTAGTCTGTTTGGCCACGCGAGTGCAACACTTAATGGAGTTATCATATCTGGATAAGCTAAATTAGCAATTATGGACCCATCTTTATAGTGCACAAGACCATGAATAATAGATTGTGGGTGAATTACAACCTCAATTTTTTCTTTATTAAGATCAAATAAAACAGAAGCTTCAATTATCTCTAAAGCTTTATTGATCATAGTGGCACTATCAATAGATATTTTTTTTCCCATGTCCCAAACTGGATGCTTAATAGCATCATCAGATGTTACATATTCCAATTCATTTATTGGTGTATTTAAAAAAGGCCCACCAGAAGCAGTAAGTGTTATGTGATCTAAATTTTTAATATTTTTTTGGTCTATACATTGAAAAATAGCACTATGTTCAGAATCTACTGGTAGAATTTTAACACCAGTCTCTCTTGCTTTTTCCATAAATAATTTACCAGCAGACACAAGTGTTTCTTTATTAGCTATAGCTAAATCATTTCCAGAGCTTATTGCTGCATAAGCAGAATGTAACCCAGCTAGACCAGATATTCCAGAAATAACCATGTCACACTTAATACTTGCTAGATTGATTAGTTCAGTTTCACCAGAATTTAAATCAAATTTTCCAAAGTATTGATCAACGTTTTTTTTATTTGATAAAACAACATTAGATACATTAAATTCATTAACTATTTCACTCAACAACTTGGCATTATTGTGAGCTGACACTCCAATAAGATTAAAAATTCTATTGTTTTTTCTTAAAAGTCTTAAGGCTGAAAGCCCTATTGACCCAGTAACACCAAGAATAATTATATTTTTAATTTTTTCTTGATTCAACATTAAAAAATTTCCTTCATGACACAATATAATTAAAATAAATCATCAGAAAAGGAAAAACTAAGATATATCCATCAAATCTATCTAAAAGACCACCATGACCAGGAAATAAAGTACCACTGTCTTTTATTCCAATTTTTCTTTTAAAACTTGATTCAAGAAGATCACCCAAAAAAGCTAGAATACCTATAATAAAACCAAAAACACAAGCATACCAAATATCAAATAAGAGAATGTTTTTTAAAAAGCATGATATTAAAATCGTAAAAAATAAACCAAAAATTGTTCCTTCAATAGTTTTGCCATTACTAATAGCCGGTGCAATTTTAATTTTACCAAATAAATTTCCTCCAAGATAAGCAAAAATATCCATCGAAGTTACTAGAATAACCACATAAAAGAAAATATATAGACCATTATTGCTTAGTAAAATCTGTATCAAAGAAAAAAAAGAACATACAAGCAAAAAAGAAATAATAAAATAATATATATTTTTCTTACTATAAAAGAAAATCAAGCTTAATAATAAAGAAGTACTTAAAAATAATTTCAAATTACTAAAAGAAAAAAATTGTAAATTAATATTTTCTTTCTCCAATATAAAGAAGATTAATAATAAAAGAGGAAAAATAAAAATTATAATTATATGTCTAAGAGATAATTCATGTAGGTAATTTTTTTTTAACTCATATAGTAATCCACCAAATAACAAAATAAGAAAGATTGAAATTATAAAAGGACCAGACCAAAAAAGAAAAAGTAATATTGACAATAAAATAATGGTTGTCAAAAGACGCTCTTTTAAACTTTTTAAAGATAGAAATTTTTTTATTTTTAAATAAAAACTAATTTTTATGCCCCATACTTTCTTTTTCTCTTAAAAAAATCTGATACATATTTTTCTAACAAGAGACCAGTAAACTCTGGCCACATATGGGTAACAAAAAATAATTCAGTATATGCTAAATCCCAGAGAAGAAAATTTGATAATCTTTTTTCACCTCCAGTTCTTATTAACATATCTGGATCAGGTATATCTTTATTTAGAGAAAAACTCTTAAAATTCATCTCATTTAAAGCCAAAGACTGATTTTCTTTTTTTGTGTTTATAAAATTATTCAGTGTATTAAGTATATCATATCTTCCTCCATAGTTTAGAGCTATGGTTATAATAGAGCCTTCATTATGTTTAGTTACATCTTCAATCTCAAACATCTTATCTTGAATTTTTTTATCATAGACTGAAAGATCTCCAATAAATCTAATATTAAAATCATAATTTTTAATTTTAGATTTTGCATCTTCAAGAAAATCATCTAACAAAGACAATAAAAAAGTTATTTCAATTTTAGACCTTTTCCAATTTTCTGTAGAGAATCCAAAAACAGTTAAGTATTTAATATTTAATTCTGAACTTTTTTTTATTATATCCCATAAATTATTAGCTCCTTCACGATGTCCGTCATTTGTGGAAAGATTGTTTTCTGAAGCCCAACGTCTATTACCGTCCATAATTATAGCTAAATGATGTAGCGTCATACTGGATATCTCTTAATTCTCTAAAATTTCTTTTTCTTTAACAGATAAAATTTCATCGATGTGTTTTATGTTTAGATCAATTATATCTTGAATTTTTAATTCGTCTCCATGTTTTTGATCTTCACTAATATCACCATTCTTTTGAAGTTTTCTAATATCTTCAATTAATTCTCTTCTTATATTTCTTATAGAAATCTTAGCATTTTCAGCATATTTTGAAGCAACCTTGACTATTTCAATTCTTCTATCTTCTGATAAAGGTGGAACAGCTATTCTAATCATATTTCCTTCAATCATTGGGTTAAGTCCTAGAGCACTCTCTCTAATTGCTTTTTCAGCGAAAGATATAAGAGAATTATCCCAAATAGATACTGTTAACATTCTTGCCTCAGGTACACTTACGGTACCAACTTGACTCAATGGAAGCACACTACCATATGCATTAACATTAATAGGATCTAACATTGAACTTGAAGCTCTACCTACTCTTAAACCACTTAAGTCTTTTTTAAATGAATCTAAGGATTTAGCCATACGAACATTTATTGAATTTGTGTCCAATCCAGTCATAAAATAATCTCCTAATCAGATATAATTGTATAAGAACCTTCTCCTGAAAGAACTTTTGTAAGATTTTTATTTTTTACAATGGAACAAACTACAATAGGTATCTTATTTTCTCTAGCAAGAGAAATTGCTGAGGCATCCATAACTTTTAAGTCTTTAGATAAAACGTCTAGATAAGTTAAATTTTCAAATTTTTTCGCATTTTTATCTATTTTAGGATCAGCAGAGTAAACCCCATCCACCAGTGTAGCTTTAACTAAAACCTGACAATTCATTTCAGATGCTCTTAGAGCTGCCGCGGTATCTGTAGTAAAATACGGATTACCTGTGCCAGCAGCAAAAATAACAACTCTATTTTTTTCCATATGTCTAATTGCTTTTCTTCTAATATATGGCTCACATAATGCTGAAATAGGAAGAGCTGATTGAACTCTTGTTTCAACATTAATTTGTTCAAGTGCATTTTGAATTGCTAAGCTATTCATTACAGTAGCTAGCATTCCCATATAATCACCAGTGGTTCTATCCATGCCATTATTTGAGCTAGATATTCCTCTGTAGATATTACCTCCACCAACGACAATAGAAATTTGCAAACCACATTCAATAACATTTTTTATTTCGTTAGCAAAAGATTTTACAACTTCTGTATCAATCCCATAAGAATTATCTCCCATTAAGGATTCACCTGAAATTTTTAGAAGGATTTTTTTCCACTTAAATTCTTTCAAATTTAGCCCTCAAAAAAGTTAACTTTAATTTTCAAAACGCTATACCCCAGCAGTTGCTGCAACTTCAGCAGCAAAATCTATATCAGCAACCTCAATACCTTCCCCTAATGTTAACCTTTTAAACGCAGTTAATTCAACTTTTGAATTTATATCTTTTCCAAGTTTAATTATAACATCTTTAATTTTAGTTTCGCCATCAATAACGAAAGTTTGTTCATTTAAAACAACATCTTGGTAAAACTTTTGCATTCTTCCAATAACCATTTTTTCAGCTATATCTTTAGGTTTCCCTGAAGCTAATGCTTGATCAATTAAGATCTGTTTTTCTCTTTCAACAATTTCTTCGTCTAATTCTTCTATATTTAAGGATTGAGGAGATGTAGCAGCGATATGCATTGCAATTTGTTTACCAACTGCAAGTAATTTATCTGATTTTACATCTGTTTTAATAGACACTAGAACTCCTAACCTACCCAAACCTTCTTTAACGCTGTTATGAACATATGAAATTACAACACCATTTGAAATCTTTAATGTTTCTATGCGCCTAATGTTCATATTTTCGCCAATAGTAGCTATATTGTTGGTAAGCTCTTCTTCAACTGTTCTACCTGAATTTGGATAAGCCAATTGTTTTAAAAAATTTACATCATTATTATTGTCTATAGCTAATTCACTACAGGTCCTTACAAAACCTTGAAAAATTTCGTTTCTAGCTACAAAATCCGTCTCAGAATTAATTTCAATAATAGCTCCAGAGCTTTCTTTAACTGTAACTCCAATTAAACCTTCCGCAGCAACTCTACCTGATTTTTTAGCAACAGCTGATAGGCCATTTTTCCGAAGCCAATCAACAGCCTCTTCCATTATGCCGTCAGTTTCCTGAAGAGCTTTTTTACAATCCATCATCCCTGCACCACTTTTTTCTCTTAATTCTTTAACCATTGAAGCGGAAAGAGCCATAATTATTCCTTTCTTAAATTATTTTTTTTCAATTACAAACTATGATGCATTTTCTACTTTATTATTTTCATCAGCATCAGGCGTAATTTCTAAAACATCAGTTAAATTTTCTGATGCACCAATATCAACGCCACTTTGTTCAAGGTTGCTTTCCATACCTTTTAGAATTGATGATCCTACTAAATCGCAATATAATGATATAGCTCTGAGAGCATCATCATTACCTGGAATAGGATAATCAATACCAGATGGATTACTATTGCTATCGCAAATAGCTATTACCGGTATTTTTAAATGATTGGCTTCTAATACTGCAATAGCTTCTTTGTTTGTATCAATTATAAATAAAGCATCAGGTAAGCCAGACATATTTTTAATGCCACCTAAAGTTAATTCTAATTTATCTTTTTGTCTTTCAATATTTAACCTTTCTTTTTTAGTTAAACTATTTATCTCACCTTTTTCAATTCTTTCTTCAATAGCTTTTAGGCGTTTGATGGATTTAGACACAGTTTCCCAATTGGTAAGCATACCCCCCAACCATCTATGATTTACATAATATTGGCCACAATTTATTGCAGCTTGAGCAATTAAATCAGAGGCAGAGCGCTTTGTGCCTACAAATAAAAATTGGCCACCTTTTTTAGCTATTGAATTTATGGCATCTAATGCTTCATATAACATAGGAACCGTTTTTTCTAAATTGAGTATATGAATATTATTTCTTTTACCAAAAATGAATGGATCCATTTTAGGATTCCATCGTCTTGTGTGATGACCGAAATGAACTCCTGCTTCTAGAAGTTGGCGCATAGTAAATGTAGGTATAGACATGTAAAATATTCCTTTTTTACCGGTTAATGTAAAGTAATGCTCTAAAAAACACCGGAAGGTTAAATATTAACCAAGCATTACACAAGATAGTTTTTATTTAAGATATTTTAAAAGATTATGCAAGTAATTAAGTTTCATAAAGGTTTAAGAATAAGTAATTGATTTTATACCTTTAACATTTGAAACCTGATCTAAAAAAGATTGAGTAAACTTTACATTTTCTTTAACTTTAATTTTAATGTAATTATCCTCAATATGAAAATCAAAATAAACACTAGATGGCCCGTTAACCAAACTTTTTACGGCTGTACTTATGCTTTTAATTGAAGTTATATTTTTAATAGCAATAGTTAAATTCAATTTAGCATTTGAAATATATTCATTGAAATTTCTTAGCCTTTTAGCGATTATTCTAAAACCTTGATTAATTTCATATTTAATTTCAGCGTCAACTAAAAGTGGTATTTTTTCATCTAATAAATTTTCATATTTGATCAAAATATCAGAATAAAGTGTAACTTCACAATCTCCACCTAAATCATTTAAATAAATAACAGCCCATTTGCCTCTTGAAGATTGTCTTTTCTGTATTTTGAAAACTAAACCACATAATTGAATATTTTTTGAGCTATTTACATTTGAATTGTTAATCAAATCTGACGAGTTAGAAATGTTTAAGTTTTTCAATGCAATAGAATAGTTATCTAATGGATGACTACTTAAATACATACCTAATGAAGAAAACTCATTATTTAATTTTTCTAACAAACTCCAGTCTAATATTTGAGGCAAATTTAGAGATAGTTCATTGTTATTGTTGAATAAATTTTCTTGGTTAGACGTTCTTTCTTTTTGAAGAGAATTCGAATAACTCAACATTAAATCTATAGAGTTGTAAAGTTTATTTCTATTGGGCTCCAAGCAATCAAAAGTACCCGCTTTAATTAAACTTTCAAATAGTTTTTTACCAAGACAATTAAAAGGAACTTTATTTAAAAAATCATCTATATTCTTAAATATTCCTTTTTGTTCCCTTGTTTCAATTATTTTTAGCACAGCTTCATTTCCAACATTTTTTAATGAAGATAATGAATAACTGATATATGTATCATTATTTTTTGATTTTTCTATGGAGAAATAGTTTTTACTATTGTTAATACAAGGAGGATGAAGAGATATTTTAGATTTTTTTAAATCTTGAAAAAAAATTGATAGTTTTTCAACATTATTATGTTCAACAGACATCATTGACGCAAAAAATTCATGAGGAAAATTACATTTTATCCATGCTGTATGATATGCGATTAAGGCATATGCAGCTGCATGCGATTTATTAAAACCATAACCTGCAAACGCAGAAATTTGATCAAAAATTTCGTCAGCATTTTTTATATCAATTCCTTTTTTTTGGGCCCCTTCTAGAAATGAATTTTTTTGTTGAAGCATTTCTTCATGATCTTTTTTACCCATAGCTCTTCTTAAAATATCTGCACTTCCTAAAGAGAAATTTGCTAAAATTTGAGCTGCTCTTAGAACTTGTTCTTGATAAATAAAAATTCCATAAGTTTCTTTAAGAATATCTTCCAAATCAGGATGCATATAAAGAATTTTTTCTTTGCCATGCTTCCTATTAATATAACTTGGTATATTTTCCATAGGACCTGGGCGATATAGAGAAACTACGGCTATAATATCTTCGAATCTATCGGGCTTTAATCCTGTTAAGACATCTTTCATACCAGCTGACTCTAACTGAAAAACTCCGGTTGTATGTCCTGTTGATAACATTTCAAAAGTATTTTTATCATCCAGTTTAATGTTTTGAAGATTAAAGCCATTTATTTTCTTTTTTATTAAATCTTCTGCTTTAGATAAAACAGTTAAAGTCTTCAGGCCTAAAAAATCAAATTTAACTAAGCCCGCTTTTTCAACAAACTTCATATTAAACTGAGTTGCAGAAATTTCTTCTTCATTTAATTTATATAAAGGCACTAATTCATCTAAAGGCCTATCTCCAATTACAAGACCTGCAGCATGAGTTGAAACGTGTCTATTCAACCCTTCAAGATCCATAGCTGTTAATAATAATTTTTCGACTTGGTCATTTTCATTCATCTCTTTTTTAAGTAGTTCTTCAGATTCAATCGCACCTGAAATTGTCATTGGGTTAGACGGAACAATAGGAATTAACTTTGCAATTTTATCAACTTGACCATATGGCATTTCCATCACTCTACCTACATCTCTTATAGCTGCTTTAGCTTGCAAACTTCCAAAAGTAATAATCTGAGCAACTCTATCATGTCCATATCTATCTCTTACATAATCAATAACTTCTTCACGTCTATCTTGACAAAAATCAATATCAAAATCTGGCATTGAAATACGTTCTGGATTTAAAAATCTTTCAAATAAAAGACCCCACTTTATAGGATCTAAATCAGTAATTTGTAATGACCAAGCAACTATAGAACCTGCGCCTGAACCTCGTCCTGGACCAACAGGAATATTATTATCCTTGGACCATTTTATAAAATCATAAACTATTAAGAAATACCCAGAAAAACCCATTTCATTGATAATATTTAATTCTTTATTTAGCCTTTCTTTATATATAATTTTAGTTTTGTTACAAAATTCATCAATTGATGATAAAAACCTTTTATCTAAACCTAATGATGAAATTTGAAATAAATAATCTTTTTCATTATTATCTTTTAAGCCCGGAAACGTTGGTAAAATTGGTTTGTGAGTTTCAACTGAGAATGAACATCTCTTTGCAATAATAATAGTATTTTCTATTGCCTCAGGAAGATCTCTAAATAAATCAGTCATCATTTTAGTATCTTTTAAAAAATGCTCTTTAGTTAAAATTCTTCGATTAATTGAAGATAGAGTGTGACCTCTATCAATACACGATAAGATTTGATGTGATTCAAATTTATCAGGAGATATAAAATAACAATCATTAGTTGCAACGATAGGAAGATTGAAATCATTGGCTGCTTTTAATAATATTGATTCTG
Organism: uncultured Rhodobacterales bacterium; assembly: GCA_964519035.1. Taxonomy (GTDB): domain Bacteria; phylum Pseudomonadota; class Alphaproteobacteria; order Puniceispirillales; family Marisalimonadaceae; genus CAJJBL01. The sequence continues at coordinate 12,424 of CAZFKZ010000001.1, read as the reverse complement.
CTATCTCTTCTGAGTCAACTCCATGTCTTTGTAATTCTAAATAAAGATTGTCTTGAAAATAATTTGTTAATAAATTTAGGCGATCATAAACAAGTTCTACATTTCCAAAGCTTGCTGGCTTGCCAATAAATCCTTTTTCGACACCACCAGTTAATATAATTAATCCATCGCAATATCTAAACAGATTTTTATGAGCGACAAATTTATCAAAATTACTGTTAGTTGACAGATTACTTGATATCTTTAATAAATTTTTATAACCTAATTTGTTTTTTGCAATTAAAACAACTTCACCTAATGGACTCTCTTCATTTATAGAATCACATATATTTACTTGAATTCCAATTATTGGCTGAACACCTTTTGAAATCATTTCTAATGAAAATTCTAAAACACCAAACATATTTGAAGTATCTGTAATAGCAATTGCAGGTTGCATATTTATATTACAAAAATTAGATAAATCATTAAAAGATAACATTCCTTCTGCTAAAGAAAAGTTTGAATGAACTCTTAGATGAATAAAATTATTATTGATATTCAAATTATCTAACATCCTATAAATTATTTATTTAATAGACCCATTTTCTAGTACTATACATCTATCCATTAAATTGGCTAAATTTTGATTATGAGTAGCTATTATACATCCAATACCAAGTGCCTTAACTAATTTAAAAAGCAAATCAAAAACTTTTTTTGCAGTTGCAGGATCTAAATTTCCAGTTGGCTCGTCAGCTAAAATAAGTTTTGGAACATTAGCTAATGCCCTTGCAATAGCTACTCTTTGAGCCTCTCCTCCAGAGAGATTAGATGGCCTAAAAAATAAACGATCCTCCAAGCCTAAGGTTGTCAATAATTCCTTTGAGTTTGAAAGAGCTTTTTTTTTATTAACTCCCATTAATAATTGAGGAATCATAACATTTTCTAGAGAAGAAAATTCTGGAAATAATCTATGAGATTGAAAAATAAAACCTATGTTTCTTCCTCTTATATAGGTTCTCTTTTCTTCATTTATTAATCCACAATCTATTCCATTAAGATTTACAGTTCCGCTTATTGGATTTTCAAGAAGTCCCGCAATATTTAATAAAGTTGATTTACCCGTTCCACTAGGACCAGTTAAAGCAATAATTTCTCCATTAGAGACTTTTAAGTTGATATTTTTAAGTACCTTAATTTCGTTATTTTGTTGAAAATATGAATGAGAAATATTGTTTAAATTTAAAATATCTAGACTATGAGAAATACTACTCATATCTCAAAGCCTCAGCTGGTAAAATTCGGGAAGCCTTTAAAGCTGGAAAAACACTAGCACATAAAGTAAGTAAAATTGAAATCAATATTACAATTGCTACCTCATATATATTAATATTTGATGGGAGTTTAGAAAGAAAATAAATTTCTGCTGAAAACAATTCAGAACCAAATATATTAGTTAAAAAATGTCTTATACTTTCAATATTAGATGCAAATAAAACACCCAAAACAACACCTAAAAATGTCCCTAAAAAGCCTATAATTGAGGCAGTTAAGATAAAAATTCTGATGATTACATATTTTGATGCTCCCATGGTTCTCATTAGAGCTATATCGGATTTTTTTGTTTGAACTAACATTGTCATAGAAGATATTATATTAAATGCGGCGACAAGTATTATTAGGCTTAAAATAATAAACATAACGTTTTTTTCAACTGCTAAAGCACTCATAAAAGCTGAATTTCTTTTTTTCCAGTCAATAACTATTAATCTATTTTGTAATTTTAGATTTACTTCTGACAAAACAATATCAGTAAATTTTTGATCTTTTAAAAAAATCTCTATTCCATGAGCTAAATTTTTTGAAGATAAAAAAATCTCCGCCTTTTTCCATGGTATGAATATAAAATTATTATCATATTCAAACATACCTATGTCAAAAAAACCACCAACTTTAAAACTTTGTTTTACAGGCAATACTCCAAATGCTGTTTCCATTCCATTTGGAGAAATTAAAGTTATAAAGTCACCAACATCAACATTTAGACGTTGGGCTAGACGATAGCCAATAATTAACTCATCTTTATTTTTATAATTTTCAATAGTATTTTCACTTAAAGACTTCCAAAGTAATTTCTTTGCTGCTAAATCTGACCAATTAACTCCTCTAATTATTACACCTGACACATTTTTATCATTTTTTGCAAGTGCTTGACCTTCTAAGTGAGGAGTAACTGCAACAACATTTTTAATATCAGATATTTGATTTATAATTTCATTATAATTGGATATAAAAGGTTGGTTTTTTTCATAAACAACCAAATGTCCGTTAATTCCTAGAATTCTATCAACTAATTCAGTTCTAAAACCATTCATAACTGACATTACGACTATGAGAGTAGCAACGCCAAGCATAATACCTATTAATGAAAACCAAGCCGAAACTGAAATAAAACCCTCTACTCGCCTAGCTTTTATATATCTAAAAGCTATCATTTGTTCAGTATGATTAAAAAAAAGCAAATTCACACTCACTCTAGTTATTACTATTTATAAAGTTTATTAATTCATTATAAGATAATTTCTGAATATTCCCATTTTTTCTATTTTTTAAATCAAAAACTTTTTCTTTTATCCCCCTAGGCCCTACAATTATTTGAAAAGGCAAACCAATTAAATCAGCCTTTGCTAATTTTGTTCCTGCTCTTTCATTAGTATCATCGTATAGAACTGTTTTAGATAAAGTTTTAATATAATTATATATATCTGAACATATTTTGTCACAATCTACATCACCATTTTTTAAGTTAATAAGATTATAATACCACGGGGTTATTTCATAGGGCCATATTATACCAGCTTTATCATGGTTTGCCTCAATGACTGCTCCAACTAATCTTGATAATCCAACACCATAAGATCCCATAAACACAGGTATATTTTTACCTTCATCAGTATTGATATTTGCTTTCATTGGCTCAGAGTATTTCTGACCAAAGTGAAATATATGACCAACTTCAATACCTCTAGTTTTAATCAAACCTTTAAGATCTTTATTAAAAAGTTTAGGGTCATGCTTTTCGTCAGTTGCTGCGTAGAAAGAAGTATATTTATCAACAATTTTTTGAAGGTCGTCTTCATAGTCTACATTATTTAAATTATCTTCATAATTAAGAAAATCTTCTTCAATGTAAACTTCACTTTCTCCAGTATCAGCAATTATAATAAATTCGTGACTTAAATCTCCTCCAATTGGTCCTGTATCAGCTTTCATTGGTATAGCTTTCAAACCAATTTTTTTAAATAATTGCATATAAGCAATAAACATCTTGTTATATGATTTAATAGAACAGGAATAATCATAATCAAATGAGTAGGCGTCTTTCATTAAAAACTCTCTGCCTCTCATAACTCCAAATCTTGGTCTAAGTTCATCTCTAAATTTCCATTGAATATGGAATAAGTTAAGAGGTAACTCTTTATAACTTTTGATATGCGTTCTAAAAATATCAGTAACTAACTCTTCATTAGTAGGTCCATATAATAAATCTCTGTCATTCCTATCTTTAATTCGTAACATTTCTTTGCCATAATCTTCATATCTTCTGGATTCTTTCCAAATTTCAGCAGGTTGAATTGTAGGCATCAAAATTTCATTAGCCCCGGCAGCTAACATTTCTTGTCTACATATGCTTGTAATGTTATCTAAAATCAATTTTCCCAATGGTAACCAAGAATATATTCCTGAAGTTGATTGTTGGCATAATCCAGCACGTAACATTAAAACATGAGATGCTATTTGAGCTTCTTTTGGGTTTTCTTTTAATACTGGCAGAAAGAAACGTGATAATAACATTTTAAAAATCCCTCATAAGGCATATAATTGTTATATATTAACTAAAAATAAAACTAAGTTGATTGATAGTTTATTGAGGTGTAAATTGCAATATATGTAATTACATACAGGCAGTAAAAATGAAAAAAAACTCAAATCAATTTCTTGCATTAAATAGTTATCCTAGGGTGAGGATGAGAAGAAATAGGATGAAAGAATTTTCTCGTAAATTAGTTAGAGAAACTAATTTATCAGTTGATGATCTAATTTATCCTATTTTTGTTACATACGGAAATAATAAAAAAGAACCTATAGAATCAATGCCAAATATCTATAGGTTTTCTCTTGATTTATTAGATAAGGAAATTGAGCGTGTAACATCTCTAGGCATCCCAGCAATTGCTTTATTTCCCAAAATAAAAAACGATTTAAAAAGCCCTTGTGGCAAAGAATCTTATAATGATAAGAACTTAATATGTGAATCTATAAGAATTGCTAAAAAAATTAACCCAGAATTAGGTGTTATTTGTGATGTAGCTTTGGATCCTTTTACAAATCATGGTCATGATGGGATTTTTTATAATGATGAAATAGACAACGATAAAACTATAGATATATTATGCAAACAAGCAGTTGTGCAGGCAGCAGCTGGCTGTGATGTAATTGCACCAAGTGATATGATGGATGGAAGAGTTGGAATGATCAGAGATGCTTTAGATGAAGAAGGTTTTAACAATGTGCAAATAATGTCTTATGGAGCAAAATATGCCTCTGCTTTTTATGGCCCGTTTAGAGATGCTGTTGGCTCATTATTGACATCATCAACTAAAGATAAAAAAAGTTATCAAATGGATCCTGCTAATGCAGAAGAAGCATTAAAAGAGATATCACTAGATCTATCTGAAGGTGCAGACATGATAATAATAAAACCAGCTATGCCCTATCTAGATATAATATATAGAGTTAAACAAGAGTTTAAAATTCCTATATATGCGTATCAAGTCTCAGGCGAATATTCCATGATAATGGGTGCTATAAAAAATAACTGGCTTGACGAAAAAAAGACAATAATGGAAAGTATGATCGCTTTTAAAAGAGCTGGATGTAATGGTATAATTACTTATTTTGCACCTTATGTAGCTCAAGAACTAATAAATCAAAAAGATAAAAAAAATTAATAAAAGTCGTAATTATAAATATGAGCGGTATAAAAACAAAAAATATTTTAGAACAATCTATATATATGCTTACAAAAGCAGCCCCTTGCCCTTATATTGAAGGTCGAGTAGAGAAAAGAATAGCTACAGATATATCCTTTAATAACTCAATTTTTGATGAATTATCATTAAATGGTTTTAGAAGAGTTGAAAATTGGATGTATAGACCTGTTTGTGACCATTGTAATGCCTGTGAGTCGTATAGAGTTATTATTGATCAATTTTCACTTACAAAAAGTTTAAGACGCATAAAAAATAAATTTAAAGACTTAAGCTTAACTATAGCTAATAATATAGTAACTGAAGAGCACTATAAGTTATTTAAAAAATATCAAAATATAAGACATAAAAACGGCTCTATGTCTAAAATGTCTGAAGACGAATTTATTTCCATGGTTGAAATATCTTCTGTTGATACTTACCTGATGGAATTTCACGATATTGATAAAAAATTAGTTGGAGTTATGTTAATTGATGTGCAAAAAAATGCTATATCAGCTGTTTATAGTTTTTTTGAACCTGAATATATTAAACATGGATTAGGTAATTTTATGATTATTAAATCTCTATTATATGGTAAAGAAAAAAGTTTTAAATATTTATATTTAGGATATTATATTAAGGAAGTATCAAGCATGGCCTATAAAATAAGGTTTAAACCTGGACAAATTTTAAAAAATAGTAAATGGGAAAGTATCTAATACTACTCTCCTATTGATGCACCATCACTTCTCAAATCAGATGCTCCTTCTAATAACCCGCTAGGATGTCTAACAATAGCTCCTGCATGACCCATTATTTCTTCAAACTTTCCTGTTACTTCAATGTTATGACCAGAATCTTTCAATTTTTTATATGTACTTTCAGTAAATCTATTTTCTATTTTTAGTGAAGTACTCTCCTGTCCCCAGGTACGACCTAATAACCATCTAGGTTCATCTATTGAAGATTGTAAATTCTTATTAAGATACGCATATCTTGCAAAAATAGTAGCTTGAGTTTGAGGTTGACCTTCACCACCCATTGTACCATAGGACATAACTCTTCCATCATCAAAGTGAGCAAGAGCTGGTTGAATAGTATGAAAAGGTTTTCTACCAGGCAAAAGCTTATTGAAGTGTTTTTCATCAAGAGAAAAGCTAATCCCTCTATTTTGCATAGTTATACCTGTATTAGGTAATATTAAACCGGACCCAAATTCCCAATAAATACTCTGAATAAAGCTAACAGAATTTCCATAGTTATCAGAGGATCCTAACCATACCGTATCTCCACCTACGGAAGATTCTGGCCATGGTAAAGCTTTATTTTGATCTATATCTTTAGATAAAGATTTAATAAAATTAAAATTAAGAAAATCTTCAACATCTTTTTCCATATAATTAGGATCACAGATGTATTTATCCCTTACCTTAAATACTACTTTTGTAGCTTCAACAATATTATGTATTAATGAAAAATCATCGTCATAACAGTTAGATAAGTTATCAAGAACTCCTAATATTAATATTGATGCTATGCCTTGAGTGGGTGGAGGTAGATTAAACACTTTCGTATTTTTGATATTTAGTTCTAATGGCTTAACAAAAGAGGCTTTAAAATTTTCAAAATCTACTTTCCTTAAGGGAGATCCAGAGATTTCAAGGTCAGCAATTATTTTGTTTGATAATTCTCCATTATAAAAATCATCTAATCCATTTTTAATTAATAGAGAGAAAGTTTCTGACATTGCAGAAAAAACCAATTTATCGCCAAGATTAGGTATTTTGTCATTTTTTAAATATACGTCACAGAAACCTTGTATATCTTTAAGTTGGGAGAACTTTGAAGTTAAATTGTTTTTTAAAGTATTTGTTACTGCGATTCCATCTTTAGCAGCTTGTTCAGCATCATATAACAATCTACTAAGAGGCATTTTACCTCCCATTTCTTTTTGACTAAATTCATAGGCTAATTTCCAACCGGCAACTGCGCCAGGGACTGTTAAAGCCGCTAAAGGACCTCTTTCAGGTATTGAATTAAATCCTTGGTTTTTATAAAAATCTATATCTGCTAATTTTGCTGCACATCCACAAGCATCAATAGCTGTAACTTTATTATTTTTGTCAGAAATTAACCAAAAATTATCTCCACCCATAGAATTCATATGAGGATAAACAACAGATATCATTGCAGCTGAGGCAATCATTGCTTCAATGGCGTTTCCACCTTCTTTTAAAATATCAGCGCCTACTTTTGATGCTAAATGATGTGGTGCTACCATCATATTTTTATAAGACATTTTAGAAGATTGCATTTTATAAAAACCTATTACAAAATTAAAAATTAAGAGAGATATCTTTATGAACTGAATTACATGCAGCTAAAAATAAAGCTGTTTCTCTTGGTATCTTTTTTTGACTTCTAGCACCTAAAGTGTGCGATGTATTAGTCAAAAGTTTTTCAAGTTTATCAGTTAACTTCGTATCAGCATTACTCAGCCATAAGAATTTTTTATCGTAAACTTTAATAAGATTATTATAATCATTTAAAATAGATTTTAAGTTAGGTGTTTTTTTCCTTACTTTTCGTTTAATTTTATTTAAATAAGATTTCATTTTTCCATTATCATCTACAGAAGATAGAACCTTGGATAAATCTTTAATCTCATTTAAGATTAAAGGTTTATTGGTATAACTATTGTTTAATATAATTTCAAAGTTTCTAACTTTATTTTCTAAGTTATAAAATTGTTTATTCCCTTTTAAGATAAAAACTAAGTTTGACATTTCAGAATAAAATTGATCAGAAGAACGTCTATATTTTTTTCTAAGTTTTTTTTCATTTTTGACCAATAAATTAAAATCATTATATTGATTATCCCATGAAGAAGGTATAGAAGAAAGTAATTTTTGAGATTTTAAAGTAAGTTTTTCAAAGTTTAAGACAAGTTGTTCTTTAATTTTTTTCTTATTATTATCAGTTATTTCAATTTCATTTTTTAATATTTTTAATTGAAATTGAATATCTCTATTTAATTTTTCAATTCTACGAACTTTAATAAGTTGTGGACGGTATTCTTCTGTTGCATCTTTAACAAGATTTTCAGCTTTTAAGATATCTTCTAAAAGATTTGTTGCTGTTAAACCTTTTTTAATTGATTTTTTTGCCTTTGTTTCTAATTTAGATGGTAACGCAGAAAAATCTATCATCAAAGCATTTGTTAAAGATGATACAGTAATATTATTTTTATCTTTAACTTCATTGTATACAAACTTTTCTAAACAATATTGGATTTTAGGATTTTTAGGTGGAGGTGCTGTTTCAGATAGATAACTAACTCTATTAGGAAGATAATTTACCAAAGCAGGAAAAAATCCAACAATACCTAAAGCAAAAACTTGAAGTAAAATAAAAGGAATTACACCTTTATACATTTGAACAGTTTTTACTATAGCTGGTGCAACTCCCCTCAAATAAAATAGAGCAAAGCCAAATGGAGGAGTTAAGAAAGATGTTTGAATATTTAAGCCTATCATCACTCCCAGCCAAACCGCAGTAATATTAGCTGAAGGATCCGCCAATAAAATCGGAGCTACAATTGGAACAACAACAACTGCTATTTCGATAAAATCTAGAAAAAAACCAAGAATAAAAATTACCAACATAACCATAATAAATTTAGACCAAAATCCACCAGGCAATGAATTTAAAAAATCCCTTACTAAGTCTTCTCCACCAAAGGCCCTAAAAGCAGCAGTCAGCAGAGCAGCTCCGAGTAAAATAATAAAGACTAGAGAAGTTGTTTTAGCTGTATCTAACATCACTCCATTTAAAGTTTTTTTAACGTCCAGTAACCTCCAACCACTCCAAATTAATGAAATAACCAAAGTTGACGTTGAAATTATGCCTATGTAGATAGCTATTTGATCCGAAGGACTTTGTATAGATTTGATGTTCATATCAAAATTAAGTAAAAGTACAGCTATCGTAACTAGTGAAACAAACATTATTATAGCAGGGTAGAAAGCATGTTTAGGATTAACATCAGCTTGTCTGTATCCAGCCATAACTATGGCACCAGCGGCCCCAATAGCACCAGCCTGATTTACAGTTGCAATACCACTAATAATAGACCCTAAAACTAGAATAATAAGTGTCAAAGGTGGAAACAACGTAATAATAACCCTTAACCAAAAGGCTCTATCCATCTGGCCTTTATATGGAACAGGTGGAGCTGTTTTAGGAGATATGGTCGCAATTACAAGAATAAATAACATGTACAAAGCAACCAATAATAGTCCAGGAATAAATGCTCCAAGAAACATTTCGCCTGCACTAGTTGAGGTTACATCAAAAACAGAAGGCATTGAAAACTCACCTGTTGATGCTTTGTATAATCCTTTTCTTATACTTCCAGCCTGATCTGTTGCAGAAGCTAATTGATCAGCTAAGATAATTAGTACAATTGATGGAGGAATAATTTGTCCTAGAGTTCCAGAAGCGGCTATTGTTCCTGTTGCAAGAGAAGGTGAATAATTATTTCGTAACATTGCTGGAAGTGATATTAAACCCATCGCAACGACAGTAGCGCCCACGATACCAGTAGTTGCTGCTAATAAGGCTCCCACAAAAACTACAGAAATACCCAACCCTCCAGGAACTTTACCGAATAATTGAGCCATAGTAACAAGTAAATCTTCAGCAATTTTAGACCTTTGTAACATAATTCCCATAAAAATAAATAATGGTATGGCTATTAATGTGTCTCGTTCAACTTCCCAATACACTCCTCTTAAATTTGTTACGCCTGCAGATAACCATTGACCTGGGCTACCAGTATGAAAATAAGCGCTAACGTCATCTTCAAAAAAATAACCACAAATTGCAGCAGCACCTATAGACAAAACAGCTGAGCCAGGAAGAGCAAAAGCAACTGGAAAACCTGAACCAAGAGCTAAAGCCATAATTAAAATTAATAATAATAAAAATAATAATTCCATCTAGGTAACCCTTAGTTGTGACTTTGATTTTGTTTTTGATCAGAAAGTTGAGAATTATTTTGATAATCTGCAACACTATCAAAAAAATAACTGATAAATTGAATTAACATTGTTAATGCAAAAATACCTAAAAAAGCTGCCATTTGATATTTAATAAACATACCTACAGTGCCAGTTTGAGTAACTTCAAAGTTCATAATTGGACTGTTAATAATAGATTGCTTACCATCAAAACCAATTAAAACAATTACTAAGCAAGTTGAAACTCCTAAGAATATACAACCAAATGCATTAATTGCACCTTTGGTTTTCTTAGACATAGAAGCATAAAATACATCAACTCGAACATGTCCATCTTCATATAAAGTGTAAGCTGAAGCAAAAAGAAAAAGTGCAGCATACCAATATCTTACTAAATCACCCATAAAGGATTGTTCATATGAAAAGATAAAGCGAGAAATAACAATTAGGAGTTCACCAGCTACAATTATTAGAGCTAACCATGTAAAACCAATTGTTCTTGTAAATAAAGCTATAATAAATGAAATCAAAATTAGAGGTAAATGAACATACAAACCTACGAAAGCAGATCTACTTAAAGCACGAACGAAAAAATCATTAAAAAAAATAGGTAATAAACGTTCAACTCTCATAAATGAAATAGTGAAATCAGTTACCCCAACAAGAATGACTACCCAAAAACATGCTCTTATTAAATAAATATTGAAATTATGCAACAATGAAGCATCAAATTTTAATGTATTTAATGGTGACAAAATTACAAATAAAACAGGTAAAATAAAACCCAAAATATAAATGCCTAAAGTTATAAAAGACATCCAGTTTACTTTGGTAAATAAATTGTAATAAGTGGGAAAATCATAACTTAAAACTAAAATATTATTAATTAAAAAAGAAAAAATAAGACCAAGAATAATCCAACCAAAACTACGAAATAACAAAATGCTTGAGTTCAAAGATAGAAGCTTTGGATCATACTTAAACATAAAAAAACCAATAACTATTTTATAAAAAATAAAAAATTAAGAGGTCAAGCAGACACTTGACCTCTTTTTAATTAAAATATTATACGATACCTAGTATTCTATTTCTTTGATTTAGAAAAATTCCTTCTAAATTAGCCATTGATCCACCTATTTCTCTTAAATTCTTTTGAAAAGAGTCATCAATTTTTTTAGCTAATGGGGAATGATCCCTAACTTCTTCAAAAACTTCAGCAGCTGCAGTTCCAAAAGAGTCCCAAACATCATCGTTAAACGTCTTGATTTGTACTCCATGCTCTTCAACTAGTTTTTTAAGGTATTTACCATTGTTCGCCATACATTCTTCAAATTGAGCTGCATTTTCTTCCATGCTAGCAGCTGTTATTACAGCTTTTTCCCAATTACTCAATTTACCCCAAAAGCTTGCGTTAAAACCAAAAGCTATTGGTCCACCTGGCTCATGCATTCCACCAGTATAGTAGTATTTTGCTGCTTCATAGAATTTCATGAAATAATCATTATATGGACCAACCCATTCAGTTGCATCAATAGCACCTGAAACGAGATTTTCATATATTTGACCTCCGGGTAAGGATACACTTGATGCGCCTAATTTAGACATAACAGTTCCACCAAGTCCAGGTATTCTCATTTTTAGACCTTTTAAGTCATCCGCAGAGTTTATTTCTTTGTTAAACCAACCACCAGCTTGAGTTCCTGTTGCTCCACATGGTAAGGCTTTTAGTCCAAATGAACCAGAAAGTTCATCCCATAATTTTTGTCCACCATTGAATTTTGTCCAAGCATTATGTTCAACTGTGGTCATACCAAATGGTACAGAAGTATAATAAGCAAATGCTGGGTGCTTTCCTCTCCAATAGTAATCAGCTGCAATATATGCAGTAGAATTACCTGAAGCTACTTCATCAAAGCAGTCAAAAGCTCCTACACGTTCTCCAGCTGCAAAATATTCAGTAGTTAAAGCACCTTTAGAAAGCTCAGTTATTCTTGCAGCTAAACGTTGAGCAGAAACTCCTAAACCTGGAAAATCTCTAGGCCAAGTTGAGACAATAGTAATTGTTTTCTTTGTTTGGGCCAAGGCTGGTGTAGATAAAGCTGACGCTGCAGCAACTCCAGAAGCTATACCAATTCCAGCTTTGCCAATAAAATCACGACGTTTCATTAATAATTCCCCTATTATTTATTAAAATTTTGTTAAATTTATGTTAAATCTATTCTAAAGATTAAACAATAAAATGTTAACTGAAAAATTGTTTATTTGATAACAAAAAACACTTAACTAGTGAATAACTCTAAAATAATGGAGGCCTAGGAAATCCTGTTGGAACTATTTTACCCGCACCGCCTCTTTTACCTTGCCAAGTTAAAAGATCTTTTTCTGTTC